>JAYPGD010000180.1:0-10994 GCA_038126655.1 Verrucomicrobiales bacterium
GATTGATACATCAGCCCGAGATTGTATTGGGAGGAGGCGACGCCCTGTTCGGCGGACTGCTTCCACCATTTGACGGCCTTCGCGGCGTCCTTTTCGACGCCTTCCCCGTTGAAATGGATGTAGCCGAGGTTGTCCTGCGCGGAAGCGACGCCCTGGTCGGCGGCCTTGGTCCACCATTGCACGGCTTCCTTCACGTTCTTGGGAATGCGGTCGCCGGTGAACAGCATGTAGGCGAGATTGTCCTGGGCGGTGGGATGGCCCTTGGCCGCGGCGGCGCGATACCAGGTCGCGGCTTCCTCGGGATTGTTGTAGACGCCTTCGCCGGTGGCGTAGATGAGGCCGAGATTGAACGCCGCCGATGCGGAACCCTGATCGGCCGCCTGACGATACCAGCGCGCCGCCTCGGCGATGTCCTTGGCCACCCCTGTCCCCGTGAAATACAGGTAGGCCAGGTTCTCCTGGGCGGAGGCGGAACCCTGGTCGGCCGCCTTGGTCCACCATTCGACCGCTTCGTCGGGTTTGGTCAGGACGCCGACGCCGTTGAAGTAGGCGTAGCCCAGATAGGTCTGGGCGTCAGCGACGCCGTTCTCCGCCGCCATGCGATACCAGCGGATTGCCTGGTAGGGGTTCTTTTCCACCCCGTCGCCGTTGGCGTAGATATAACCGAGATAGTTCTGGGCGTCCTTGTTGCCCGCTTCCGCAGCCTGCTCCCAGCGGTCGAGCAGCGCGGGATCGACCGGTTTGTCCGCGGCGAACGCAGCCTGGCACAGCAGGGCGAAAAACAGCGGAATCAGGCCCAATCGGGCGGACTTGAGAGGGGAGTCGAAACGACTGGAATTCACGCAGGCAAAACTAGGAGTCGGCCTTTTAATCATCAAGGGAATTCTGTGCCCGGCCCGGCGTGAGAAATGCCTTTCACCGAGGCGCCGCTTGAACCTATTCTGCGCGAATGCCAGTCAAGCCATTCTCTACTCCCACGGCCTTCGGGCGTTTCCTGTATTCATTCGTTTCGGGGTCGGCGCTGCTGATCGCCGGGCTTGCGTTCGCCGACGCGGATGCCGACGCCAAACGCATCCTCGACGCGACGGGCGTCCAGGGCGGACTCGTGATCCAGGTCGGCGTGGGCGACGGGGCTCTGACCGCCGCCCTGCGCGCGAACGAGCGTTATCAGGTGCACGGCGTTGATGAAAACGCCGCCAATGTAGACGCGGCGCGTAAGCATATCCGTTCACTCGGAGCCTATGGCGACGTTGCTGTGGATGTTTTCGATGGCGGCAGCCTGCCCTACATCGACGATCTGGCAAACCTGGTTGTGTCCGAGGACCTGGGCGGGATCGCCAAGGAGGAGGTCATGCGGATTCTGGCGCCGAATGGCGTCGCCTACCTGAAGCAGGGAGGCAAGTGGACCAAGGCGGTCAAGGCCTGGCCTTCCGACATCGATGAATGGACGCACCTGATGCACGACGCGTCGGGCAACGCGGTCGCCAAGGATACGGCCGTGGGGCCGCCACGGCACTTGAAGTGGGTCGGCAGCCCCCGTTGGTCGCGGCATCACGACCGCATGGCCAGCATGAGCGCGCTGGTTTCGGCGAAGGGGCGGTTGTTCTTCATCATGGACGAGGGCTCCCGGATCTCGATCCAGATGCCGCCAAAGTGGACCCTGGTCGCGCGCGACGCCTTCAACGGCACGGTTCTCTGGAAGCGCAAGATCGACAAATGGCACAGCCATCTCTGGCCGCTGAAGAGCGGTCCGACGCAATTGGCGCGTCGCTTGGTGGCGGTGGACGATGTGGTCTATGCGACCCTGAGCATCGACGCGCCGCTGGTGGCGCTGAACGCCGCGACCGGCGAGACGATCCGCACCTACGAGGGCACGAAAGCCACGGAGGAGATCATTGCTTCCGGCGATCAGGTCTTCGCCCTGGTCAACGACAACGAATGGGAGCTCAAGGATTACAATCCCTTCTTCAACACCGGCGACCAGGCTCGCGTGCGCAATGAATTCGCCTGGGATGAAAAGGCCCGCAAGGTGGTCGGGATCGACGCCAGATCCGGCCGTCTTCTCTGGACGCGCCCGTCCAAGGTGGCGCCCCTGACGCTGGCCTGTGACGGCGAGCGCGTCTATTTCCACGACGACAAGAAGGTCGTGTGCCTGGATCGCAATTCCGGCAAGGAGCTTTGGACGGGCAAGGAGGTCAGTCGGAAGCGGACGATGACCTTCAATTTCGGCCCCAAGCTGGTCGCCTACAAGGGAGTCCTGCTCTACGCCGGCGGCGAGCGGACAATGGTCGCGCTTGACGCGAAGACCGGCAAGGAGTTGTGGACTTCACCGCATGAAAAGGGCGGTTATCAATCGCCGGAGGACCTGCTGGTGTTGAATGACCTGATCTGGACGGCGCCGTTGACGAGCGGCCGCGACTCCGGGGTTTTCACGGGGCGCAACTTCCGCACGGGCGAGGTGGAGAAATCCTTCCCTCCGAACGTCGAGACCTATTGGTTTCATCACCGTTGCTACATCGCCAAGGCGACCGAGAATTTCCTGCTGCCCTCGCGGACGGGCATTGAGTTCGTCGATCCGGCGAAGGAGCATTGGGACATCCACCATTGGGTTCGCGGCGGTTGTCTCTACGGCATCATGCCCTGCAATGGCCTGACCTACGCGCCGCCGCACAACTGCGCGTGCTATCCCGAGGCCAAGCTTTATGGTTTCAACGCCCTGGCCTCGGCCAAGGGCACGCGCGCCAACCTGGTCGCCAAGCTGAAGGACTCCAAGCCCGCCAACAAACTCGTCAAGGGCCCCGCTTTTGGCGCAATTTCAAATTCCAAATCTCAGATTTCAGATTCCAACAAGGACTGGCCCACCTTCCGCAATGACGCGTCGCGCAGCGGTTCGACCAAGCACGCAGTTTCGACCGAGTTGAAGGAGGCCTGGAAGGCGGAACTGGGCGGACGCCTGAGCGCGGTGGTCGTCGGGCAGGGAAGGCTTTTTGTCGCGCAGATTGATCAGCATCGGGTCGTCGCCCTGGATGGAAAGACGGGCGAGGAACTTTGGAGTCACACCACGGGCGGACGCGTCGATTCGCCTCCGACCTTCCACAAGGGGACGGTCCTGTTCGGTTCGACGGACGGCTGGGTTTACTGCCTGCGCGCCAATGATGGCGAACTGGTCTGGAAGTTCCAAGCGGCCTTGGCGGATCTGCGGTTGCCGTCGTTCGAGCAACTCGAATCCGTCTGGCCGGTGCACGGCAGCGTGTTGGTGCAGGATGATTTCGCCTACTTCGTCGCCGGTCGTTCGAACTTCCTCGACGGCGGCATGCGGCTCTACAAGGTTCGCGCAGCGACCGGGGGATTGATGAACATGACGGTCATGGACGACGTCGATCCCGAGACCGGCAATCCGCTGCAGGACAAGATTGCGACCCTGCAGATGCCGGTCGGACTGCCGGACATCCTTTCCTGCGACGGAAGCTACGTCTACATGCGCTCCCAGAAGATGGACCTCGACGGCACGCGGTTGGAAATCGGTCCCGTATCCGGCAACGCCCAGGAGCACGGCCAGGCGCAGGAGGGCGACGGGCGGCACCTGTTCGCGCCCATGGGCTTCCTTGACGACACCTGGTTCCATCGCTCCTACTGGGTCTACGGCAAGAACTTCGCCGGCGGCCACAACGGCTATTATCAGGCGGGCAAGGCGACGCAGGCTGGCCGCATCCTGGTGTTCGACAAGGACAAGGTCTACGGATTCGGCCGCAAGGCGCAGTATTTGAAGTGGACGACCACGCTGGAGCATCAGCTCTACGCCTCGACCAAGGAGGCTCCGAAGAAGCCGGCTCCCGCGCCGACGAATCGTCGGGGACAAAAGGCGGGCGGCGTTTCGATGGTCCGCTTTGACAAGCCGGCCTCGATGAATCCGAAGGGCAAGGCGGTGACGGTCGAGGCCTGGGTCAAGGCGGAGAAGCCGAACGGCGTGGTGATCGCGCGCGGCGGTCCGTTGGATGGCTTTGCCCTGATTGTCGAAAAGGGCCGGCCCGCGTTCAATGTCCGCGCCTCCAGCGCCTTGTCGCAGGTGATCGGCGACGAGAAGATCGTGGGCGAGTGGACGCACCTGGCCGGCGTCCTGACCGCCGACAAGAATCTGCAGTTGTTCGTGGACGGCCGTCTCGCGGCGACCGGGCACGCGACCGGCCTGTTGGCGACCGATCCCAAACAGGGGTTGGAGATCGGGGCTGACGAAGGCAGCGCGGTGGGCGAATACACGAGCCCCAACGGCTTCAACGGGTTGATCGATGAGCCTCGGGTCTACCTGGAAGCGTTGACGCCGGACGAGATCGCGGCGAACGCGGAACAGCCCGGCCGCACGGTCGCGGGCAAGGCCCTGATCCTGTCGACCTCCTTCGACAAGGGAGGGGCGCGCGACGTGTCCGGCAAGAAGCACAACGGCAAACCGGAGGGCACGTTGAGCGTGAATGGCAAGGTCGGCAATGCCTTGAAGTTCACGGCGTCCGCCCAGCCGCGTCGTCGGGGGAACAACAACAACCAGGGCGGCTCGATCGTGAAGCATCTCTGGAACCAGGACGTGCCGCTGCTCGCGCGGGCGATGGTCCTCGCCGGCGACACGCTGTGGGTCGCCGGACCCGAGGACGTGATCGACGAGGAGGCCTCCTTCAAGAAGCTCACCGAAAAGGACCAGGAGATCCAGAAGATGCTGAAGAAGCAGGACGGCATTCTCGACGGCAAGGATGGCGCGAAGCTGATCGCCTACTCCGCCAAGGACGGCAAGCCCGTCGCCGAATACAAGCTCAGCTCGCTTCCCGCCTGGGACGGCATGGCCGCCGCCAACGACCGCCTCTACGTCGTCACGACCGAAGGCGAGATCGTGTGCATGGCGAAGAGGTAGCCCAGGCAATTCAATCTCACGCAGAGGCGCGGAAGCGCAGAGTTCTTCTTTTTGGATTTTCTCTGCGTCTTTGCGTCTCTGCGTGAGAAACAGAAAGAAGTGTGGGCAAGGTGTCATGGGACTATTGGAAAAACTAAAGTGTGCTTTCGGAGGCCGACCGCTACGGCAAACTGCCTGGTCGAGCCAAGGGTACTACAACAACGATCGAATCGTTGTCCACAGTGAGAGCCGGACGCACAACGGTGTGGGATGGTTCAACCAGCCGGTCTATAGCATGGAACGGGGCTCTGGTAAGGCGGCCTTGGGGGCGATTGTTCGCGAAGCCCTTGGGCACAGTGTTTGGGATTCAAGAGAGGACGATTCGGAACTGAAACGGCATCCAATCTTGAAGCACGCGAAAGCGAAGAGTTGGAGAGACTTGGAACGACGGTATTCCCACCTGTGGATTGAGACGGATCGGGAAACGGTTACGTTCCAGTGTCTGCGTCGTCCGCGAAAGAGGGAGGAGGGAAGCGGCGGTTATATACTCATGAAGGGTGATGAAGTTCCGCGGATGACTTGCGATTGGGATTGTGGGGACGAATTGCTTGGTGAGAAGCTGATCGAGGTTATTCGTGCCTATGAGACTGAAGTGAATGACCGCCAAGTACGAAATCTTGCATGTGGTCGCAACAAACGGACTTCGCGTCTCTGCGTGAGAAAAAAGTGACGGTATGACAATGGTGTGTAGATTCAAAGTGCTCGGCGTTCGCGAGCTTACTGTTTTTCTCGTGAGTTTGGCTGTCTCCGCGTGGGCAGCCGAACGTCCGTCCCGTCCGAACATCGTTCTCCTCTTCGCCGACGATCTCGGTTATGGCGAGTTGGGCTGCCAGGGCAACCCGGAGATTCCGACGCCGCACATTGATTCCATCGCGCGGAATGGCGTGCGTTTCACCAGTGGTTATGTGACGGCGGCTTACTGCAGCGCGTCGCGGGCTGGCTTGATGACGGGCAAGTTCCAGACTCGCTTCGGGTATGAATTCAATCCCATCGGCGCGCACAACGAGCATCCGGACGCGGGACTGCCGCTGTCCGAAACCACGCTGGCCTCGCATCTGAAGAATACGGGTTACACCACGGCGCTGATCGGCAAGTGGCATCTGGGAGGGCACGCCAAGTATCATCCTATCCGCCGCGGCTTCGATGAGTTCTTCGGCTTCATGCATGAGGGGCATTACTTCGTGCCGCCGCCGTGGAAGGGCGTCACCACGATGCTGCGACGCAAGGCGCTCCCGGATGGAAGCCAGGGGCGTTGGGTTGACGGCAAGTTGATCTACACGACGCACATGGGCGGCAACGAGCCGGCGTATGACGCGAACAATCCGATCATCCGCCATGGTCAACCGGTCGAGGAAGAGGAGTATTTGACCGACGCGCTCACCCGCGAGGCGGTGGATTTCATTGATCGGCACAAGCGCAAGCCCTTCTTCCTCTATCTCGCCTACAACGCCGTCCACAGTCCCCTGCAGGGCGCGGACAAATACATGGAGAAGTTTGCGCACATCGAGGACATACACCGGCGCGTCTTCGCGGCCATGTTGGCGAATCTGGATGACAGTGTGGGCGCGGTGTTGGGCAAGCTTCGATCGGAAGGACTGGAGGATGACACGTTGATCTTCTTCATCAGCGACAATGGAGGTCCGACGCGCGAATTGACCTCCAGCAATCTCCCGCTGAAGGGAGGCAAGGGCGACATGTGGGAGGGGGGCATCCGCGTGCCGTACATGATGCAATGGAAGGGGAAGCTTCCGGCGGGCAAGGTTTATGACAAACCGGTTGTTTCATTGGACGTCTTCGGCACGGCGGCGGCCATTGCAGACGCGCCAATTCCCAACCAGAAAAAGCGTCGGATCGACGGCGTCAACCTGATGCCCTACCTGACCGGGGAGAAGGAGGGGCGGCCGCACGAGACCTTGTTCTGGCGGGCGAAG
This sequence comes from Verrucomicrobiales bacterium, assembly GCA_038126655.1. Lineage (GTDB taxonomy): Bacteria > Verrucomicrobiota > Verrucomicrobiia > Limisphaerales > JAYPEY01 > JAYPEY01. Next base: position 6,868 of record JAYPGD010000180.1, read on the forward strand.
CAGCGGACGGCGATTCGTGTCGGCGACTGGAAGTTGGTGCGCAATCCCCGCGGACGCTCCGGTGCCGACTGGCATCTCTACGATCTGGCGAAAGATCTCAGCGAGGAGAAGAATCTGGCGGAATCCAGGCCGAAGAAGTTCGAGGAGATGAGGGCGGCCTGGGAGAAGCTGAATGGCGAGATGATGGAGTCGGTCTGGGCTCCGGGGCGGTAGGCTCGATCGCGGGAGTTCCCATGGTCCGCGCGGTTCATCACTTGTCAGTGATTCGGAGTTTCAGGGATGGACGTCCGCTGGATGTGGTTCAAGTCATGTCGCCGGCTTGGACGGAGGTGGAATACGCCATTCGCCGGATGGACAACGATTGTCTGCCCTTGGCGCAATTGAACCCGACTGCCGATGAGGAGGACGAAAACATTTTCAATGTCATTGGCGGAGCTGGGCGCTGGGCGTTGTTTCAGATGATGGGGAAATGGCGGTATGAAGATCCCTCCGGCGGGTTGGGCGAGGTCCGCTTGTGGGAAACTGGACAGGCATACCGCTGCCAGGAGCGGCATGTGCTGACGGAGGTGGAAGCCGTCCTGGCTATTGTGCGGACGTTCTACCAGACCGGCGAGTACGAGGGGCTCTGAAGAGAACGTCTGACCGGCTTCGGATTCGATCGGGAGACAGGCGCGCAGCAGACCTTCCGGTCACAGGTTGCGTTGTTTGAGCTTGTTGGCGCGCTTGATGGCTTCAGAGATCTGGGCCGGGGACATTTCGAGGGAAAGCGCGTTCTTGGCCCGGGCGGATTCGGCGATTCCGGCGGCGGCGGCCATGTCGAACCAGACCCAGGATTCGACGACGTCGCGGGCGACGCCCTCGCCGCGGGCAAAGATGAAACCGAGTTGATGCCGCGCCTGGATGCTGCCGCCGCGCGCGGCCGTGAGAAACCACTGGAACGCCTTCTCAAAATCGGGATCCACATCCTGGCCTTCGTAATACATCATGCCGGCGTTGAATTGCGCGTGGACGTGTCCTTCCCGCGCGGCCTTGAGCAGCCATTTGGAGGCTTCTGAGACATTCTTGGGCACGCCCTTGCCGCCCTCGAACAGGGCTCCGATGTTGTAGGAGGCGCGGGCCATACCCTGGGCCGAGGCCTTGCGGAACCAGTCAAAGGCGGCGGAGTCGTCCTGCTCCATGCCGCGCCCGGTGAGGGATTTGATGCCGAGGTTGAATTGCGCGTCCGGGTTGCCCTGCGCGGCGGCCTTGAGCAGCCATTGCGTTCCCTGCACGCTGTTGGTTTCGACGCCGTGGCCGTTTTCGTAGGCGAGGCCGAGGCTGAGTTGGGCCTTGGCGTGCCCCTGCTCGGCGGCGAGTCGGGTCAGGCGGATGGCTTCGGCGAGATCGGCCTCGACGCGCTTTCCGATGAAGAAGAGGGATCCCAGGTTGTATTGCGCGTTGGCGTCGCCGGCGGCCGCCTGCTTCTTCAACTCGACCAGGTCGGTTCCCGTTTTCTCGATCAGGGCCGCCGCGTTGGCGTTGCCAAGGACGGCTGCGTGGCGATACCACTTGAAGGCTTCGGAGAGATCCTGTTTCACGCCGAGTCCGCGGTCGTGGATGACGCCGAGGTTGACCATGGCCGGGGTATCGTGTTGCGCCGCGGCCTTGATGAGCCATTCTCGCGCCGCCTTGAAATCCTGCACGCCGAACTTGTCGGAAAGGAGGTAGCCGCCGAGGGCTGATTGCGCGTCGGCGTAGCCGACCGCGGCGGCGCGGCGATGCCATTCAATCGCCTTGGAGGGGTCTTTTTCGACGCCTTCGCCCTGGGTGTAGAACGCGGCCATGTTGAAGGCGGCTTCCGGGTGGTTCTGTCGGGCGGCCTTCTCCGTCCACTTCAACGCCTCGGCAAGGTTCCGTTCCACGCCCCGGCCTTCGTAGTGCATGACGCCGAGCAGGAACTGGGATTCGGGGGAGCCGAGATCGGCTGCCTTCCGGCGCCATTCCGCAGAGGCCTTGGCGTCGGCGGGCACGCCGTCCCCGTTGAGATAACGGGTGGCGAGCCGGGTGAGCGCCTCGACATGATTCTGGCGGGCGGCCTTGGTCAGCCATTCCACGGCAAAGCGCTGATTGGCGTTGGTGGCGTAGCCGCGGCTGAGCATGACGCTGAGATTGTATTGGCCCTCGGCGTAGTTCTGGTCCGCCACCCGGGTCATCCAGCCGAGCGCCTTCTCGTAGTCGCGCGGCACGCCGTTACCGTCGAGGTAGACCGCGCCCAGGGCGGATTGCGCGGGCACAAAGTCCTGCGCGGCCGCCTGTTCCAGATACTTGATTCCCTCGGCCGGATTGCGGGCGACGCCGCGACCGTTGACGAGTCGCGTGCCGAGTTCGAACCGGGCCTTGGGATCCTGCTCCTTGTCCGCCTTGATCCGGAGTTGGGCGATCAGGTTGGAATTGACGATGGCGGGGGCGGGCACGGTCGCCTTGGCCGTCAGGTTGGCGGTCGTTTCCGGCTTGGGCGCGTCCACCTTGAGCAGGGGGGCTTTGGGTTTGGGGACAGTCGGTCGGGGCGCGGCGTCCCCGGAGGCGGGGCGCGCGGCGGTTTCGGTCCGGTTGGTCGCGGGCGGCGTCGTCCCGGTCGGGGGCAGGGGCTCGGGGCGGGGTTTGGTCACGGCCTCGGTTTTGGGCTTTGCCTCGGTGACCGCGATCGGGGGGGCGGTTGGCGCCGGATCGGCCTTCGTTTCAGCGGGGTCCGTCGTCCGGGGCGGCGGTGTGTTTGTCTGCGTCGGCGCGGTTGGTTCCGGCGTGGGCGCGGTTGGTTCCGGCGCGGGCGCCGCTGGGGGAGCCGCCGCGGGCTCCGAGGCGGTTGAAGGAGGCGATATTACGGGTGCGTTGTCCTCGTCCTTCCCGCCGCAGCCGACGAGTATCATGGCGGCGGCGGCAAGGAGGGTGGCGAGAGCCCGGAGTTGGAGGCTGGCGTGGTTTCCGTTCATTTGAAAGAGGGAAGGCGGTGGCTGCGGCGCGTTCACCTGGCAGGGCTAACGTAGGAGTTGCAAAACAATCGGCACAGGCATGTTGTAGAGTGCGCTGCGTCGGCGCCGACGACGGTTGGCGCCTGATGGCTCCGCTTTTCGGCTGACACAGCCGACGCTACATCGGGGTAGCGGTAGTGATTGCTGTTCATACCCTTAACCCCTGGTTCACCTGGCGGGTTTGAAGGTCGCCCAGACGGGCGAGGTCCAGCCCATGTTGCCGTCGGATTGCTCGACGCGGAGGTAGTAACGGTTTTCTCCTTCGAGCGGAGTCCTGTCTGTGAACTCGGCCGCGAAGTTCGCGCTGTCGGGTTTCCAGATCTTGTAGTCCTGCTCATTGCGGACGAGCGTGACCCGCGCGACGGGGGCCGTGCCGGCGACGGAGAGTTTCAGGACCGGGGGAGTCGAGGTCTCCAGGCTTTCCCCGAGCGGTTTGCCGTTGCACGAGAACTCCATGAAGATCTTGTCGGTGGCGGCGATGGTGCGTCGCGCGTCCATGGCGTCGAACACCCCGGCGCGATCGAACTTCTTCACGTATACGCCGCCGTAGGAGATATGGGTGGAGCGGTGGTCCGAACTGGTGAAGGCTCCGAGGCGATGGCCGTGGCGCAGGGCATTCTGCCAGGTCCCGGCGTTGAACTTGCCGAACTGCTTCTGCCTGCCGCCGACAATGGGCGGTTGCGGGGCGCCGACGCCTTCGTAGCTTTCACGGGAGCCTTGGAAGACCTCGATGATGTTCTCAAATTTTGAATCGATCTTTTCGTAGACGGACCAGTCCGTTCCCATGGCGCCGGCGCTGGTGTGTTCGATCGTGATGGCGCGCTGCCCGTGTTTTCTCAGAAGATCCCAAAGTTGCCACGGCGGGATTTCGCCGTCGCGGACGCCGTCGGCCGGAGGCAATGGCGTCGCCCACTGGGAGCGGGCGTAATTATCGCGCTTGATGTAGACGACGGGGCCGCCGCGCTCAATGAAGACGACATTGCGGTGGCCGTAGGGCCATTTTTGTTCGCGTTCGTAGGCGTAAAAGGAGAGGAAACGCCCCGGGTTCTGGAAGACATCGGCGAGTTTCTGGGTCTGCCACCATTCGTAGGCGGAGAGCGTCTTGCCGACCTCGGTGTG
>JAYPGD010000181.1:0-10946 GCA_038126655.1 Verrucomicrobiales bacterium
AACGGGAAGCAGCCTGAGCCGGCGCTTCGGTGTCCTTTTCTATTGAGTCAACAGGACGTGGACTGAGGCGCGCCGGGGGCAAAAAAAATCCCCCGACGTTCGTCGGGGGATTCTTGGAAAGGGGGCTCTTATTCCTTCGGGGCGGTCGGAATGAGTTCCTTCGTGATTGTGTCGGCGGCGTCCTTGACGGCGTCCTTCGCGTCGGTTGCCGCGCCCTCCGCCGTGGTGACGGCGGCGTTGGAGACCGTGTTGATGAGATCGGTCAGGGAGGAGGAGGTCTTGTCCGCGGCGTCCTTCGCGGTCTCCTCGGCGGCGGTCTTGACGGCGTTGACCACGTTGGTCACCGAAGCGGTTGTCGCGGCGGCCGCCTCGTCGGCTTTCTCCGTCGTTGCGGCCACGGCATCCGAGACTGCGTCGGCCGCGGCCGCATCAGCCGCATCCGGGGCGGTTGTCGTGTCTTCGACCTTGGCCGGGGTCTCGCCGGGTTGGTTCAACTGGCTTTCAATGCCCTGGGTCGCGCTGTCCTTCGAACCCTTGTTCATCCAGGACAGGCTGAGGGCCAGGACAAGGAAGAGGGAGGCCGAGTATTTGGTGGCGGTGGTCAGCACATTGCCGTGTTGGGCGCCGAACATGTCCTGCATGGCGCCGCCGCCGAAGGCGGCCCCCGCGCCCGCTTCCTTCTTGGGAAGCTGGATGAGAATCAACAGGATCAGAAAGGCGCTGTTGAGCACCAGAACAACCGTCAAGAGTCCGATCAGAATTTGCATGGTCTTGTCTTCCTAGATCAAATCAGTCTTCGATGCAGTTCTTGATGATATCGGAGAAACTGCGGAATTCGAGGGAGGCTCCGCCGACGAGCGCGCCGTCGATATCGGGTTGGCCGAGGAGTTCGCGGGCATTGCCGGGTTTGACGCTGCCGCCATATTGGATGCGGACCCTTCTGGCGGTGTCGGCGTCAAAGAGTTCGGCCAATTGCGCGCGAATGAAGGCGTGCGTCTCCTGGGCCTGTTCGGGAGAGGCGGTCTTGCCGGTGCCGATGGCCCAGACGGGCTCGTAGGCAATGATGGTTTCAAGCATCTGTTCCTTGCTGAGTCCGGCGAGGCTGCCCTTGAGTTGGGAGCCGACGATTTCCTCGGTCCGGCCGCCTTCACGGTCTTCCAACTGCTCGCCGACGCAGACGATCGGACGGATCATCGCGGCATGGGCGGCGGCCGCCTTCTTGGAGATCAGTTCGTCGCTCTCGTTCTGATACTGACGACGCTCGGAATGGCCGAGAATCACGTAGCGCACCGAGAACTCCTTGAGCATGGAGGCGGCGATCTCGCCGGTATGGGCGCCGACGCCGTTCTCGCTCATGTTCTGCGCGCCGAGGCGGATGTCCGTCTCCAGCACGATCTTGGCGACCTCGCCGAGCGCGGTGAATGGGGGACAGACGACCATGTCGACTTCCTTGACTGCGGCCAGTTCGCGGGTCAGGTGATTCACCAGATCCACGCTCTCGGCAACGGTCTTGTTCATCTTCCAGTTGCCGGCGATGATGAGTTTGCGATCTTTTTCCATGGGTAAAAAGGGCGGGTAATGTAGCGGGAAATTCCGAAAAGGGGAGAAAAATGTTTACTTTTCGGACAGGGCGGCGACGCCGGGCAATTCCTTGCCTTCGAGGAATTCAAGGCTGGCTCCGCCGCCGGTGCTCATGAAGGTGACCTCATCGCCGAGTCCGGCCTTGTTGATTGCCTTCACACTGTCGCCGCCGCCGATGATGCTCTTGGCTCCATTCTTCGTGGCCTCGGCCACGGCCTTGGCCACGGCGAAGGTGCCCACGGCAAAACGCGGGTCTTCGAAGATGCCCATCGGGCCGTTCCAAAGGACGGTTTTCGCCGAGGCGCATTCAGCGGCATAGGTCGCGGCCGTTTCCGGGCCGATGTCCACGCCCTCGACGCCGTCCGGGATGTTGACGTCCGGGTTGTTGCGCTCGTTCTTGAAGGTCCATTTGCCGTCGATCTTCGCAGATTCAGTGACGGTGTTGTCGGTGGGGAGCAGGAACTTGACGCCTTTTTCCTTCGCCTTGTCGAGGGCCTCCTGGGCGACATCAACCTTGTCCTTCTCCACGAGCGACGTGCCGACGGTGTATCCCTGCGCGAGCTTGAAGGTGTAGGCCATGGCGCCGCCGATCAGGATGGTGTCCGCCTTGTCGAGCAGGCGGTCGATGACCTTGATCTTGTCCGACACCTTGGCGCCGCCGAGGATGACGACGAAGGGGCGTTCGGGGCTCTCCAGCTCATCGCCGAGGAATTGAAGCTCGCGCTGCATCAGCAGTCCGGCGCCGCATTGACCGCCGTTTTCAGCGACGATGGCGGCGATGCCGGCGGTGGAGGCGTGGGCGCGGTGTGCGGCGCCGAAGGCGTCATTGACGTAGGCGTCGGCGAGTCTGGCCAGTTGCGCGGCGAATTCCGGGTCATTTGCCTCCTCGGCCGCGTGGTAGCGGACGTTCTCGAGGAGCAGGATGTCGCCCGGTTGGAGGGCTTCGGCGGTCTGCTCGGCCTTTTCGCCGATGCAGTCGTCCACGAAGGCGACCGGCCGTCCGACCAGTTCGGCGAGGCGCTCGGCGACGGGGCGGAGGGACATGCCGGGGACGCGCTCCCCCTTGGGGCGGCCAAGGTGGGCGGCGAGGATGATGCGCGCGCCCTTTTCAATCAGCGCTTCGAGCGTGGGCAGCGTGGCGCGAATGCGGGTCTCGTCGGTGATGACCATCCTGCCATCCTGCTCGTCGAGGGGCACATTGTAGTCCACGCGGCAGAAAACGCGTTTTCCGCTCACGTCCATGTCGTTCAAGGTCAGTTTTGCCATAATCAAAAAAGAGCGCGGAGAATAGCGGACGGCGTTTCCGAGTCAAAGAAATTGAAGCGGGAAACGGGGGCGGATTGGGGGTTGGGCGGGGCGCGGGATTGGCGCTTTTCATGGCGGGCCAAGCCCGGTAGAAATCCCGCCCATGAAACAGATCCTGATTGTTGCAGCCGCGCTCACTCTTGGTTCCACCTTGCTCACTGCCGACGAAGCCGGTTGGCAGAGCCTTTTTGACGGGAAGTCGCTGAAGGGGTGGAAGGAGAGTAAAGGGAAGAGTTCCTTCTCGGTGAAGGGCGGCATGATCGTCGCCCAGGGGCAACCCAAGGGACATCTTTTCTATGCGGGCAAGGTCAACAACGCGGTCTTCACGGATTTTGAGTTCAAGGTGGATGTCAAGACGACGCCAGGCTCCAATGGCGGCGTCTACTTCCACACGGCCTGGCAGGCCGACGGTTGGCCAAGCCAGGGATTTGAATGTCAGGTGAACGCCACCCACACGGACCGGATCAAGACCGGCAGCCTCTACGCGGTGAAGAACGTCATGGACAACGCGCCGCACAAGGACCACGAGTGGTTCAATTACCACATCATAGTCAAAGGCGAGAAGGTGACGATCAAGGTGAACGGCAAGACCGTGAACGAGTGGACGCAGACCGCGGATTTCCGCAAACGCAAGGATGGCGCGCGCAAGATCCAGCCCGGAACCTTCGCGTTCCAGGCGCATGATCCCAAGAGCGTCGTCTATTTGAAGAATATCAAGGTCAAGCCGCTGGCAAGTGGGAAGTAATCGGTAACCAGAGATCAGAGGTCAGTTGCTTATGAAACTTGGATTTGTCTCCGCCATCCTGCCGGATCTCACGCTTGAGGAGGTCTTTGAATTTGCCGCCGAGAACCAGTTTGCCTGCGTCGAGCTGATGTGCTGGCCCGCGTCGGGCAGGGACAAGCGACGTTATGCGGGCATCACACATGTGGATGTGGACGGTTTCGGCAAGCGCGAGGCAAGTCACGTGAACGGGTTGGCCAAGGCGTTCGGCGTGGAGATCAGCGGGTTGGGATATTATCCGAATCCGCTGTGTCCCAATGCCCGGGAGGCGAAGGTCTACACGGACCACATCCGGAAGGTGATCAAGGCCTCCGCCCTGCTCGGGGTGAACCGGACGAACACCTTCGTCGGGCGCGACTGGACGAAATCGGTGGAGGACAACTGGCCGCGTTTCAAGAAGACGTGGAAGCCGATCATCGCCCTTGCGGAGAAGGCGGGCGTGAAGGTCGGGATTGAGAACTGCCCGATGTTGTTCACGAAGGACGAATGGCCGGGGGGCAAGAATCTTGCCACGACGCCGGCCATCTGGAGGCGGATGTTTGAGGACATTCCCAGCGACCACTTCGGGTTGAACTACGACCCCTCGCACATGGTCTGGCAACACATGGACTACATTCAGCCCATCCGTGATTTCGCGCACAAGTTCTTCCATGTGCACGCCAAGGATGTGCGCGTGGATGAGGACCGCCTGAACCAGGTCGGCATCCTGGCGCATCCCCTGGAATACCATTCGCCCAAGCTGCCCGGATTGGGCGAGGTGGACTGGGGGAGATTCTGCTCCGTGTTGGGCGATGCCGGCTACACGGGGCCGGTCTGCGTCGAGGTCGAGGACCGCGCCTATGAAGGTTCGCTCGAATTGCGCAAGGAATCGCTGCGCCAAAGCGGACGCTACCTGCGGCAGTTCCTGCCCGCAGTTTGAACGGCGGCGCGTTTTTCCTCTCTCAACTCTCTTCTCCCCCCCATGAGCCACCATGCAGCCGTCGATCTGGGCGGCACCAAGATTGCCGCCGCCATCGCGACCGCCGAGGGTGAATTCGTCATTGAAGACAAGGTACCGACGCATTCGCACGAGGGGCCGGACGCCGTGCTTGAGCGAGTCGCCGAAACGGTCAATCGCCTTGCCGCCGAATCCGGTTGTCGGCCCGAGGCTGTCGGCATGGGCGTGCCCGGGTTGGTGGACCTGCCGACCGGAACGACGAAGTTTCTTCCCAACCTGCCGACCAAATGGCGCGATGTCCCGGCGGCCGAAACCTTGTCGAAGAAGATTGGCTGCCCCGTGCATCTGCTGAACGACGTGCGGACCATTACGCTCGGCGAGTTGACCTTCGGACATGGCAGGGATGAGTCCGTTCGGACGATGGCCTACTTCGCGCTCGGCACAGGAGTCGGGGGCGGCGTGGTGATCGACGGCAAGTTGCGCCTCGGTCCGCTTGGGGCCGCCGGGGAACTTGGGCATCAGACAATCATTGCCGACGGCCATCTCTGCGGTTGCGGCAATCGCGGTTGCCTGGAGACGCTCTGCTCCGGCCCGTCCATCACTTCTGAGGGGGTGCGCATGCTCAAGAGCGGCCTGGCCCCGAAGTTGTATGAAATCGCCGGGGGCGACCCCGAGAATGTCACGCCGCGCGAGATGGCGGAAGCGGCGGCGGCTGGGGACGAGAATGTCGTGGATGCGCTTCAACGCGCGGGCGCCTACCTCGGGATCGGCATCGCCAACATCGTCACGGCGATCCATCCGGAAGTGGTCGTCGTTGGCGGCGGCGTTGCGAACCTCGGCGACGTCCTGCTTGATCCCGCCCGGGAAACCGTCGCCATGCGGGTTCGCATGTTTCCGGCAGACTCTGTGCGGATCGAGCAATCCAAGCTCGGCGGCAAGGCCGCGTTGCTGGGCTGCATCGCGCTCGCGATGAAGGGCGGTTACGAACACGTCTGATCGAGACTCTCGAGTGTCTCCAGGTTGACACTATGATCATGCGCACATAGGCTGTGTGCATGAAGAATGTGACAATATCCATGGACGACGAGTTGCTTCGTCGCAGTAGGGAGTATGCCGCAAGGCAGGGCACAACGTTGAACTCGTTGATCCGGCAACTGCTCGACACTCGTGTCACGCCCGGTGAGGATCGTTGGATGGAGGAGTGGTTTGACTTGGCGGACGAGGCGAAGGGGGACTCCAAAGGATGGAAATTCGACCGGGAGGAACTCCATGAGCGCTAAGCGGGACGGCAAGGTCTTTTTCGACACGAACATCCTGATTTATGCGGTCGATGGACGCGATCCAGGCAAGCAGGCGATGGCGCGTGAGCGGATCAGAGTGGCTGGAGATGCCGGTGTCGGAGTTGTTTCAACCCAGGTTCTGCAGGAGTTCTACGTGGCTGTGACTCGAAAACTTGGCATTGAACCGCTGCGGGCCAAGCGTCTGGTTGAGATGTTGACGCGTTTCGAGGTTGTTTCGATTCAACCGGATCAGGTCCGGTCCGCAATCGATCTTTCAATACTGAATCAGTTTTCGCTGTGGGATTCCCTGGTTCTGGTTGCAGCCTCGTCTGCGAACTGTGCCGCGTTGGTGTCGGAAGACTTGTCGCAAGGACAACTCGTCAACGGAGTGCGAATCGTGAACCCGTTTTCCGACCGATGAGAGCGCTTGGCCAAACCGACATCCTTGTTTCTTCCGTCGCCATGGGCGCGTGGCCCATCTCGGGGATGACGAGCCTGGATGTGAACGACGCGGACAGCCTCGCCATGCTCCGGGCCGCCTTCGACGCCGGAATCAACTTCTTCGATTCCGCCTATTGCTACGGAGCCAACGGAGAGAGCAGTCGGTTGATCGCCAAGGCCTTGGGGACGCAACGCGATGAAGTCGTCATCGCGACCAAGTGCGGATTGCATTGGAATGAGGATCGGAAGATGACGCATGATGCGCGGCCTGAAACCTTGAAGCGCGAGTGTGAGGAGGAGTTGCGTCGATTGAAGACGGATCGTGTCGAACTGCTCTATCTTCACGCGCCGGCGTCCGATGCGCCGGTTGAGGAATCGGCGGGCGCGTTGAAGGAGGCGCTGGACGAGGGGAAGGCGTGTTCGATCGGGGTGTCGAATTTCAGCGTGGACCAGATGGAGGCCTTTCATGCGGTCTGCCCGATCACGGCCGCGCAACCGCCCTACAACATGATCATGCGCGGGATCGAGGCGGATGTGATTCCCTGGTGTCGGGAGCATGGCGTTTCCGTCTGCCCGTACTGGCCGTTGATGAAGGGGCTGTTGGCCGGGAAACTGCCGCGCGACCATGTCTTCGATCCGAAGGACGGGCGCGCCAAGTACCCGATGTTCCAGGGCGAGGAATGGCTGAAGAACCAGGACCTGGTCGATGAGCTGCGCGGCATCGCCTCGGAGATCGGCAAATCGGTGTCGCAGGTCGCGATCAACTGGACGATCCATCAACCTGGGATCACCGCGGCGCTGTGCGGAGCCAAGCGGGCAAAGCAGATCGAGGAGTCCGCCGGCGCGATGGGTTGGGAATTGACCGCGGATCACCGGGCAAAGATCGACGAAGCTATGGAACGGCGAGGGGAACCCGTCTCCCGCGCCGCCGTTTGAATGCGGAGTGCGGGACCCCGAGACCCGAGAGCCCAGCCCCCAGAACCGGTTCAATCCAGGTAGTTGATCGTGCGGGTTAGTTTGACGGTGGTTCTTGCCTCGGCGGTGACCTCGGGTTCCTGCGGCGAGCGTCGGCCCTTGCCGATCACGATGAAGGTGGTGTCCATGGCATCCTGAATCCGGCCGCTCCTGGCGTCGGCGGGGAAAAGTCCGGAGAACGTCGTGCTGCTCTCGGCCTTGACGACCTTGAAGGTGGGAATGAACTCAACCTCCATGTCCCTGGTTGCGACCGTGGTCTCGATTTCGAGGAATCGGCGGCCGTTCTTTTCGCGGACCGCCTTCAAGGTCGCCTGGCCGTCGACATCATCGGGGGCGACGGAGAGTTTCGCGGTCTTCATGGCGCGCGCGACCGCCTTGGCGTCAATGGGCCAACGGTCGCCGATCTTTCGCCGCTTGCTCGTGCCGTAGAGATCGTCGTCGGTGGGGCGGCCGTCTTCGCTCAGGCTGACGAGTCGTTCCAGCATCTTCCGGACCTGGGGCGCGGCGGGGGAGCCGTCCACGGTGAAGGTCTCCTCGCCTTTGTCGGAGGCGGCCTTGATGATCGCGCCCGATTTCAGGACCGGCTTCGTGACGCCATCGTTGCTCTGCGTGAATTCGATCACCTGCAACGTCTTCCGACTGGCTTCCGCGTTGTCGGTGACCGCGTCGATGGTTTCCAGGACGCGCAGTCGCCAGGATTCCTTGTTCTTGTTCTCGCGGAAGACGCGTCCGCTCACGGAGAGGGTGATGACGTCCTCTGTATCCGCGGTGGTGTCCGTTTCCATGCGGGCGCCCGGCTTCTGGGGATGGTTGAGGCGGATCGTGAACTCTTCGGCCGCACGGGGTGACAGCGGGCTCAGGAAAAGGGCTGGAAGCAGGATGCAGATGAACCTTGAGAACATGCGCGCAGTCTCCGTTGAATCGGCCAGGGGATCAACGTTCGTTCTGGGGGGCGTAGGGTGTTTACGGAGGCATGAGCGCGTGACGCTGGCTCCTCGGATTCGTTCTTGGATGTTCAAGGGCGTTGGAATCCGAAGGAAGCGAAAGGGGGCGCAGCGGCCGCCGCGAGGGAGCTTACACGTTTCCCATTTACAGCGGCGCGGCGGCGCCGAACTGTGGGGTCATCATGAATCGCAGACGCTTTATTGCCTCGGCCGCGACCGGCGTTGTCTCGACTGCCGCGGCGCAAGGAGCCGAAGGGAAGGGGAGCCTGCCCAAGGCGGAGCCCCCCGCGTCCGCCGCGGTCCGGGCGGCCAAGGACGCCCCCAACATCCTCTGGATCTGCACGGACCAGCAGCGTTGGGATACGGTCGGGGCCTTGGGCAATCCCCACATCCGCACCCCGAACATCGACAAGCTTTGCGCCGAGGGCGCGGCCTTCACCCACGCTCATTGCCAGAATCCGATCTGCACGCCGAGTCGGGCGAGTTTCCTCACGGGGATGTACCCCCGCTATCTGAATGCCTGCACGAACGGGAACGAAAGCTGGCAGGCGGAGGCTCCGTTGGTCACGAAGACGCTTGCGGACGCGGGCTACGATTGCGGGCTGGCTGGCAAGTTCCACCTGACTTCCGCGCACGGGCGGATCGAGCCGCGGCTCGACGACGGCTATCGCGTCTTCCACTGGTCGCACCATCCGCATGACAGCTGGCCCGAAGGGCATGACTACAATGATTGGTTGAAGGGGCGGGGGATCGATCACGACAGCTCCAAGAAGCGACTTGGCTACATCCCGAGCGAACATCACCAGACGACCTGGTGCGCGGATCGGGCGATCGATTTCATGAAGGAGAAACGGAAGGGGCCCTGGCTGTTCAGCTACAATTGTTTTGATCCGCACCCGCCTCTGGATCCGCCGCAGGAATTCCTGGAGCGCTTCGACCTGGATTCACTGCCCCTGCCCGCCTTTGCGGAGGCCGACCTGGAGGAGGAACGCCGGTTGGCCGGCGTCAATTTCCAGTCGAAGGCCGGGCGCATTCCGGAGAAGAAACTTCGCCTTAGCCTTGCGAAATACTGGGCGATGATCGAGTTGATCGACCGGAATGTGGGGAGGATGGTCGCTGCGCTTGAAGAAACGGGGCAGCGGGACAACACCGTGATCCTCTTCACCAGCGATCACGGCCACATGATTGGCGACCACGGCCTCTACAACAAGGGCTGCCGCTTCTATGAGGGGTTGGTGCGGGTGCCCTTGATCTGGTCCTGTCCCGCGCGATTCAAATCGGGGCTGCGCAGCGACGCGTTGGTGGAACTGACCGACATTGCGCCGACCCTGCTGGAATTGGCGGGGCTGGAAGTTCCGGAATCCATGCATGGGCGCTCATTGAACAACATCCTGACCGGCGCTGCCGACGCCGGTTCGCATCGCGAGTTTGTGCGTTGCACCTTCTCGGAGACGTTGCGCGGGGCGAGGTCGTTCGGGACGATGATCCGGAACAGGCGCCACAAGCTCTGCAACTACCACGGGACGGGCTTGGGGCAGTTGTTCGATCTGGAAGCCGATCCGGACGAACACCGGAATCTGTGGGATGATCCCGCGCACGCGGGCGTCAAGGCGGACCTGATGCTGGCCAGCTTCGACGCCGAGGCGATGTCGGCGGATGTGGGGTCCCGGAGAGTGGGGCGGTACTAGAGAGCTCCCGCCGAAGCGGCATTTCGAAGGCTTCGGCTCGCTGGGCGGATTGCCAATCAGGTCGATCCGATGGAGCGGCTCAATCCAGCCCGCCATTGCGCCGATGAACTTATGGATTGCAGCGTTGACGAATGGCATGATCGTTGCTAAATGAATTCGTTGTCGATTTGTTTGGCGACATTGTCATGAAGTTGGAACAAAAAAACACCTCCACGCCCCGCAGGCTACACGAATTTGCGTTCACTTTGGCGGAGTTGTTGGTGTCTGTGGCCCTGGTTTCCGTCGTGGTTGTCTCCCTTTACGCGGGGATCGTTCAGGGCATGGTGATCGTCGATGTCGGGAGGGACAACATGCGGGCCACGCAGTTGATGGTGAACACGATGGAGATTGTGCGCCTTTACAACTGGGACCAGATCAACTCCAACGGCTACATTCCCACCAATTTCGTCACCGAGCTTTACCCCACCAATTCTGCGCGGGCGGCCGTGCCGATCATTGAGGAACAGGAACTGGTTCAAGAGGAGATCCGGCTGATCGAGGAGGTGGCGGAGAAGAATCCGAACCGCATGTGCGAGGTGAACATCGCGATCACCACGCCCAATCTCGGGACCGATTACCAGACCAACATGCGGCAGATCGACATTACGGTCAAGTGGACCAACCAAAACGTCGTCCGGACGCGGACCATGTCGTCATTCATCGCGGAAGAGGGGATCCAGAAGTATGTTTATTAAGTCTTCATCGCGGCGCGGGGAGGCCGGTTTGACTCTGATCGAGACCATGGTTTCGGCCAGTCTGGGTGTGATTGTCCTCGGCGCGATCATGACCATGTCCTTCTACACGGCCCGGTCGTTCGCCTCGCTCGACAATCTGACCGAAATGGATGCGGAGAGCCGGGTGGCTCTGGACCGGATGACCCGTAATATCAGGCAAAGCAGGTCGCTGGCGTCGTTTTCCCGCACGAACCTGGTGTTCAATCTGGATAGCGGGGGACCGTTGGAATACATGTACATC
>JAYPGD010000182.1:0-4012 GCA_038126655.1 Verrucomicrobiales bacterium
GTAGGTTTTCAAGGCGACGCGCGGTTTCGTGGCGGGCGGCTTCTTCCAGACATCGACCGCCGCGTCATTGATGCCGAACTGGATGATGACGAGGTCGGGCCTGCGGTCCAACACATCGCGTTGGAAGCGTTTGCGCGCGGCGACGGTGTGGTTGCCGCCAACGCCCGCGTTGATGACCTTCGCCTGAACGCTGCGTTGGGGCAGTTCGTCGCGCAGGATGTCCGCATAGACCCGCAGCGGTCCCCGCGGAGCCGTGGTGGAATCACCGAAGGCGACGATGACCGGTTGAGCAGACTCCGCCGCGTTGAGGAGGCCAAAAGCTAGAAAGGGAGAAAGAAGGAGAGAACTGCGGAAGATACGGAGCACACGGAAATGGGGTTTCATGGTTTCTATTCCGTCGTTTGACATGGAAGCGTTCAGGTGGGAGCCGGCGCCGGAAAGGACGGGCGACGTTCAATCCGGTTTCAATACGCGCCTCACGGCCTCCAACAGCGGTTGCTCGGCTCCGGGATGAACCCAGCACCAGTCGCGGAGATTGGAGTCCTTCTCCGCCCAATGCTCTTCGGTCGGGATATAGCCGGGCGCGCACTCGCCGTAGCCGGCGACCATGACAAAGGAATCCGGCGCCATGCGCTGGGCGGCGAGTTGATACTCCACGTAGATTTCGCCGGGGAGCAGGAGCAGTTGCGCGGGGCCGAAGTCGATCACCGGGACATCGATCCGGTGACCGGCGTCGGCGCGGCGTCGCCAGCTCATGCCCATGGCATCGCGGCATTGATCCCAGAAGTTCTTCCCCTTCTGCAGCGTCTTCTCATAGGCGGCGAGCGTGAATTCCTCGTGGTCGCGCGGCTCGAGTCGAACCTTGGCATTGCGTAACTCGATCTGTTCGAGCGGTTGGCGTTTGGTGGCCTGCCAGGCTCCGACCATGCCGTTGTAGAGTTTCTTGGCGAGAACGGCGCGGTTGGTCCGCGAGCCGTCGTTGTATTTCCCTGCGGTGACATTGCCGCTGGCGCCGCTGAAATAGATCTGCAGGCAATCCGGGGTTTCGCGTTGGCGCATGGCGCGGGCGTCGCCGGGGAAGTCCGCGGAGACGTCGCCGGTGCGGTAGTAGCTCATGGGATGGGTCGCGTAGCCGCTCAAGGCCGCCACCGGTCGGTCGCCATCCCAAAAGGTCAATGTCTTGAGCCAGGGATCGATGGTTCCCTCGGGCGCCTGCGCGGCGAGGACGTTTCTCCCGCTGGCGCTGCCGCGGTTGAAGGCGGGTTTGCCGTCCGGGAGCAGGTAGCGGCGGTTGGAGGCCAGCTCCTTCACCTTGGCCTGGCCCATGCCGATGTGCGTCACGCGCTGGCGATTGGCCCTTTCCTCACGCAGGGCCGTCGCGACGTTCTTGACCGCCGCTTCGTGGAACTTCAGATCGCAGATGCTGCCCTCAAGGCCGCGCTCTTCGAGGATTCGTTGCGCCGCCAGATCGGCGATCGGGGCGTCGTGTTGGTGAATGCTGCTGACCAGCACGCGTTCGCGCGTCGTCCCGGCCGCCTTGGCGAGCGCGTCGCGCCAGGCATCGAAGGCTTCATTGCGGATCTCGCACCAGTCCACCGATACAAACACCACCGGCTTCTCTCCGCCGAACAGGGCCACCCCCTTGGCAAACAAGGGATCCGCCACGGACTTGGATTTCCAGTAGCCGCCCATCATTCCGTGATTCGCGGGCACGGTGACATCGGCGGTGAAGGTGACGATGGAGAATTCGGCGGCGCGAAGAGGCGCGGCGATTGCGACCGCGATGAGGATTCCTGCGAGTCCGCGGATGATCGGCTTCATGCGACTGTTTTCCCAATCATTCGCTCGATTTGCAACGATGGAGAGGGGAACCGCGTAAACGCGGAACTCCGAACGTTCGCGTCTGATGCCACATTGGCGATTGGCTGGTCAGGGAGGCTTTTGGCTGTGTTGCGGCTGCGGCGTTGGTCGGTGGGAAGAATCTGGTGATGGCTTGCGCGCGGCTGACGCGAAAAGTGTGATATTGACGCTAGTATGGTTTCTTATGACATTAAATAATATCAAATGCTATCTTAAGATTGTTTTGCTGGTCTTTTGGTCAATGAAGATGCAACCAAACTACAAACGGGCCGGCCGTCTTGCCGGATTCACTCGAAACGAGTTGATCGTCGTATTGGCGTGCGTGGCTGTCATCGTCGGGCTTCTCGTTCCGGCGATGTCGAAGCCGAAGAGGGGGCGTGCGTGGTTGAGATGTATGCGCAACCGGAAGCAGATCGGCTTGGCGTTCCGGATCTTCGCCAATGACAACGACGACAAGTATCCATTCAGCGTGGAGGGATTGAGGCTCTATGATCAGGATCCGAAAGTCCGTTGGAAATGCGGTAATCCGTTGGTTTACAACAACATGGAGACTGAAACGTGGCATCATCTTCAGGTTCTTTCGAACGAGTTGGCTTCGGCCAAGGTCTTGATCTGCCCGGAAGACCGTTCCCGGCGGGACAACGAAGCCATCGACTTTCTGCAGAATGAGGACAGTTTTGCGGCTGTGGGGCGGCGCAATAAGGCGTTGAGCTATTTCGTGGGATTGAACGCGAACGAAACCCGACCGAATGAAATACTTGGCGGGGATCGAAATATCGCCGGGCCTTCGTCCATGGGGCCGGCATTGGATGAATCCAAACCCGCGATTCCGGGCGGCGTGCATCAATTCGGTCCGAACAACTCCGCGGGCGCGCGGCGTCGATGGTCCAGCCACAAGAACAACCGACTGCACGAACAAGGAGGCTACATCTTTCTTGCGGATGGGAGTGTGCAAAGGGTCAGCGGGGAGAAGTTGGAGGATCAGTTGGAACTCTCCCGCGCCAGCTACGGAACGAATGCGTGGTTGTTTTCGTTTCCGAACGATCCTGCCGGAGCGCGATGAACCGGGAGATACTGCTGATGTTCAGGTGGACCTGCGGATGACAATTCAGAGATCCGTGGGTCGGCTTTGCCATCCGTGGGGATTACCCGGCTTGGTTGCAAGCCCTGCCAGAGGGTCCGCTTCGCTCGACAACCGGCGAACCCGGTGGCATTGATTCAGGGTGCTTTCGCGCAAATTGACAGAGCTACGGGAGCTGTTGGCGTCGTTTGAATCGTGCTTGGTCGCGTATTCGGGCGGTGTGGATTCGGTTTTGCTGGCGTTTCTTGCTCACGATGTTCTGGGCGAACGCGCGGTGGCGGCGATCGCGGATTCGCCTAGTCTGCCGCGGCGTGAATTTGAGGAGGCACTCGCGTTGTCGGAGCAGTTCGGGTTTCCGGTCGAGGTGGTGAAGACGCAGGAATTTGAGAACGAGGAGTATCTTTCGAATCCCGTGAACCGCTGTTTTTTCTGCAAGCACGAGTTGTTCACGGAGTTGGAGCCTTTGGCGCGCGAGCGCGGGATCAAGGTCCTGGCCTACGGCGAGAACGCCAGCGATGTGGGGGATCATCGACCGGGCGCGAAGGCGGCGGCGGAGTTCCAGGTGCGCGCGCCGCTCAAGGAGGTCGGGTTGACCAAGGCGGAGATCCGGGAATTGTCCGCGCAATTCGGGTTGCCGACGGCCGAGAAGCCGCAACTGGCCTGCCTGAGTTCGCGGATTCCCTACGGTCAGCGCGTGACGCCGGAGAAGTTGCGCATGATCGAGGAGGCAGAGAATTGGCTGCGCGATCTGGGGTTCCGAGACGTGCGCGTGCGGCATCATGAGGAAGCTGAGGCGAAGGATGGGGGACGAGGGGCGAGGCGCGGCGTTGCGCGTGTCGAGGTGGCGCCTGAGGATGTGGCGCGATTGAGTGGGGTGGAGTTTGCCGGGGAGTTGCAGGCGCGGTTTGAGGCGATCGGGTATGAGCAGGTGGAGGTGGATCCTGAGGGGTATCGGCGAGGGAGCTTGAATTCGGCGCTCTCGAAGGGGTGAGCGACGCGCTGCGCGGGAATGGCAGATGGCAGATCGGGAGGCAGGTGATCGGTAAGCAGTAATCGGTAAGCAGTGATCAG
>JAYPGD010000182.1:4112-10936 GCA_038126655.1 Verrucomicrobiales bacterium
ATGGCAGATCGGGAGGCAGGTGATCGGTAAGCAGTAATCGGTAAGCAGTGATCAGTAAGCAGTGATCAGTAAGCAGTGATCAGAGCTCAGCCCCCAGACACCAGACACCAGACACCAGACACCAGACCCCAGAACCCAGAACCCAGAACCCAGAACCCAAACTGGCAACTTTCGCGCGGGCTTGGTTTTTGATAGGAATCTCCAGACGCATGGCACAATTCAGTTATAGGGCGCGCCGGAAGGACGGTCAGGTCGTTCAGGGCGTGCTGGATGTTTCGGACCGTTCGGCGGCCTTGGCGCAGGTTGAGCGGATGGGCTTGTTTCCGGTCGCGGTGGAGGCGTCGCGCGGTGGGGCGGCGGCAATGTCTTCCGATGGCGGAGGAGGGGCGGCCTCGCTCATGCCGGCGGCGGTGCGCGAAATGTTGTTTCGTCAAAGGCCGCCGAAGCTCCAGGAATTGGCCACCTTCATGCGACAGCTCGCCAACCTGATCAAGGCGGGCATGCCCCTGACCGCGGCCCTGAACAGCATGTCCAGCATCGATAGCAAGGGCATCCCCAAGAGCGTCAGCGCGCAGTTGAAGCAGGAGGTCATGGAGGGGCGGAGCCTTTCCGGAGCGATGGCCAAGCAGCCTGTGATTTTCTCGGACTTGTGCGTGAACATGATTCAGGCGGGCGAGCAGAGCGGCGCGTTGGAGAACGTTCTGCGCCGGTTGTCGACCCATTTCGAGCGGTTCGCCGAGGTGCAGTCCAAGTTCATTTCGGCGCTGATCTACCCGGCCATGGTCATGGCGGTGGGCGTCATCATCATCGTGGTGTTCATGACCGTGATGATGCCGAAGTTCATGGAAATCTTCGCGGGCATGGGCACGGAACTGCCGGCCGCCACGAAGTTCCTGATGGACGTCAGCGACCTGTTCACGGGTTATTGGTGGCTGCTGGCGGCGATCGGTTTGTCGATCTACATCGTGTTCAATCGTTACCGGGCCTCGGATCGCGGCCGGCGCGTGGTGGACGGTTGGAGGATGAACGCGCCGGTCGTGGGCAAGGTGGTGCAGTTGAATCTGTTTGGCCAATTTTGCCGCACGCTCGGGACGCTCCTGCAGAACGGCGTGCCCGTCCTCAACGCCCTGAAGATCACCGAGCAGATCATTCCCAACAGCGTCATCAAGGACGCCCTGGCCCGGACCCGCGACGATGTTACAGACGGCAAGACCATCGCCGAGCCGCTGGCGCGAAGCCGCGTCTTTCCGCAGATGATGATCGACCTCTTGAAGATCGGCGAAGAGACGGGCGATGTGCCGGGAGCCCTGAACAACCTGGCCGACACCTACGAAAGCGATCTTGAGGTGGGCCTGCGCGTGATGACGAACCTCATCGAGCCGGTGATGATCATTGTGATCGCGGGCTTCGTCGGATTCCTCATGTACGCCGTGCTTTCGGCAATGTTCGGCATGATCAACAGCATCAGCGCCGGTTGACGTGACATGAAGGCCGTGGTGACCAGAGTCTCGTACAGCGCGCGAAGCGGGGGCTTCACGTTGATCGAAATGCTGATGGTGCTGGGGCTGATCGCGATCTTCTTTTTTACGATCGGCATACCCGCCTTCGTGCAGGCGCAGCGGAACGGCAAGACGGCCATCCGGCAGGCGGTGGTGGATGTGCAGACGGGGCTGCGCAACGCGCGTTCGCGCGCGATCCTGCAGCAGAAACCCATGGAGTTCGTCCTGACGCCGCAACCCGGCGGCGTGCAGATGTCGGTCGAGGAGGTCCGGGATCGGAACGTCAGCGGCGGAGGGTTCGGCCTGCCGGACGACAGCGCCAAGGTCAGCCCGTGGGGCAGCGAGGATTTCAGCGCCGTGCTGGATCCGACAATCGACATCAAACTGCTGGATGTGAACGGCGTCGACATCCTCCGCCTCGAGGTCGAGGAGCCCGAAGCGCGGGTGCGTTTTCATCCGAACGGCATCTGCGACGACTTTCGCCTGGTCCTGCAATCGCCGGAGCGGATCACGCGCCTGATCACAACCGAGGTGACGACCGGCATCGCCACCGTGGAGAAGGTGGAACGATGAAGCGCGCGCGAATGGTCAGTTCCGGTTTCACGCTGTTGGAGGTGATGTTCGCCATGGCGATCTTCTCGGTGGCCGTGTTCTCGATCCTGGAGCTTTCCACGCGGAGCTTGAAAACGGCGCGCTCGCTACAGAAATCTTTCGCCGATCCCGCGGCCATCGCCGCGGAATACGCGGCCCAGGAGGAACTTGATGAGGGCGGCGATTCCGGGGACTTCGGCGAGGCGTATCCAAATGCCTCGTGGGAGTCCATCGTCACTGAAATCGAGGGCGACGATGGCGAGCGGACGGGGCTTTACCAGGTGGATATCCGGGTGTTCGAGCGAGTGGGTCGCAAGTCCGTGGCCACGGATATGACCATTGTGCTGTATCGTCCGCAATCCGGCGGCCCAGGCATTGGCGGCGGAGGTGTGCGAGGAGGCAATCTGGGAAGATGAGGAGACCATGAGAATCATTCCCAATCACCGCCGTGTCGGCTTCACGATGATCGAGATATTGTTGGCGATCGCCATCTTTTCCGGCGTCGTCCTGGTGATCTACAAGAGTTGGGAGGGCATATTGAAGAGCCGTGAAATCGGCGAGCGCGCGGCGGTCGAGGCGCAGCGGATGCGGGTGGCGCAAAAGACCGTGGAACAGGCCCTCTCCTCGATGGTGATGTTCGGTGAGAACATCCCCTTCTACGCCTTCGAGTCCGACACGGGCGGCGATTTCGCGATGATGAGTTTTGTGGCGCGGCTCCCGGAGTCCTTTCCCGGCAGCGGGAGTTTTCCCGGGCAGCCTTTGCGGCGGGTGACGTTCTATGTGGATCGGGATCGCAACCGGAATAATCAACTTGTGCTGGCCCAGTCGCCGGTCCTGCAGATTCTCGACAAGGACGCCGAGCCGCATTCGATTGTTCTGGCTCGGGACATCAGCCAGTTTCAACTGACATTCTGGGACGCCGCGATGGAGGAGGAGCTTGATGAATGGACGGCCACCAATGAAGTGCCGAAGCTGGTGCGCGCGTCGCTTGGTTTCGGCGTGACTGGGCGACGCGGGCGGGCGCGCGCAGCGGTGGCAGGCGAAGTGTCCGTGTCGCCGCCGGCGACGGTGATTCCGCGCGAGTATCAGATTCCCAACAATCCGCAGGGAATGGCCGGATTGAACGCGTTGAACCCGAGGAATATCGGGGTGCAGAATCCCGAGCAACTGGCCGCTGCAGTCGCGGCTCAGCGCGGGGGGCTCGGGGGAACCGGCAATGGCGGCGGCATCCGTTCCTCGTCGCCGTTCAGTCGGGGCGCCGGCGGCAATTTCTACGATGGCAGCCGGCTCAATTTCGGCGGGGGCGCCCAGGGCGCCGCTGCGGCGCGGATCGCGGCGGAACAACGCGCCGCGGGCGAGGCCCTGCGGTATCGTCGCAGCAATCCCTATTCACGGGACTTCATCAACAACCTCAGGAATCGAAACCGGGACGAGGAGGATAATTGAGGACGCGAGTGAACAAGCGATCAGAGCGTGATTCCGGTCAGGACGGCGTCGCGTTGATCATTGTCATGCTGGTGATCGTCGTCCTTGCCGTCATGGCCAGCGCCTTCGCCTATTCGATGAAGGTGGAGGCCGCGCTGGCGCGGAATTTCAATTCGCAAGCCGAGCTTGAGTGGACGGCGCGTTCGGTGATGGAGATGGCGCGGTTTGTCCTCGGTGAATCCATGAAGGTGCAGAGCGAACCCTACGATTCCCTGGGCCAGTACTGGGCCGGCGCGCCTGTCGATCCCTCCAAGGAGGAGGCCTACCTGTCATTGTACGCCGTGCCGCAGCCCGCGCGGCAGGACGGCGAATTGAATCCGCAGCATGCGTTGGGGGACGCCTTGTTCGACTATCGGATCGAGGATATGGAACGCTTCTACAACATCAACGTCGCCGACGATTTTGCGCTGCGCCAGGCCTTGATCCTGATGCAGGCCGAGGATGTGGATGCCGATCTGATTGCGGACTCCATTCTTGATTGGATTGATCCCGATGACGCGACCCACCTCAGCGGCACGGAGTCCGAATACTACGAGCGCCTGGATCCGCCCTATGTCGCCAAGAACGGGCCCATTGACGACATCACGGAGCTGCTATTGATCCGCGGAATCACCCCGGAGCTTTTCTGGGGACCGAGGGTCGGGCAATACCGCCAGACGGCGCTCTACGAACAGGCGCGCACGAGAATGTTCGAAGACGAACTGATCACCTACCCGGTGGGACTCGAGCAGTTGTTCACCTCCGTTTCCGCGAGCTTTGTGAACATGAACACCGCGTCCGCGGAGGTGTTTCAGCTTGTGCCGGGCATCGACGCCAATGTCGCCGCGGGAATCATCGAGCTGCGCGCCGGCCCCGATGGCATGGACGGCACGGAGGATGATTTTCCACTTCGGTCCCCGAGTGATTTGGGAATGGTTCCCGGTATGAATCCGCAAGTTGCGGCGGCTCTGGGAAGGGTCCTGGTCTCCCGAAGCGCCACCTTCCGCGTCACCATCAAGGCGGCCCGCGGCGAACATGTCGGAACCTGGAAGGCGTTACTTCGGCGCGACAGTCCGACGGACGTCAAGCTCCTCACTTTTTATCGCGATTCGTGAGGTGTCGCGTTAACGTCGCAGAGCCTTGCAGAACGTCTACTTCATCACCGGAACGGACACCGGCGTGGGTAAGACCACGCTGACGACGCTCCTGCTCCTTCATCTTCGCAGACGCGGAATTCACGCGCTGGGCATGAAGCCGTTTTGTTCCGGGGGGGGGCGCGACATCCGTCTCATCAGCGCGGCGCAGGAGCATGAACTTCCCGAAGCGGAGTTGAATCCATTCCGCTTCAGAAAGCCGGTGGCGCCCGGCGCGTGCGCCGAGAGCGAAGGCATACGCCTGAGGGATGTGGTCGCGCACGTGCGGGCCGTGAAAAGAAAGTGCGACGTCCTGCTGGTTGAGGGAGCCGGCGGCGTTCATGTCCCATTGACAAGGCGGTTCGCCGTGATCGATTTGATTGAGAAGTTGAAGAGTCCGTCCGTCGTGGTTGGGGCCAACAAACTCGGAACCATCAACCACACACTTTTGACTGTGGATGCGTTGCGCGCCAGGAAGGTTGAGACGCAAAGCGTCGTCTTGATGAACCAGAAACGGGGCGACGCCTCGGCTCCAACAAACGCTGCAATCATCAATGAACACAGGGCATTCCTGCGAGTTTTACGCGCGCCGTATCTGGGGCCCGACGCGACGGTTTTTTTGGCTCTGAAGAAAGCTGAAAAAAAAATCGAAAAAACTATTGCGCAGGTTTTGGAACCTGATACTTTCTGCGCCTCTTCCGAACGACGGGTAGACCGGCCGCTTCAGATTGAAGCTCGTTGAAAAAAAAGTTTGAAAAAACTTTTGACAGCGGGTTGAGGCATTCGGTAGTGTCCTTCTCCCTTTTCCGGGGCACGGACATCGGGTTTCGCCACTGCGGCGGCATTCGACCCTTCAGTCCGGAAGATGAATTGGCGGCCTTGGCCGCTGTTCTTTGAAAATTGAATTGTGCGATAAGCAGAGCCCCCGAGGCATGCTCACTGTTAGTTGAGAGTATGTCTTGGGTTAACCTTAAAGCCTTAAATGCCAACCTCGGTTGGCAAAGGAATTCAAACTAACACCATTCTTCGGAGAGTTTGATTCTGGCTCAGAACGAACGCTGGCGGCGTGGATAAGACATGCAAGTCGAACGGGAAACATTTGATAGTAATATTGGATGTTTCTAGTGGCGAAAGGGTGCGTAACACGTGGGTAATCTACCGTAAAGTTGGGAATAACTTCGAGAAATCGATGCTAATACCGGATGTGATTTATTTGGGACATCCCGAATAAATTAAAGCTGGGGACCTTCGGGCCTGGCGCTTTACGATGAGCCCGCGGCCTATCAGCTTGTTGGTAAGGTAACGGCTTACCAAGGCTAAGACGGGTAGCCGGTCTGAGAGGATGGTCGGCCACACTGGAACTGAGACACGGTCCAGACACCTACGGGTGGCAGCAGTCGAGAATCATTCACAATGGGGGAAACCCTGATGGTGCGACGCCGCGTGGGGGATGAAGGTCTTCGGATTGTAAACCCCTGTCATTTGTGAACAACCGTTTGAATTTAATAGATTCAAACCTGATAGTAGCAAAAGAGGAAGGGACGGCTAACTCCGTGCCAGCAGCCGCGGTAATACGGAGGTCCCAAGCGTTGTTCGGATTCACTGGGCGTAAAGGGTGCGTAGGTGGCTGGGAAAGTTTGGTGTGAAAGCTTCGGGCTCAACCCGAAAATTGCACTGAAAACTGCCCGGCTAGAGGATCGGAGGGGAAAGTGGAATTCTTGGTGTAGCAGTGAAATGCATAGATATCAAGAGGAACATCAGTGGCGAAGGCGACTTTCTGGACGATTCCTGACACTGAGGCACGAAGGCCAGGGGAGCGAACAGGATTAGATACCCTGGTAGTCCTGGCAGTAAACGGTGCGCGCTTGCTGTGGGCGGATTCGACCCCGTCCGTGGCGGAGCTAACGCGTTAAGCGCGCCGCCTGGGGAGTACGGCCGCAAGGTTAAAACTCAAAGAAATTGACGGGGGCCTGCACAAGCGGTGGAGTATGTGGCTTAATTCGATGCAACGCGAAGAACCTTACCTGGCCTTGACATGCATCTCTAAGTGTGTGAAAGCACATGACCCCTCGGGGAATTTGCACAGGTGCTGCATGGCTGTCGTCAGCTCGTGTCGTGAGATGTTGGGTTAAGTCCC
>JAYPGD010000183.1:0-7271 GCA_038126655.1 Verrucomicrobiales bacterium
TGGGTTTTCATGGGAAACAAAAAACCCGCTCTCCTTGCGGTGAGCGGGTTTGAGAAATTCTGTTATGGGGGCGTTTTCTAGGTCATCTCAATCCACTCACCGGGCGTTGTCGGTTTCAGAACGTTCAGCCACGCATTGCGACCAAAATACATCGCAACCGCGGCGTCGATACCGGCGCCGGCCATGACAATGGAATTACGATTTTGTCGGACTGAATTCATCGATTAACGAGGTGAAAGGTGGGGCATCAGGGCGGGGGAGTCAATGGGATTGTTTGCCGGGGAAGCGCGTTCGCGGAAGGAAGACGAACGTCAAACTCTGAACTTCAAACTGCGCGCCAAGCCGTTTGACGTTCTGCCTTGTTTCCGTTGTCACGGCTCCTTGACTCCCGGCAGGGCCTGAATCAGGCCGCTGTTCGGCGGGATGCGGCCGAATCGGCCGACGTGATAGTTGTGGCAGCTTAGGCAGTTTTCTCCGGCGGAATCGCGGGTGTGGCACTGGGCGCAGGTGGACTTGTTGATGCTCTGAAAGTTGCCGGCCGGCGGCTTGTTTTCTCCCGCAGTGTGATAGTCGAATGCAGCCAGGTAGTCCTCGGATGCGGTGGAGAAATTGAATCGGTGACAGGTGACGCAGTTGCGCTCTTCGAGGAGGTGGAAATGGGAGGCGTGGGAAAACTTTGTCGCTTGGCGTTGCGTCAGATCGGGGCGCTTGCCGGTCCAGTGCAGTCGGGATGGAGCGTCCTGGTCCGTTGTGTGACATTTCAGGCAGCGTCCCGCCGCCACTTTGTCGCTCGCGCCGCCCAGGTTCTTGAACAGCCCGTCCGCGGCCTTGCCGCCGGATCCCGCCTGGGCGGATCGGGCGAGGCCGAGCCAGAGTTTCATGAATGGATCCGCGTGCGAGGCGGGGCGGTAGGCGAGCGTCAGGTTGGCGTCTGTGCGGACCCAGTTGCGTCCCAGTTCGGCGGGGTCGAATGAAAGGCGCTCCTCCATTTCATCGGGGTCCATGAAAGCGGCGTCCGGCGCGTCTCCGGCCTTTCTTTGTTCGATTTCCCCGCCCAGTCCGGGAAACCAGCGTTTCGCCGTCGTCTGGAACATCTCCGGAGACACGACCTCCCGCAGGGCTTCCTTCTCGGACGGGGCCAGATCGCGCCCGAGTCGGGCCAGGAGTCGACGCTCGAGTTCCGCATGGCCTTTTTCACCGATGTCGTGGAGCATTTCCTTCAGGGCCCACGCCAGATCGGCCGCGGCCGGTTGATCCTCCTCGTCGATGACATCGAGATCCTTGCCGGTCAACTGCGCGACCGCCTTGGCGTTTTTCTCGGAATCGCCCAGCAGGAACATTGTGAACGGCGGGAGGGTGGTTTCGAGTGAGTCCCAGTCGTCCGGCCATGCGCCCACGGGCAATTCGGCGTCCTCGAATCCTTCGACATCGATCAGCGGGATGCGCAGGACGGGGATGGTCGAGGCGCCGGAGTCGAAGCCGGCGAAGTCCTTGTTGTGGCAGGACGCGCAGGCATTTTCGAAGGGTTTGATGATCATCTGGTCGCCCCTGGCGTCGACCTGGTGGCAGGCGAGGCAGGAATCCGGTGCGTCGTCTTGGCGGCTCTCCTGTTGGAAATGAATCTGAAAGTGCTTCTTGTGATCGAAGACGATCCGGTTGCGTTCGCGGAAAGGGTAGGAGCCGAAAAGCGGGTGCCCCTGGGCGAAGTGGGTGAATTGGTTCTGGTGGCAGACCTGGCATTGTTCGTTGGCGATGGCGGTGAGGTCGTGGTTCTTGCCGCGGTGCTCCTGATGGCAGGCGGCGCAGGCCAGGTCGGAATCATGGTTGGCGCTTCCGGCGAGGGGCGCGCTCATCGCGATGCGCAATGGGGGGCTGGCGCCGTCGGCAGCGCGTCCGTCGGCGGCCTTGGCCGACCATTCGGCCAGTTGTTGGGAGGGCGCGGAATGGGGATTCATCGCCGCGGCGCCAAGGTCGTGGCAGCGGAGGCATTTCTGCGAGGGGTCGCGGTGATGGGCGGGCTCGGCGTCGGCTAGCCAGGCGAGGGGAGCCAGGTCGCCGCGGTCGTGACAGTCGGCGCAGGTTCCGTCGGGGAAGGAATGGACGGAGCTCAGTTCGCCCGGCGTCATGAAGAGTCGGCCCCGTTCGGAGGTCAGCAGGAGGGAGAGCAGGGCGATGGCGGCGGCCAGGACGCCGAGGACGAGGCGCGTTCGGACGGCGCGCAGGCCGCGACGGGGCGAGCAGGGAGTCAGGGGGCGTCCGCAGACGCCGATGGGCGAGGGGCCGATCTCGCAACAGGGCTCGTCGGATCCCCGGCGCGGGCGGTTGCAGACCCAGCGGTCGCCGTCGCGGCGGGGGCGGCATTCGAAGGCGGCCTCGCAACGTCCCTTGGGTCCGGGGCCCATGGGGCAGGGCTCGCCGTTGTCCGCCCGTCCGCAGACCCAGTCCTGGGTGGGGCGGTCGTAGGAACGCTCACGGAAGCCGAATTGTCGCAGCCAGTGTTTCATGGGTCAGCCGATGAATTTCCAGGCAATCCATCCGTGGAGGGCGGCAAAGAGCAGAAGGGCGAAACTGAGGGGAATGTGAACGAACAGCCAGAGTTTGAGCGCGCCCTGCAGGTGCCACTGGAAATCCAGGTTGTTTTTGGCGCGCACCAATTCCGTGATCCGGGCCGAGGTGACGCGTTCGTCCTCGTCGAGATAACGATTCAACGCGTCGATGCGCTCGAGCAGGCCGTTCAGCGGCCGGGGCGAACTGACGAGGTGGCTCCAGAGATTTCTCGGACGGGCGAAGTAGTGCGCCAGGCGGGCTTCATGAAAGTCGGCGATGGAGGAGGAATGGGTCCTGTTCTCCGAGTCGAGCACGAGTTTCTCGACCTCGCGGCGGAGGTTGGCGATCAAGCCGGGAATGCGTTCGAACACGACGTTCTCGCCATGGGCGGTCAGGCGCGGCGGCAGGATGCGCGACAGCGCGAGGCCGACCAAGCCGCTCAGGGAAACGGCGACGAACAAGAGCCAGACGAGGGTTTCGAGTCCGCCGGTCGGCGCCCGGAACTCCGTGTGGAAAAGAAATACAGCCACCGCGAAGAAGCCCGCGTAGATGTGGAACTGCATCCACGCCCGGGCGGACAACAACGGGATGAAGGGCAGTTTCTTGCGGGCGTTGAAAGCGGCCAGCGCGAAGGTCAACCCGAGGAGGAACACCCCGGACCGGAGGGGGGCGGGCAGGGACAATGTCCGCCACGAGAGGTGCAGCCACGCATAGAGGCCGGTCGCGATCGCGAGGATCAGCAGGCCCAGGGATCGTCTGCGGCGGAATGGCTTCATCGTTGGAACCGTTCGGAGACGTTCTCCCATTCGCTGAGATCGAGTCGCGCGAGCGCGTCATGGGGGCAGGCGTTGGCACAGGCCGGTCCGGTGGGTTGGTCGACGCAGAGGTCGCACTTGGCGGCCTTCTCGATCACCTTATGGGTGACCGCGTCGTAGAGCGCGCGTCCCCGCTCGTCGCGTGCGACGACGACCTGGATGTTGTTATAGGGGCAGGCGTTGGCGCAGGTTGCGCAGCCCACGCAGGTCACGTCGTTGATGACGACCTGCCCTTCGGCGGACATCCGATGGATGGCTCCCGTCGGGCAGCCGATCATGCAGACGGGGTCCTGGCAGTGCATGCAGGCGTTGGCGATCATGAAGCCGTCCTGGACGGGGCCGTGTCGGATGAAGCGCGGATTGTTCTGATGCGTGGCCGCACAGGCGCGGACGCAGTCGTCGCAGCGCGTGCAGCGGTCCATGTCGATGACCATTGAATGCGTCCCGTTGATGAAGCGGCGTTCGACGAGAAATTCGAGCATGTCGGAGGTTTCCGGCGACTCGATGGCCGACGGGAGCGCGGAGGGGGCGAGAGCCCGGTCGAATTCATCCAGGCCCGGAAGGGATTCGGCGTCGAGCGATGGGAGGAGGAAATCCTCGATGATGCGCGTCGGGATGAACAGGACGTCGAGGTGGCCAATGCCGCGGAGGGTCCTGCGGAAGGGGACCTGTCGGCGACGGAAGTGGTTGTAGGCGATCTCCTCCAATCCGAAGACCTGGCCCTTGCCGAGGTAGCTGACGGTGCGTTCCCCGCGGTTGTAAGGTTCGCTCAATCGGGCGAAGCCGGAGCGGATGAGGAAGACGCCGTTGGGGTAATGGCCCTGCTGGGCGACGATGGGTTCGTAGCGGAGTTGTTCCGCGGGGCTCATCTCCTGGGCCTTCTTGTAGGAGCCGTGCCAGTCGAAGTTGCCGTAGGTCTGGAATTCCGTCGCCTCCGCGATCCGATCAAGATCGTCGGAAGACAGACGGTTGAACAACGGGGTGGCGCGCAGGTGCGCCTGCAGCGCGCGTTCGCGATAGAGGCGGTCGACATGCTCCTTGATCTCGGGACTGCGGTGGCGGATGTCCCGCAGCCCCTGCCAACGGATCTCGAGGATCTCCGAGGATTCATGCGCGAAGATGGTGGCCGTGCGGGGAGTGCGCGTCAGGGCGGCAATTTCGCCAAAGAGCTCGCCGGCCTCCATCGGCTGGAATTCCCGCTCCTCGATCACGTTGGTGACATCGGAGAGGAAGATGGTCTTTTCCTGGTCCTTTTTCTGGTGGCGTCGGGCGCGCGGCGGGGCGTCCGCAGTTCCCAGTTCGCGACGTTCCGGAGATTGCGGATTCTTCCAAAGCTGCGACAGCGCCTCGAGGAGTCCCTTCTTGCGGGGGGCGCGGCGACCAAGGATATCGGGGTCGATCGCGCGGGTTGCGATGGAGACGGAGCCGCTCAGGATGAAGAAGGCGGAGTTCCCGTAATCGCCTTCCCGGACGACGATCTGGCCCCGCTTGAATTTGCGGATGCGGGCGTCATTGAGCAGGATGTTCCGCAGCGACAGGGCGCCCGGGAAAAGCGCGGGGTCGATGCGGGAGAAGGGTTCGAAGGAAAGCGCGCGATCGACGTCCTCCGACGTCATCGCCTTGGCGTGTCTCCGGCGTCCCTCCTGCCAGAATGGCACGTCCCACCGCTGCGGCTTCTGCACGCTGTGCAGATCGTCGTCGGGCGATGGGACAGGAGAAGAGGACATTTCAGATTTCAAATGGCAAATGGCAAATGGCAGAACCACGAATCCGCCTTCGTTCCGCAAAGCCGGAACTACGTCGCGACAAGCCGAGAACTGAGAACCGGGTTCCCTTCACGGCGTATGCGCCTTGCCCTTGTATAGGTCGGGGCCGGGGATGAGTTTGTCGACGGCGGCGAACTTGGAACCGTCGTTGGCCTTGGAGAACTCCATGGCGGCGGCGGCGACCTTGTCAACGATGGCGTTCAGCGCGTCGGCGTTGCCGTGTTTGAGTTGGCCGTCTTCAGCCAGGGCGGCGACGGTTCCGATTTCGGGGACGGCGGCGGCGATTTCGGCGAGTTTGGCCTTGGCGGCCTGGACGCGTTGGATCATGGCCTGGGAGTAGGCGCCGTCGCTCTTGGCGGAGGCGAGTCCGCGGAGGCCGTATTCGAGGTCGAGGAGACGGCCGACAATGTAGAGCATGCGCTTGTGGTCGGCGGAAGGTTCGGCGTTGGTCTTGCCTTCGGATTTCTGGAGGTTGTGACGCACCTCGCCCTGGGACCAGCTGACGAGTTCGAAGGCGCTGCCGGCGGTGTGGCCGCCCTTGTTGACGAGATCCTCATTGGGGACGGTGTGGCAGATGTAGCAGTTGGCGGCGACGGCGTAGGTCATGTGCGGGCGGATCATGCCGAGCTTTTCGGATTTCGCGAGCGCCATGGGATCCTCCTTGGCGCTGTGGATCTTGTTCCATTCCTTGCCGCCTCCGTGGCAGGACTCGCAGGAGGTTCCGGAGACGGTCTTGATGCGTCCGGTGTCGCTGGCCATGCCGGTGTAGTGGCATTGGACGCAGGCGCCGCGTTTGGCGCTGCGTTCGCCCATCTTCATGAGGATGGCCTTGGCCTCGTCCGTGCGATGCATGGCGGGCTTGCCGTTGAAACCGGCGGCGAAGCTCAGGAAGTGATGCGTCTTTTCCCAGGCCGCGAAGATGGGCGCGTGACATTCCTTGCAGTTCTCGGCGCCGAGGACCTGAGCGGGGTCGGCCTTGAACGGGGCGTTGCTGGCGGCGATGGCGGCGGCGCCGCCGACCGTCATGGCGAAGGCCAGGGCGACGGGGCGGGCAAACTTGAGAAACGGATGCTGTTTCATGGGCTGGAGGAGGTTCTGGTTGGTTGGTGTCTGGTGTGCGTCGACGCGTCAGGCGTCGAGTTCGATGTCGGAGGCGGGCACGGCGATGCAGGTGAGGCAGCTGCCTTCCTCGACCTCCACGTCAGGATCCTGGTTATAGCTGACCTTGCCGGAGGTGATCGCCACCTTGCAGGTGCCGCAACTGCCCGCGTGGCAGCCCGAGGCGTCGATGGAGTCGATGCCTCGGGCTTCGGCCATCTCAAGGAGGGAGCATTCCTCGCCCTTCCACGCGATCCGCTTCTCAGAGCGGGAAAAGATGACCGACCAGGTTTCCTTGGGTTTGGTTTTTTTTACGCTGGCGGAGCCGAAGGCTTCCTTGTGGATGTTGTCCTTTGGAATGCCCCATTCCTGGAGGCCCTCGGTCATGGAGGTCATCATCGCGGGCGGTCCGCAGACATAGAAATCGTAGTTATTGGTTCCGAGCTGGCTTTGTAGAAGATCGAGGGTGACGCGTCCTTCGTGGTGGTAGTCGGTGCCCTTGCGGTCATCGGGCAGGGGGGCGCTGTAACAGACCTGAAGATCAATGTGGGAGCAGTCGCGGGCGATGGCTTCCAGTTCCTCCTTCATGATGTGGTCGCCGCTGTTGCGGACTCCGTAGAAGAATTTGACGACGCGGGTGGGGGAGGCGACGGCGATTTCCTTTAGCATGCTGAAGACCGGGGTGACGCCCACGCCGCCGGCGATCAGAACCACCGGGGTCTCCTGGGAAATGTCGAGGGTGAAACCGCCGAGGGGCGCCTTGACGTCGAGAATTGAGCCTTCCCGGATGTTGTCGTGGAAGTGGCCCGAGGCGAGCCCTTCGGGCACGCGCTTGATGGTGACGCGGTAGTGGTCGTGCCGGTGGCGGTCGGAGAGGGAATAGCAGCGCACGGTCTTGCCAGGGGCGCCGGGGATGTCCAGCTGGAAGGTGAGGAACTGGCCGGGGGCGAAGTCGGGGATGGGCTTGCGGTCGTGCGGACGCAGGTGGAAGGACTTCACCCCTTCGCATTCCTGCACGATCTTGCCGACGCGAAATTTTCTGAAG
>JAYPGD010000183.1:7281-10916 GCA_038126655.1 Verrucomicrobiales bacterium
TTGGACTCGAGTGTCTTGCGGTGGGTGCGGGCGAGTTTGAGGCGTTCCTTGAAGGCCTGCAGTTCGAGGTTTCGCAGGCTGGCGGTGAAGGCCATGCGACGAAACGCGGCCAGCGCGTTGAGCGCGCTCCAGCCCACGATCAGAGCGAGGGCTGTGGCGCCGAGATACTGGATGAGTGGCAGCATGGGTCAGAATTTCACCAGGAATTCCATTCTCCCGCCGAAGGCTTCGCGGCTATTTTCCTGCAATGCGCCGAAGGCGTCGAGCCTGAGAATGGTGCGTTTGCCAAGGGCCTGTTGCCAGCGGGCTCCGATCGCCTCCGCGCTGGCGCCGCGATTGTTGGTGTCGGTCAGGCCGCCGATCTCGCGGGTCAACTGCCTGCGTCGCAGTTCGCCGAAGAACATCTGGTAACCGAGCGCGCCGCCGACGGACTTGGATGCGGCGTTGCTGAGGGCGCTGCCGTAGTTGCCGAGGCCGACGGCGGCGAACAGAACACCGGCTCTTCCCAACGGGCCGCCGCTCGCGGGGCCGCGCACGGCCGAGGCAAAGTCGTCGATGCCCCAGTAGCCGTTCAGGTAGACGAGGTTGTGCGTGTAGGCGGGTTCGTAGGACAACTCGGCGAAGAGCAGCGTCCCGTCGGTGACGGCGGCGGATTCATTTTCCACGGCGATGGAATGGTTGACGCGAAAGGTGGTGTTGATCTTGCCGATGCGTTGAACGGACCCGATGCCGAGATAGAGCCCGTCGGAGCCGTTGCCGGTGATGGCATACAGCGCGTCGGCGGTGACCGTGCTCTTGGGCAGGTCAATGAAGGAGTTCAGCCCGACGAGTCGAGAGGTCCCGGTTTCGAGGTTGTTGTTCCGCTCGATCTCGTTCCAGGCGAACAGGCCGGACACGCGCATATGGGAACCGATGCCGGGGAGCAGCGCGTTGCGGGTGAGGGTGACCATGTCGATGCTGTCGTCGCTGACGAGCATGCCGTCCTGCAGGGTGAGCGGTTGTCGGCCGACGGAGATGCCGTAGTCGAGGCTGCGCTTGTCACCCTTGTCGAGACCGGGGAAGACCTCGCCGAACTCGCCTTCGAAGAAGAGCGTGCGGAGTTGGAAGCTGTTCTCGCTGAAATCCTCGCGCCAACCGCGGGAGGCGGCGGGTTCGAAATCGTAGCCGGAGAAACGTCCATTGTCGTTGCGCAGGGGGCGGATGCCGAGCACGACGCGCTCGGTGGCCGCCAGTTGCAGGTTGCCGAAGAGATTCAGGTCATTGGCCCATTCGGTGGAGCGGGTGGTTCCGTTGTCGAAGGTCTGCACGGCGGTGCGGAAATTGCCATAGACCCAGAACGAGGGATGCCAGACCGCGCCGGTGGGCAGCTTGAATCCCTTCTGGATGTTGCCCGTGCCGAGGAAACGGTCTCCCAGCTCGATGAGCGGGCGCGGACGTTCCGGAAAGTCCTCGATCTGCAATGGCGCGGGTTGGTCGGAGAAACGGCTGTCCTGCGAGGCTTGAGAGGATGGCTGAGGGGCTCCGAGCGCCAGCGCGAGGGCGAGGGCGAGGGCGGTTGTGGGGAAACCGGGGCGGATGCCTGTCCTGCGGTTGGGCGATTGCGGCTTCATCACTTCGCCTCCTTTCCGGCTGGAGCCTTTTCCGCGGGCGAATCAAAGCCTTCGGCCAGGTTGAACTCCGCCTCCCCGCCGCCGGGGTCGATGGTGATGGTCTTGTCCCACATGACGATGTGGCCGTTGCGGATGGCGTCGGCGACCTGGCGCGGCGACAGGTTGTAGTCGAAGCCCACGACCTTGATCTCGGTGATCAGGTTGACGGGGACCATGGCGGCCTTGAACTGCACGCGTATCCTGTAGGGGCCCTCGCCGGTCAGATCCCTGGACTTAACCCGATAATCGGCCCAGCGATTGCCCAGGGGCGGCAGGCCCTGCTTGTGTTTGCGGGCGGCGCCGGGTTGGCCGGTGAAGATGGTGGAGAAGGTTTCCGGCCGGATGAAGGGCAGGGGATCGGGGGAGTAGTTCACCGCCAGGACCTGTTCGCGTTCGCCGCCCCGGTTGTTGCGGGTGATGAACTTGGACTGGAGGTTGAACAAATACTTGTCCAGGGGGAGTTCGCCGTTGTGGACGTAGGAGGAATGCAGGTCGCGGACGTCGCCGTTGGGATCGAGATCGCCGGACTGGAAGAGCAACTTGCCGTTCTTGTCCGTGACGGTGACGAAAAGCCAGATGAGACGCTCGGCGTCGAATCCGGTGGGGGCTCCATGGCCGTCGGTGCCGTTGCGCACCTCGACCTTGAACTTGAGTCCGCGGGAGTTGTTGCGGGTGACCTTCAGTTCGCCGAGGCGGAAGGCGACGCGCAGGATCTCTTCGCGCGCGGCCTGGGCTTCTCCGAGGAGCTTGAGCTGTTGGTCGAGGATTTCCCGGGCGTCGAGGCGGTCGTCATAGGATTCCCAGCGTTCGGGGAAGGGGTGGTCGTCATCGATGTTGTCCTCGAAGTCGTCCGTGCCCCAGCCGGCCTTGACGTCGAACTGCAGCCACTCGGAGATGGACGCCATTTCCGCGGCGTCGCTGTTGTGGGGGAAGATGCCGGGGTGGATGATGGAGTAATCCGGCCCGATGAACATGTGATTGGTGCGCTTGCGGGGCTTGGTGGGGACGCCGCCGACAAAGGCCGCCGGCGCGATGTCGTAGCCGGCGTTCACTCCGGGTTTCTTGCCCATGTGGCAGTCGTGGCAGGTCTCACCGCGTTTGGCGGAGGGCGTGTTCTTGAATTCGCTGAAGGCCTCTTCAAGGCGGAAGCCATTCATCAACGTCACATCGTGGCAGGTTCCGCAGAAGGAGGACTGGCTGAGTTGGAAAAATTTCTTTGCCTCGGTGTGGATCTTGCGGCCGGCCTTGTCGCGTTCGGTGACGACGCGGTATTTCTCCGGCTCGGAAAGGACCCGCGCCAGTTCCTCGTTTCCCTTGGGGCCGTAGACTGGTTCGAGGAGGTCGCCCTCGACGAGGTTGTAGCGACCGCTGACCTTGCCGTAGGCGTTCTTGAGTCGATGACAGACGATGCAGGTGATGCCCTCGCGGGAGGTCGGGTGGCGGTCCTCATTTTTCATGAAGATCGATTCGCCCATGTTCATGCCCACCTGGTTGTGGCAACGGATGCAGAAGTCGCCGTTGGAGCCGGCGGTCTGCTTGACGATGGTCGCGTGCATCGAGTTGAACACCGGGCTCATCTGCGCGTAGGCGTGCGGCGAGACCGACCATTCCCGGTAATGGTCCGGATGGCAGGTCCGGCAGGTCGCCGCCGAGGGGAATCGATTCTCCGCGAAAAGTTTCTTGTGCTCCGCGAAGGCGTTCATCGGCGTCGCGTCACCGGAGTCGGAGTTCGCTGCCAGGGACAGGGTGGGCAGGGTCAGCAGGGTGGTCAGGAGGATTTCGCGACCCGGAAAACGAGGGAGGGGGCGCGAACGGGGGCTTGGGGCAGCGGTTGGACTCATGGGCCGGGGGTTCGTGAAATGCGTCAGAATAATCCTAATTTCATGAATTACTATCCTAATTGCAAGGCGGAAGTTTCCGGCGTGTTGACTCACGTGTTGACTCATAAAGAAAGACACCGAAGCGAGATTCGGTGAGGGAAGCTTG
>JAYPGD010000184.1:0-5514 GCA_038126655.1 Verrucomicrobiales bacterium
TCGTGCGGATCTGCGGGGGCGGGGGGAGAGTAATCCCCCCCCGCTACCCGGACCCTGATTGATACCCTTCGGGCTTTCCTTCGCTGGGAGAACTCCTAGTCTGTTCGACATGAATTCAGGAATGAACCGTCGGCGCTTTCTTGCCGCCTCGGCTGCGACGCTCGTCAGCGGCGGGGCGCTGGTCGTAGCCGAGGGCAAGGTTGCCGAGCCGATCATCGATATCCACCAGCACCAGGGTTACAAGGGCCGGACGACGAAGCAGTTTCGCGCGCATCAGCGGGCCATGGGAGTGACGACCACTGTCATCCTTCCTTCGGCGCGTGCCTTCGATCGCAACGACGACGGTTCGTGGAAAGACCCGGAGCGGAATCGCGTGGCGAACAACGGGGCAGCTGTCCAATTGCTCCGCGAACACCCGGATGAATTCGTCCGCTTCGCCAATGAACTGCCGACTTCCAGGTCACGCCTGGCGACGATCGAGAAGTTTCTGCGGAATGGCGGATTGGGCATTGGTGAATCGAAGTTCAAGATCGATTGCGATTCGGAACACATTGAGGCTCTCGCGGAGATGGCGCAGTCATTTGACGTTCCGGTCCTCATGCACTTCCAACACCAGGCGTGGAACCTGGGCATCGAGCGCTTTCACAAGATTCTGGAGAAATATCCGAAGGTGAACTTCATCGGCCACGCGCAGACCTGGTGGGGGAACATCGACAAGCATCACGACCAGAAGGTCATGTATCCCAAGGGCAAGGTGACGCCGGGTGGATTGACCGATCGCTTGCTCACGGAATACCCGAATATGTTCGGCGATCTTTCGGCCGGCTCCGGCAACAATTCACTGATCCGCGACGAAGGGCATGCGCGCGGTTTTCTGGAACGGCATCAGGACAAGGTGATGTTTGGATCAGACTGCAATGACCAGATCGGGCGAGGCAAGGGCTGCACCGGTGCGCGTACGATTGCCGCGGTGAGGAGACTGGCTGCGTCGAAGGAGATTGAGCGGAAGATCCTGTACGGGAACGCGAAGCGGTTGTTGAAGTTGTGATGGCAGGCGCTGCGCCGGGCGCTTTGGGGCAATTCTCTCTCGCAGTTTTAACACGGAGGTCACGGAGAACACAGAAGGCCACGGAGAGAATCCATGTTGCAGAATTCGCGATTCGGCGGTTCGTCGTCGAGCGCAGCAACGGCGGAGGGAGTTACCCTCCCGCGCTCGTCTGCAGGCTGTGCCGTTGATAGCCGGCGAGCCATTGGAGCAGTTTGGCGAATTCCTCGGAGGGGAGCAGATACTGGTTCCGTTCGTACATGCCGGTGGCGGTCTCGATTTCGGAGGGGCGGGCGGAGGTGGCGATCACGCCCTTGATGAACTCGGTGTCCATGGTGCGGCCGTTGAGGGACATGACGGGGCGGATGTCGATGCGCTTCTGTTCGGCGTAGGCCTTGCACTCGAGGAGGAACCGGGCGTTGGCGGCGCGGTTGTAGACGCCGGCGATGTCGTGGTTGCCGTCGCGGGTGCGGGTGTGGAATTCGGTCTTGAAGCCATGGGGGGTGAGCTGTTCGCCGAGCACCTCCAGAAAGCCGCTCATGGTCAGGGAATACAGTTTCTCGGGATTGCGTTCGTAAAAGTCCGACAGGTGGGCGTTGACCTCGGCGCAGATGTCGTTGATGGATTTCTCGCCCAGGCTGCGATGGGTGTCGAATTCCGAGCGAAGCTGGAAGAAATCCCGGGGGATGCTTGATTGGCCATCCCAATGTTCCTGTTGGGCGAGTCGCTTGAGATATTCAAGATCCTTGCGCAGGGCTGGCAGCACGCCCGGAGCGGCGGCGATGGCGCAGGCGACGCATTCGGCGGCGAATTCGGAGGTGGAACTGAGGTCGCGGCCGGTGCAGGACTTGGCGGCCAGGGCGGCGGCGCGGGCGGCGGCCTGGGCCTTGCGGGAGCGTTCGCTGGATTCCTCGGGCGTGGAGGCGACGAGATTTTCGGCCTGTTGGGCGGCGGTCTCGGCCATGTTGACCGTGAATTCGGCCTGGGTCTGCAGGCTGAAACGCTGTTCGTGCGGGGCGGCCGTGTAGTCCTCCGCAGCGCGGATTGCCTTGTCCAGCGCTTGCACGCGGAACTCGGGCGCATCGGTCCAGTTCAAGGCATACAAATGCTCCACGCGTCGCGCGGTCCGCGCGGCAAAGAGGACGTCGATCGGCTTGGGCAGGCCGATCAGATCCGAGGCGGACGGGGCCGTGGTCGATTCATCGGACATGGTCGCGAGGGTAGGCGCTCCGGGGCGATTTGGCCAGCCGGGATCTTGGCGTAGTTTGTTTTTGCTTCATCGGCGGAGCGGCGTCGGCCATGCTGCGCGCGTGAATCCGCTATTGAATCAGGTCATCGAGGACGCGGTGGAGCGCGCCTTGGGCGAAGATGTGGGCTCCGGCGACGCCACGACCTTGTCGCTGGTCCCGCCGGATTCGGCGTCGTGCGCGCTGATGAATGCGCGCGTGGAAATGACGGTCTGCGGCGTCGGGATTGCGGAACGAGTCTTCAAGGCATTGGATTCCGGGGTGAAGGTGGAGCGCCGGGTCGCCGACGGCGATCGCGTCGGGGCGGGCGCAACGCTGTTGCGGATCGAAGGAGCGACCCGGGCCATTTTGACGGGGGAACGGACTGCCCTGAACTTCATGCAGCGGCTGTCCGGCGTGGCGACCTTGACCTCGAGGTATGTCGCCGCCGTTGCCGGCTTGAAGACGGAGATTCTCGACACGCGCAAGACGACGCCGGGGTGGCGATTGCTGGAGAAGCACGCGGTCGCCTGTGGCGGGGGGCGCAATCACCGGGTCGGTCTGTATGACATGGTGATGATCAAGGACAACCACCTTGCGGCGTTGCGGGACGCGGAGCCGAACGCCATCGCCGCCGCAGTGGAGAGGGCCCGTGCGGGGGCTCCGGAACTGAAGGTTGAGGTGGAGGCCGACAATCTGGAACAGGTTGCCCAGGCGGCGGAGGCCGGGGCCGATGTCATCCTGCTCGACAACATGCCGTCGGCCAACCTGCGCGAGGCCTTGCGGATCATTGACGGCCGCTGTCAGACCGAGGCAAGCGGAGGCATCACCCTGGAAACGATCCGCGAAGTCGCCGAGACCGGCGTGGATTTCATTTCCGTGGGCGCGCTGACTCACTCGGCAACGGCGGTGGACATCGGGCTGGATTTTTCCAGGGAGGCGTCGGGGGCGACCGGATGAGCATTGACTCCCAGATACTCACCGCGATGCGCGAGGCGGGCGAGGGCTCTGTTGCGGGCACGGAGTTGTCCGAGCGACTGGGCATCAGCCGGGCGGCGATCTGGGCGCGGATCGAAGAGCTGCGTTCGCTGGGCTACGAGATCGCGGCGAGTCCGCATCGGGGATACCGGTTGCAGGGGACGCCGGATGTGCTGCACGGGGACGATCTGGTTTCGCGGGTGGGGGAGTCGGCGGTGGTCGGCCGCGATATCCGTGTGTTTCGGGAGACGGAATCCACCAACGACATCGTCGAGAAGCTTGCGGGCGACGGTGTTGCGGAGGGGGTGGTTGTTTTTGCGGAATCCCAGACAAAGGGGCGGGGGCGACTGGGACGGCGATGGGTGTCGCCGCCGGACAAGGGGCTATGGTTTTCCATTCTGTTGCGGCCGGACTGCGCGCCGCAGGCGGTGACGCAGTTGACGATCGCGGCGGCGGTTTCCCTGGCGCGGGCGGTGGAATTGGAAACCGGCGTTCGCGCGGACATCAAGTGGCCGAACGACCTGCTGATTCGCGATCGGAAGGTCGCGGGCATTCTGACGGAACTCAGCGCCGAGGTGGATCACGTGAAGCACGCTGTGATCGGCATTGGGATGGACGTCAACCTGGAGGCGGAGGAGTTTCCCGAGGAATTGAGGGGGGTGGCGACCTCGCTGGCGGTCGAAGTCGGGCGGCGGGTCGATCGGCCCGCGCTGGCCGCGGCAATCCTGCGTGAACTGGACAGGGATTACGCGCGGGTCTGTCAGGGGGGCTTCAGTGAGGTCCGGGACGAGTGGGAGAAACGCTGCAGCACCCTGGGGCGGAATGTCGCGGTGGCGATCGGCTCCCGTCGGATTGAAGGCGTCGCGGAATCGCTGGATCCCGAAGGCGCCCTCCTGTTGCGGACGCAGCATGGTCGACTTGAGCGGATCACCGGAGGCGATGTCAGGCTGGAGAAACGTCCGTGATAATCCTCTTTGACATAGGCAACACGCACACGCATGTCGGATTGGCCGGATCGAGAAGGGTTTTGCGACATGTGAACATCCCGACCCGCTCCTGGGGCGGCCGCGAGGCGATGAAACGTCTGAGGGATTTTGTGGGGCGTTCGCGGATTGACGGCGCGTCGTTGTGCAGCGTGGCGCCGCAACGGACGGGAGAGGTGGCCGCGGCCTTTGGGCGGATTTCGAAGGGGCCGTGTGTGCAGTTGACGCACGATGGTTCCCTGGGAATCGCGATCGATTATTCCCGGCCGGGAACGATCGGGCCCGACCGGTTGGCAAACGCCATTGCCGCCAACGAGAAGCACGGCGCGCCCTGCGTTGTTGTCGATTTCGGGACGGCGGTCACCTTTGATGTGGTGAATCGCAAGGGAGCCTACGCTGGGGGCGTGATCGCGCCGGGCATTTCGGCGATGACGGATTATCTGCATGAGAAGACGGCCCTGCTGCCGCGGATCGAAATCAGGGACACGGCGGCGGCGATCGGTAAGAACACAGAAGAGGCGATGCGCATTGGCGCGGTGCGCGGCTACCGGGGATTGATCCGCGAGATCCTCTCGGGCATCCGGGCGGAACTGCGGGCGCGCCGACTGCCGGTCATTGCGACGGGCGGTTGCGCCGGATTGATTGCGACGGGCATGTCGGAGATCACGGCGATCGATCCGTTGTTGACGCTGGAAGGCTTGAGGTTGGTGTGGGAGAGGCGGACCGATTCCGCGCGATGACGAAGACCCGGCTTCAAGAGTCGCGCGTTCGCTCGACCTGTTCAGCGGCGTCTGTTTCCTGAACGCGTTGTCCCGAAGGTTCTGGATGCAGCGTCGCCTGTGTCAGGCGATGGAGTCACGATGGGCTGATGGGCTCGCAGAGCCCACGCTACAGATGCGTCTCTGCGACGAGTCAACAGATGGACCGCGTCATCGACCTTTAATCGCCCAAGGTGGCGTTTCGCGCCGATATTTTTCTCGCCAGCGTTGGAAAAATGGGGATAGGTTGCCTTTTATGCTGAGAGAAACGATCAGAAGGATTCTTCGGGTATTCCGGAATCCCTTCCGCAGTCAGGACGGAAACGGCCCGGTTGAGAAGGGGAAGCTGGTCGGCATGTATCTCCATCAGACCAACCACAAGGACAGCTACACGCCGGAGCATCTGGAGAACCGCACGCGGCGGAACAGCAAGTACAGCTTCAAGCGCGAACGGCATTGACCCGGTTGTGTGTGTGTGGGGCGTCTTTCCGCAAGGAGCGAGCGTTTGAGTGATGAGCGATTCA
>JAYPGD010000184.1:5524-10906 GCA_038126655.1 Verrucomicrobiales bacterium
GAAGAAATCCCGGCTCCCCTATCGCGGCCCCTACGCGGACACCGACCAGATGGGCGTGGTCTACTACGCAAACTACCTCGTGTATTTTGAGCGCATGCGCAACGAGTTGCTGCGCGATCTGGGGGTGACCTACAAGGAAATGGAGGCGCAAGGGATCATGCTGCCGGTATTGGAGGCGCATTGCGACTATTTGAAACCGGCGAGGTATGATGACCTGCTGGAGATTCGGGGGTGGAGTGAAACGATCGGCCGGACGCGGATCAAGTGTCGTGCGGAGGTGGCGCGCGGCGAAGAGTTGCTGGCGTCGGGCTACACGGTCCATGCCTGCCTGTCGATCGAGACGGGGCGTCCGGTCCGGTTGCCGGCGGGGGTGTTTCCCCCGGCATCGACCCCGGCTTCGGAATGAATCGGGCGCCGTCGAGAAACCCGTTTCTTCGTTGGCCGCTGCTCTCGCTTCTTGTTTGTGTCCTTTGCTGTGCTCCGGCGTTTCTCTCGTTGCGGGACCTGAGGGTGGTTTCGGATGCAAGGACCCTGCTGGAGGGCGATCGGCGAAACCTCGCCGCCTATGAGAAGGCGCGGGCCATCCTGGACGATGATGTCGTGCTGGTGATCACGATGGCGGGAGAGGAGCTCTTTTCGCAGCGTGGCTTCGACGATCTGCGGGAACTTTGCGATGACCTGGGGAGAATGAAGGGGCTCAGCGATGTGAAGAGCCTGACGCATTCGGTGAAGCCGGTGCGCCAGGGGTTTCAATTTGCGTTTGTCCCCTTCGTGCCGCGGGGGGAGTTGAGCGGTGAGGAGATTGAGGGGATCCGCGCCTATGCGGTTTCGCATCCGCTGGTGAAGAACATCATGGTCGCGCCGGACGGGAAGCATACGATTGTCACCTGCAATTTCCGACGCGACCTGGCGACGCCGGAACTGCAGCGCGTCTTTCGTGAGGAGGTGGAGGCGGTTGTGGAGCCCTTCCGGGAGCGCGGGTATGAGTTCCGGGTCGTGGCGCTGCCGTTGGTGGCGTTGGAGATCAGGGAGGCGGTGGATCGCGATGTGAAGGAGTTTGCGGCGTGGTTGGGCGTGATCGTGGCGGCGTTGCTCTGGCTGGCGCTGCGCTCGTTCACGTTGACGCTGCTATGTCTGTTCAATCTGGGCGCGACGCTGGCGCTCCTGCCGTGGGTGATGGGTTTCCTGGGCGTCTCCCTCACTTTTTATTCGATGATGTTGTTTCCCCTGGTCGCCGGCATCCAGCTCACGCTGTTGGCGCATGTGTTCATGGGCTGCGCGCGCGCGTCTCGGGAGGGGGCTTCCGCGAGCGACGCCACGGTCCTGGCATTGGAGCGGGCTCTGAAGTCATGTTCCTTCGCCGCGCTGACAACGATTGCGGGGCTGTTGTCGCTCGCGTTCTGCGAGGTTCGCCAAGTCAGCGCCTTTGGGGTTGCGGGGGCGGCCGGGATCGCCCTGGCGTTCTGTTGGACCTTCGGACCGGGGTTGGCCGTTCTCGATCTCGGACAGCGGTTGATGGCGCGCCTTGCGCGCGATTCGAAGCCGCCAACCCCGCCGGGGGGCATGGACGCGTTCTTTGAGCGGTGGGGCGGCATGGTCGGGGCGAATCGCGGGAAGATCGTTGTCGCGGGATTGATCGGGTT
Organism: Verrucomicrobiales bacterium; assembly: GCA_038126655.1. Classification (GTDB taxonomy): domain Bacteria; phylum Verrucomicrobiota; class Verrucomicrobiia; order Limisphaerales; family JAYPEY01; genus JAYPEY01. The sequence goes on from JAYPGD010000184.1 coordinate 7,168, forward strand.
GGCGTTGGCCGGAGCCGGTTTGTCCCGGATCCGCACGGACATACGGGTGGCGGAGTTTCTGGATGAGAGCAGTCCTACCCGGATGGCGTTGAAGGAGTTCGATGAGGTCTACGGCGGGATCAACGTGGCGCAGTTCAAGATCGATTCTGGCGCGGCGAACGGCGTGAATCTTGCGCCGTTTCTGGCCTACGTGGAGAAGGTTCAGGCGTTTGCCGATTCGGAGTCCGGGGTGTCGGGCACGTATTCCTACGCGCAGCTCATGGCGATGATGAACCAGATCTGGGAACAGGAGAAGGAAGGCTCGCTTTCGTTGCCGAAGAATCCCCTGACCCTGGGCATGTTCGCGCTGGCCTTGAAGGCGCAGCATTTTCCCTTTCTCTCGGCGTTGACCGACGAGGGTTTCCGGACGGCGACCGTGATCGTTCGGACCCGGGATATGCGTTCGACGGAATACATGGAGTTGTTGGAGCGCATCGTGGCGTTCGCCGAGGACAACCGTCCCCCGGGAGTGACGGTGTCGGCCAAGGAAGGGATTCATTCGATTCTGGAAGCGGACAGGAAGATCATGGACGCTCAGTTGGGCAGCGTGGCCCTGACGGTCGGCGTGGTTGGTCTGACCTTGGCGCTGTTGTGGCGTTCGGTGTGGTTGGCGGGGTTGGCGCTGGCGGTCAACGCCATCCCGGTGGGGTTGGCGGTCGCTCTGGCGGGCTTCGCGGATCTGCCGCTCAATTCAGTGACCGTGATGGTGGCGGCGATCGCCCTGAGCGTGGCGGTGGATGACTCGGTTCACTTCATCACCTGGTGGCGGGAGGAGCGGAGCCGCACGGACGACCCGGCCGCGGCGCTCAAGAGCGCCTTTCTGATCAAGGGCCCGCCGGTCTTGTGCACCAGCCTGATCCTGGCGGCGGTGTTCGGGGCGTTTCTCTTCTTCTCCTTCCCTCCGGTGCGACATTTCGGGCTGCTGTGCAGCGCGGCCTTCGTTGGGGCGGCGGTGTCGACGCTGGCTTTCCTGCCGGCGTTGTTGCGGTCGGGGAGCCGCGGCGGAGCCGAGGGTCAACGCGCAGTTTCCGCCGGGAGCACAACGCGATAGAAACGCAGGGGAGCCCGGTCCGCGGTCGGGTCGACGAAGCGCAACAGCGCGCCCTGCCGGGCGGGGCGACCAAGGGGTTTCCAGTCGCGGAGATTTACGGAGTATTCGATGACGACGTTTTCGGTGGCGACGGACGCAGGAAGTGAGAGTTGGACGCCGCCATCCGGAAGGCGTTGGAGGCGGGCGAGGACCGGAGTGGGGGCGGCGGGAGTGAGGGGGCGTTCGGAGAGCGGGCCTTGGGCGCTCGAAGGCGGATTACGGAGACTGATTTCCCGTCCGACCGGATTCAACAGGAAGGCGCGGGTCTTCCCATCCCCGGAACCCTGCGCGAGAATCTGACCGTGTTTGTTGATGGCGTTGGCGACTGATAAACGCCAGCCCGGGGGCATCTTCGTGAACTCATTCAGATCCCGCATCGTTGCGTCATTCGGGTGCCAGACGAACGCGGACGGGGCCGCGTCGGCGGCCATACTGTAGCCGACGACCGAGCCGTCCTCATTCAGGCCGTAAGCGCGGCTGGCGCGGCCGCCCAGCGTGCCCAGGCTGGTCATGGAGTCGTTTGAATACACGAATGCCCGCGCTTGTTTCAGGTCCTTTCCGGAAGGCAGCGCCCAGCCCGCAATGACGCCGGCGTCGTTGATGGCCGTGGCGCTGGCCCGTGATCCCCCAAGACCGCCCAGATCCTGGAGTTCTCCCTCGCTCCAAAGAAAGACGGTGGATCGGGTCGCCGGACTCCATGTGAACAGTTGGCCGGCGATCTCATTGCGATTGTTCAGGGCGATGCCCGAAGTGGAGAGCTCCTTGCGCGCGGAATAGGGGAAACTGGAAATGTCGTCCGCCCAGATGGCTGTGCGTTTCTCGCCCTGGCTGTCCTGCAGGGAAAAGACGACCTGGGAATTCTCATTGATCCTGCCTCCGGCGATGAAATTGCCGGGCAATCCAAGGACCGGGTGCGAGTCGATGACGCCGAGGTCGAGTGTCCGGTCTTTCAGCCAGAGAAAGGTCCGCCGTTTGCCCTCGATCAGGGCTCCGCCTGCGATTTCGCCCTTGTTGTTGATCGAAACGGCCAGTGTTTCCCGGGCGTTTTCGATCCGGAGTTCGGTCATGACGCCGCGATCCCAGAGAAATGCGCGGGAGATGTTGTCGCTCGTCTCGGTCCAGCCGACAATCTGCCCCCGATCGTTCAGGTCCGTGCCGCGACTGAAGAAGCAACCGGGAAGCGCGCCGAGATCAATCGCCTCGTAATGGGGCGCGGCTCGGAGGGAGAAGGCGGAAAGGAGCAGGAGGGAAAGGAGCGGCAGGCGCATGGCGGGAATGTGGCAAAGGCTCCGGGAAGGATGGCGCCCTTTCGCTGCGATGGCAATGGGTGGAAGCGGACTATTCCGCGCCGCCCGAGGTCAGTGCGGCGTGGGCGTCCGGCTTGGATTTTTCCTTGGCCCAGCGTTCGATGCAGGACTTCATCGCGTCGAGTTCCAGAGGTTTGGCGAGGAAATCATCCATGCCGGAGGCGATACATTGGTCTCGTCCTTCCGACATGACATTGGCGGTGAGAGCGACGATCGGGGTGGGGCGGGCCTTCTGCTCGGACTCCCGGGCGCGTATGCGGCGGGTGGCTTCGTAGCCGTCGCATTCGGGCATGTGGCAGTCCATGAAGATGATGTCGTATCGGTGGTTGGCGGCGGCCTCGATGGCCTCAAGTCCATTCGCGGCGAAATCCGCGTTGCAGCCGAGCATCTCGAGGAATTTGGCGGCGAGCTTGCTGTTGACGTCATTGTCCTCGGCGAGGAGGACGCGGGGTTTGTCGTCGTCGGCAGGCCTTGGCGCCTGTCCCTTGACCATGCTGAAATAAGCGAAGTCGGTTTCGCCGGTGGAGCGTTTGGTTTGGGAGACGACCTCCAGCATCCGGGCGAGACGTTCGGTGACGCCGAGTGGTTCCGCGATCTTGCAGTGGATCATTTCCCGGGGGATGGCATCGAGCGCGTCGGAGTCGAAGGGCTCGCGGCGGAGGACGATTTTCGCTCCACGGGCGGCGGGACCGAAGAGGATTTTGCGGAAAGGGGCGCGTTCGGCGGCGGAACGGGTGGGGAGCATCACCGCGGTCCGGGGGGGCTCGGCGGACCTGGCGGGGTCGAGCAGTTCGAGGGCGGCGATGGTGTCCGGCACGAGGACGCATTCGACATTCCAGAGTTGGAGTTGTTCTTGAAGGACGGTCCGGTTGACGGCCTGGGGCTCGATGATCAGGAGCCTGAGATCTTGTGGAATCCGCGGGGCGGGCGTTTCGTCACAGAAGGCTCCGGTCATGGAAAGGGGAACGGTGAACCAGAAGGTGGAGCCTTCTCCGGGGACGCTTTCGACGCCGATCTCGCCGTGCATCATCTCGACCAGGGATCGGCTGATGGCGAGCCCGAGACCGCTGCCGCCGAACTGCCGGGTCGTGCTGGCGTCGGCTTGCACGAAGCGCTGGAACAATTCCTTGCGGGCCTCGGGTTTGATGCCGATGCCGGTTTCCCGGACGGCGCAGCGCAGGAGCCCCGAGGCCTCGTCAAGGCGTGTTTCGATGAGCACGTGGCCGCGCTCGGTGAATTTGACGGCGTTGCCGGCAAGGTTGAGGAGGACCTGATGCACCCTGCCGAAGTCGCCGTAGGCCAT
>JAYPGD010000185.1:0-5180 GCA_038126655.1 Verrucomicrobiales bacterium
TCGGCTCCTCCTCTCCGGGCGTGGCGTAGAGGCGCAGTTTGAGCGACTCCTTCGAGAACCTGCGGGCCCACGGAGGCGGGACAAAGGGCATGGGGCGGTCGTGTTTGCGGGCCTGGATCAGCAGGGTCGATCCGAGGCGATGCTTGTCGGCCTTCTCCCGGGCCAACGATTCGCCGAATTGTTCCCGGCTTTCGCGGCCTTCCATGAATTCGGCTCCGGCCTCGAAACCGAGCCGCCCGTCGCCGGTGCAGTCGACGAAGACCTCGCCGTGGATGACGAAGCGATCCTCCGTGCTCTGTCGTTCGGCGACGACATGGGTGATGCGGGAGCCGACCTTCTGCGCGCCGGTGACGGCGGTGTTCAACATGAGGGTCAATGTCGGCTCGGCCCGGCACATCTCGTAGAGGATCAGGTCGAACATCGAGGCGGAGCGCTGGGGATTGCGCACACAATTCTCGAGGCGGATCTCCTCGATGATGCCGCTTTCGCGCGCCTCGGTGACCCCTTCCTCGCCGCGATCGAAGGAGCCGGTTCCATTGGCGCCGACGATGTGCATGCGCACCTCGCTCGAGGCGTTGCCGCCCAACACCGGCCGGTCCTGGCACAGGATCACGTTGGCGCCGCATCGGGCCGCAGCCAGGGCGCAACACACCCCCGCCGGGCCCCCGCCCGCGACAAGGACGTCGCAATGAAGTTCGGCGACGCTCATCGATCAGCGCTGAATCGGCTGCGCCAGCCCCTGCAATCCGGCGATCACCGTCTCCAGGTAGCGCCGCGCGCGGCGGGCCAACTCGTCCACGCCTTCGGGTTTGTCCGGGCGCGGCACGACCGGGGCGAAGATGTTCTCGCAGCACAGGGGGATGGCGCGGCCGGCATTCGCGACGGGCTCCAGCAGGCGATAGTGGTCGATTTCGCCGAAGCCGGGGCCGCAATCCTGGTCTCTTGGCCAGTTGCGATGGTCCTTGATGCAGAAGCTGTGGACCTGGTCCGCGCATTTGCGGATGTCGGGCAGCGGATCGAGATTGAGGTAATCCATGACGTTGCCGGCGTCGTAGTTGACCTTGACGCCCGCGTCGTTCACCTCGCGGACGATCTCGGCGCAGGCCTCGCCGGTTCCGGTTTCGCCGCCGTGTTGTTTTACGACGAGCTTCACGCCGTGGTCGCGCGCGATGGGGCCGAGCTGCCGGAAGCGTTTCACCCAGAGCGGGCGGTTCCCGCCCCGGGTGTGGCCGAAAGTCAGGACCTGGCCGATGCCGGCGGCTTCGGCCTGTCGGATGCGGTTGGTCAGCACGGTCATCGCGCGGTCGTGCTCCGGGTAGACCGTGGAGAACATCATCAGGGGTTCAAGTCCCAGATCACGACAACGACGGCCCAGTTCTGCGGCCCTTGCGGGCGGCGCATCCTCAGCCATGACCGGGACGCGTTCGGCGTCGGCCTCATTGTGTCGCACGCCGAAGGCGACGTGCTGGTAGCCCGCGGTCTTGATACCGGTGTGTGAGCGTTGCAGGGGAAAGCGGGAATACGGCAGCGTCATGCAAGCGATCTGAAAACGGGCCGGCTGCGCGAGATCGGCGGCCTGGCCGAATCGGGCGGCGGACGCAAGGGCGGCGGACGCCGCGGCGAGCTGAAGGAAGGAACGACGGGTGACAGGCGTGGTCATGGCAATCAGGTTGTATTTGAACGCCCGGAGCCGACGGGGCGCAAGTCGCGACTCGAGGATCCGGGGCGGCGCGAAACGGAACGCGGCACGCGATCATTGAACGTCGCGCCGCGGTGGCGTCGGCCACCGGAACTTCTACCGCCCCACGGCAAACACGTCTTCCGCCCAGGCCGCGTAGCGTTCCTTCAGTCGCGCGACGATTTCCGGCTTTTCCTTCGCGTGGTTCTTCACCTCGGGCTTTTCCTCCGCCAGGTTCAACAGGCTGAAGTTCTCCTTCGCCTTGGCGCCGCGGCCTTTCTTGCGGATCAGTTTCCAATCCCCTTCGCGCACGGCCCAGTTGTTCTGCCATTGGAAATACAGGGTCTTGTGCGGCGAGGGCGCATCGATGGAGTTGATGACCGGCAACAGGCTCTTGCCGTCCACTTTGTTGACCTGTTTCGGCGCGCCAACCAACTCCAGAATGGTCGGAAACCAATCCATCGCGGTGACGGCCTGGTCGCGCACCACGCCCTGCGGCAGCTTTGCGGGATAGCTGATGATCGCCGGGGTGCGGATGCCTCCCTCGAGGAACGTGCCCTTGTGGCCGATCCATTTGCCGGTATTGCCGCCGCCGCCGTTGGCCCCATAGTTGTGGCCCTTGGGATAGCCGCTGTTGTGGTTGTCCGGCCGGATCTGGTAGTCCTCCTCCGAGTGGCCGTTGTCGCTCTGGAAGATCACGATCGTGTCCTCGCGCAACCCGTGCTTCTCCAGACGATCTAGGATCTTCCCGATGTAGTGATCCGTCGTCGTGACGATGGCGGCATAGGCGCGACGCGGCATCGGCAGATCCTGGTAACGCGCCTCGTGCTCCTTCAACGCCTGCTCCGGATAATGCGGGATGTTGAAGCCGACATAGAGCAGGAACGGCTTGTCCTTGTTGCGGTCGATGAAATCCAACGACCGGTTCACGATCATCTCGGGGAAATACTCGCCGCGCTTGAAGACCTCCTTCGTGCCCTCGTAGAGGTCGTGGTAGCCCTCGCCGTGGAGTTGGAAGTGATTGAAGTTGTCGATGAATCCGTTGCGGATGCCGAAGAATTCATCGAAGCCCTGCTTCATTGGACCGAAGTCGCGATGCGAACCCAGGTGCCACTTGCCGAACAGGGCGGCGCCATAGCCGGCCGGCTTCAAGGCCTCGGCCAGCGTCACTTCCGACAGGTGCATGTTGATGCCCTTGGGCCCGTTCATGTTGCCCTGCGTCCAGGAGTTGACGTTGCAGCGTTGCGGATGGCGGCCCGTCATGATCGCCGCCCGCGCGGGGCAACAGACCGTGTGGGCGTAGGCCTGCGTGAACCGCACGCCGGTCTCGGCCAACTTGTCGATGTTCGGCGTGTGCAGGTCGCGCGAACCGAAGCAGTTCGCGTCCAGCGTGCCCTGGTCATCGGTGAAGAGGATGACGACATTGGGGCCGCGGGCGGCGGAAGCAACAAGCGCCGGCGCAAGGAGGAGCAAGACAATCAAACGAAGCGAATTCATGGTCCGGAGCAAACCGTATCGGGTTTGGATTGTGAAGGGGAATTGAGGGGATACGCATGAGCTTCAAAGGCAATCCCCAAAGGCATGGTGTAGCGTGCGCTGCGTCAGCGCATACGACAGCTGTCGCAGGATGGTTCCGCTTTTCGGCTGACACAGCCGACCCTGCATCTGGGAAGCTGTTGTGATTGCCATTCACGCGTAGGTCTTGGAAGGGGGCTGCGACCCACTTCGGGGTCGAAGCGCATTGGGAACATTCTCCCGGGGTGACGCAGGTTTACCCCGGGCTACTTGGGCTCAGAACCCTTCGGGTTGTCCAAGAAATGACGCTCGCCCGTAAGCCCCGCTGTCAAAGCGGCGCACAGCGCCGCACTCCAAGACGCTGTCGCGACCTCTCAATCGCCCTTCACTTCTTCACCAGACTCACCTTCGGCGGATTCGCGTAGTCATTCCAATGACGCTCGGATTCCTTCGCATCAACCGAGCCGTCGTGGAGGTAAAAGCGGAAGCGTGAGACGTATTCCTCATCGGGTTTGATCTCGAACTGCCCCTTGGCCATCGGGGCGAAGCAGAAGTAGGGCTTGGAGGGATGCAGGCGCACGGTCTGCGGCGCGCGGAAGTTGTCCGGATGTCCCATGGCCGTGATGCCGGCCGGGGCGCCGTCGATCTTCCCATGCATCTCAACCCAACGGGCCTCGGTGGCGTTGCCGTCGATCCAGTTCTTTCCCTCGCTGGTGAGGAAGTCGCGCTTGACCGGGATCTTCGCCAAATCTTGAGCCGGGGTCTTGGCGTTCTTCCGGGTCTTGGCCTTGATCTTCTCGGCGATCTTCGCGTCGAACCACTGGTCCGTCCCGCGGATCGCCATGGCCCCGTAGTGATACTCCTTGATGACCAACGGCCAGACCGAAACGTTCCGCTGACGCGAATACAGATCCACGATGAAGTGGCCCTTGGTGTTGTAGACCCGGACGATCCAGTTCTCATTGAGAACCGGTTGCGGGCTTTCGGGCGACGTGACGTCCTGATGCTTGAGCAATGCGGAGAACTTCGCAAAGACCGGTCCCCATTCAGGTTTGCCGTGAAACTTGGCGTGTTCGATCCGCGCGGTCTTGGCGGCCTGGTTCCAGAAGTCCAGGCGCCGGCCATCGAGCGTCGAATTCACCCAGGCGAAGAAGATCGCGTGCTGGTGCGGATGGTCCGCCGGGAAGTCGCCGGTCACCTCCCGACCGGACGGCGTGAACAAGGGATGAATGTGCCCGCTGCGCCGGTAGATCGGATCGATGCCCTCGGGCGATTCGATGACCTCGTAGTTGTATTGCAAGGCCGGACGCCCGCCGACCTCGACCCGCAGCGCCTTGCCGTCGTCCTCGACGGTCACCTGATCGCCCCGGTCCGCGAAAGCCGGCTCTTTCAAACCTTCCAGACGATATCGCCGCGTCTCGCCCGCCTTCAGCGGCTGCTGAAGGATCCAACCGACCTTGGGCTTCTTTCCGGTCCGATAGCGTTGGACCGGGACAACGCCCCCATCAGAGACCCGGGTGAGTTTGAAGTCCTGGAACTTGGCCAGGTTCTTGGGCAGGGCGAACTGGATGGGCGTCTGTTCGCGGTCGTGCTCGCCGGCCGCGAGTTGCAGTTCCACCGCGACGACGGCGGATGCCGAAGCTGTCGCGAGAAAGCCGGCCGCGGCGAGGCTGGGGATCAATCGAAGTCTCATGCGGGCATGAGACATGATGCCCCCACGGATGGCAAGGCCGACCCACGGATGGAAAGACAGGGGACTCTTAAGTCCGTCGCTTTTCCCGCGTGGCCTGACCCCGCCAAGTTCTTGGCCCGGCGTTCTATTTCCCGGATTCTTCATCAGTGGGATTACTCTGGTACAGAGTGCCACGAAGGGTGAGTTTGAAGTCTTGGAACTTGGCCAGGTTCTTGGGCAGGGCGAACTGGATGGGCGTTTGTTCGCGGTCGTGCTCGCCGGCCGCGAGTTGCAGTTCCACCGCGACGACGGCGG
>JAYPGD010000185.1:5280-10888 GCA_038126655.1 Verrucomicrobiales bacterium
TGTTCGCGGTCGTGCTCGCCGGCCGCGAGTTGCAGTTCCACCGCGACGACGGCGGATGCCGAAGCTGTCGCGAGAAAGCCGGCCGCGGCGAGGCTGGGGATCAATCGAAGTCTCATGCGGGCATGAGACATGATGCCCCCACGGATGGCAAGGCCGACCCACGGATGGAAAGACAGGGGACTCTTAAGTCCGTCGCTTTTCCCGCGTGGCCTGACCCCGCCAAGTTCTTGGCCCGGCGTTCTATTTCCCGGATTCTTCATCCGTGGGGTCAGTCCTTCTGCGCAAACCTTGGCGCGCTGCGTTGCGGCTTTGCGCCGTTGTTGTCGTTCTTCAGTTTCGGGCCTGGTGTGCTGCGGCCGTTGGCGCTTTGAGATTCCAGGATGCGGATCATCGCCTCCACGCGTTCGGGCTGCTTCGCGGCGAGGTTCTTCGTTTCGCCGGGATCCTGGTTCAGATCGAACAACTGCACAAAGGGCGCGCGACGCAGATCCGCCCGTGTGGCTTTCCCTCCGAACTCCTTTATGGCATTGCGCCAGATCTCGATATCGCTCGCTCCGTTTCCGAGATGGCCCTTGCAGCCGTGGCCCGGACAGATCGCCAGCTTCCACTTTCCCTCGCGGACGCCGAAGGCGCGGGTCGATTCAAAGATGAAGGTCTTGCGTGGACCGGCGGCATCGGCGTTCTTCAGCAGCGGCAGGAAGCTGATCGAATCGGGCGCCTTATCGGTGGCGGGCTTCTGTCCTGTGATCTCGGCGAGCGTCGCCATGAGGTCGTTCAAGCCGATGAGGCGATTGCAGATGGAGCCGGCCTTTGTCACACCGGGCCAACGCGCGACAAAGGGGACGCGCGTTCCGCCTTCGTAGATTGAGAACTTGTAGCCGCGATAGATTCCGCTGGGCCAATGTCCGATCTTCTCCATCTCGTGGACCTGCCCCGGCGTGGCCTTGCGGACCGGTCCGGCATAGGACGCGGCGCCGTGATCCGAGGTCGCCATCACCAGCGTGTTGTCCGCGAGGCCGTGCTTGTCCAAGGCCTTCAGGACCCGCGCGACGCAATCGTCCGCCTCCATCACGAAGTCGCCGTAGACTCCGATGTCGCTCTTGCCTTCGAACTTCCCGCTGGGGCTGGTCGGGGTGTGCGGCGCGGTGAGCGCGAAATAGAGAAAGAAGGGATCGCCCTGCTTCGCGCGTCCGGCGTTGCGCGAGATGAAGGACTCCATCTCGTTGGAAAAATCGTTCAGGACCTTGTGGTCCTCGAAGGTTTCCTCGGCCGGGCCGACGCGGTTGAAGGCGCTCCAGCCGCGCTGCCGATTCACCTTGCCGACCCAATGTCCGTTGCGCGCGTAGACATAGGGAAACATGTCTAAGGAACCGGGCAGGATGAAGCTGTAGTCGAAGCCGTAGTCATTCGGGCCGATCTTGAGCGGGGCTTCGTAATCGACATTGGCCGGGCCCTGTTTTTTGCCGTCCTTGGTCCGCATCAGCGTGCCCAGGTGCCATTTGCCGACGTAGCCGGTGCGATAGCCCGCGCGGCCGAGCATCCGGGCCAATGTGAATTGATCCGTCGCCAGGTGCGGATTCAGAAAACCCCAGGGCCCGCTCGGACCCGGTCCCTTGAAGCGCCAGGGATAACGCCCCGTCATGATCGCCTTGCGCGAAGGCACGCAGACCGACGCCACCGCATGCGCATCGGTGAATTTCATGCCTTCCCGGGCCAGGCGATCGAAACCCGGAGTCTCGATCCGACACCGGTCGCCGCCGAAACACTTCACGTCCCCGATCCCCAGATCGTCGGCCATGATGTAGATGATGTTGGGACGGTCCTTTGGAGCAGCTTGAGCCGACATCCCCGCGACCAATGCGGCGTTGAAAAAGACGGAGAGAGGAACGAAGCGGGTGAAGAAGCGGGCTTTCATGTTTGTCGAAGCCTGCCCAAAGGCCTTGTCACGCTCAAGCATTGACAGGCCTCGAAACCGGCGGAAGAGCAGACGACTGTTTTCGCATTATGGTTCCGCTTTTCGGCTGACATGGCCGACTCCACATCTGTGAAGTTGTTACGATTGCCGTTCATGCGTCGCCCTGTGTTTGATGCGTTGACAGCGGATCATGCCCAAGGATGATCGATCGCAATGGCGGATCCCAAGACTCACTGTCGGCAATGCGGCGTCGAGTTCCTGCAGAGCACGGCCGATTGCACCGACGGGCTGTGCATGCCCTGTTTCAAAGGCGTTCCGCTCAAGGAACGGAAACGTGATCTGCAATCCAATGAAGCCGTCGAGGATCAAGGCGAGGCAACCTGGAAAGATTGGGCCAAGGCTGGGTGCCTCCTTCCTTTGGTTTTCTTTGCGGCTCCGCTGGTCGGATTGATCGCGGGGTTGATTGCCTGGTTGGTTTTCGACGCCGCGGCATCCACCTCATTCTATGTCGGTCTGGGCGGCTATCTTGTGGTCAAGGTGTTCGAATCGGCCGAGGACATCTATTCCGTGAGGCAACAATCCAAGGGCGAACGGAAGTTGAAGGATTTCAAACGCAGGTGGAAGGAGAGGAAGCGGTAGAGCGCGGTTCAAGAAATAGACAACTGTGACGGGCCGGCAAGCTCGGCGCCCCGACCGGAGATCTTCCCCGCCCGTCCGCCGCTGACGCTCTGAAATGGCGGGTGTGGTTTGGGACTGGCTGGCGCCATGCCGCGTCCCTTTCGGGACGCAGGATCCTGGAGGATCGGGAACCACCGGTTGAAACCGGTGGCAACCTTGCCTGACCGCTTCGCGGTCGGAACCTTCCCGCCCTACTTCCCGATCTTCGCGGAGATTTCGAGCATGCGTTCGATGGGCCTGCGGCCGCCCTCGGCGAGTTCGGGGGTCAATTCGACCTCGGGTCCGCGATTGGCCATGCAGTCGTGAAGTTTCTCGAGCGTGTTCATCTTCATGAACTTGCACTCGCTGCAGTTGCAGTTGGAGGTCGGCGCGGGGATGAAGGTCTTGTCGGGGCATTCCTTCTGCATGCGATGAATGATCCCGGATTCGGTCGCGATGATCAGCGCCTGGGCGGGGCTGTTCTTCACGTAGGTGATCATCTTCTCGGTCGAGCAGACCTCGTCGGCGAGCAGGCGCACAGCCTGGGTGCATTCGGGATGCGCGACGACGGGCGCGCCCGGATACTGCTTGCGGATCTGCAGGATGCTGTCGTGCGTGAACTCGACGTGCGCGTAGCAACTGCCCTTCCATAGCGTCATGGGCCGGCCGGTCTGTTCGATCACCCAGGCGCCGAGATTTTCATCGGGCACGAAGAGCAGGTCCTTGTCCCGGGGGCAGGCTTCGACGATCTGTTTGGCGTTGCCGCTGGTGCAGATGACATCGCTCAGCGCCTTCACCTCGGCGCTGCAGTTGATGTAGGCAATGGTGTAGAAATTCGGATTGGTCTCCTGGAATTCCTTCAGCTTGGGGCCGGGGCAGCTTTCCTCCAGGGAACAACCGGCGTCCTTGTCCGGCAGCAGCACGGTCTTGTCGGGATTCAGGATCTTGGCGGTCTCGGCCATGAAGTGCACGCCGCAGAAGACGATGACCTCGGCGTCGGTGGCGGCGGCCTGTTGGGCCAGCCCCAGGGAGTCCCCGATGTAGTCGCCCACTTCCTGGATCTCCGGGATCTGGTAGTTGTGGACGAGGATGACGGCGTTGAGCTCCTTCTTCAGTCGCTGGATCTCGCGGGCCAACGGGTCGAACTTCTCCGGCGGCATGGGCTTGCGCACGCCGGGTCCTTCCGACGCATCGCCGCGGGGTTGCACATCATTGAGGTCAAGCATCAGCCGAAACTATCGCGCGCCCGCGGGGGCGTCAATCGGCGGGCGAAAAAAGAACGACAAAATCCCAGTCGCGGTGAACTCTTGCGGGAATGCGGGCGACTGGAACGGCGGGACCGGCTAACGCAGCTCCGTTTCCGCCGCGCTTTTCACCGCCGGCAAATCCACGGCGCGACGTTCGGCCGGAAATGGGAATGGAACCAGATGCCATTCCTCGGTGAAGGAGGCCGAGCCGCCGGGGTCGATGCGTTCTCGGGGACCGATCGGCTCCAGTTCGCATTTCTCGTCCTTGTAATACCAGATTGAAATCGTCAGGCCGGCGACCTCGTTGTAGGCGCGGGCCGGATGGACGGCGAACTTCTTCACAAACATCAGGTCGTTTTTCATCAGGTAGGCGAACCAGCCCGTGTGGGAGTCCATGCCCAGCTTCGGCAGGCGCGGCGTGTCGAGAATCTCCAGGAAACCGTCGCGCAGCCGGATGTTGGGATCCTGAGGCCGGATGTTGATGAGGTTCCCCGACTCGTACATGACATACTTGTCGGGAAAGCGGCTGGGCTCCGACACCGGGATGACGCAGATGCCATGGCCCTCGGCAAACGTCCGGCTCCAGTGACACCATTCCTTCGCCTCTTTCGAAGTGTTCACGATGGTCTGCCGGCAGGTCAGCTTCGATGACTTGGCGTCGAGCTCGAAGTCGCGGATCAGTTGGACGCCGGGGCCCTCGTCCTTCTGGCTGGTCAACCGCGCGGAACGCGGACCGGTGATCTCCGCCCGCCACGCGCCGAGCCAGAGCTTGTCGCGGCGCGGAATGATCTTCTCCGGTCCGATATCGAACCGCCCGCCGCAGATGCTCACGCGTTTGCCGCCGGGCTGATGGACCCAGCCGGCCTGCTCCGGGTCGAGCCAGATGGCGTTCGTGCCCTTGAAGGCGTACTCCAGAACGCGTCCGCCCGCGTGATGACCCAGGGTCACTGTCACGTTCTCATTCTCTAATCGGATGCAGTCCTTGTAGCCGAAATAATCGATGCGTCTCGCGCCTTCGAACTCAGCGGCCGGCGACTGCGCGGCAAACATCATGGCGACCGCGACGGCTGTCGCATGGCGGCTTCGTTTATCGGCTGACACAGCCGAAGCCGCCCCGGTGAAGCTGTTGCGATTGCTGTTCATGCGCGCGCGCTTCATTCCTCCTCCACGATTTCGCAATTGTCGTCCCAGAACCAGAGGGTGCGGAACTCGTGCCAGTCATTCGCCGCCTTGGTGAGCGGCCCGAAGCGTTCCTGGTGTTCCGGCGTCCCGGCCGCGGCCTCGTGTTTCTCCATCAGGAGGAGGTAGCGCGTGATCATGGCCCATTGTTCGTTGGTCTCGCCCTGTTCGCGCAGCATCGCCTTGATCTCGTCGGCGCGACGCTTGGCTTCCCCGACCTTTTCCAGGGCGGTGTCCAAGGGCACGTGGCCGGTCTTCACACTGACCAGCAACTGGCATTGGAACTTGCGGCAGACCGTCGGCCGGATCTGGTAGATGGTGCAGCAGGCGCCATCGAGCTTGGGGCAGGGAAGCAGGTACTCGGGCTGGCCTTCGTCGTTCTCATAGACCGCCATGCCGGCGTCGACGAGGCCCTGCACATCGTCGCCCTCGCGCATCACCGCGTGGCCGAAGATGGCGCCGGCGCAGCAGATGCCGCACTCCGTGCAGAGCGCGGAACCCTGCTCGTCGTAGTCCGGCCCGCTCGTCGCGGCCTTGGGATTGCGTGTCTTCTTTCCGAACAAGGCGCGCATGATGCCGATTCAGGTGTAGAACGAAAGCTTCAATGCCT
>JAYPGD010000186.1:0-9632 GCA_038126655.1 Verrucomicrobiales bacterium
TCGCAATATCAACATTCACCGCCGGCGAGACCTGCAGGCTGAAGCTGCCGCTCAGGTGGAAGAAGTTGCTGAGGTTGATAGAACCGCTGAAGGTGAACTGGGCGAAGGGAAAATAGTGCGAGTTGAAAAGTTTTCCGATCGAGTCCTTGGCCGTCTGGCTCGTCACATTGATCGACACGCCGCCGGGGACCTCCACCGCGATCAACTGAAGCCTGTCGGCCAACGACCGAATTTCAAAGAACAGATTCCCGTCACCGAATCCAAACATCCCCTTCCCTTCGGCGAACTTGCCGGAGACGCTCCCGAAGGTGACGATGTCGAAGGTGTCGCCCGCCTTGGGGACGAATCCATTGATCAAGGAAACCTGAAGCGTGCCATCCAGCGAGGCGGCGCCGGAAACCTGGATCTGGTCGTAACCCGTTCCGGCTGTCGTGCCGACGATCTCGATCGTGAGCGTGGCTCCAGAGTTATGGGTGTAGTTGGTGAAGGTCTGCAGGCCGGGCGAGTTGCCGGGGCTGACGTTGCCATTGTTGACGACCGTTCCGTCGTATTCTCCATTGCCCGAAAGGGTCTTACCTTCGGCGATTTCAATGACTTCATCCGCTTCGTTCCCGGACAACAAAGAACCGTCGTCCTCGCTTGAATCTGAGGAAACGACGGTTGAATCCTCTGAAATGCCAGTATTTCAGGTGTTTTCCGGTGGCCCGTTCGCTGACGCCAACGAATCGAGCAGTTGCCCGCTGATCGAATCCACGTCGGATTCGATCAGGTTGTCAGCGGACGCGTCGTCCGAAGCGCTTTCGTCGAGCAAGCCGGCGTCGGCCTGAAATTCGTTGCTCCCGTCCGGGCCGGCAGCTTCCGCCGTCCCGTCGTCCTGACCATCATCGGTCGGGATAACGGCGTCATCGGCATCGCCATCCGCGGAATTCGAATCGTCCAACCCTTCGCCGCCAAGGCCGGAAAAGAGATCGTCCGCTTCAGCGGCGGCAAGGGAGTCCTCGGAAGTTGCCCCGGTCTCGTCCAAGGTTTCAGAAACCGAAAAGGGATCCTCTTCTGGGGAAGGAGCGACACCGGAAAGAACCGGGTCAGCGGATAGCAACACCCGCTGTTCCAGAGCCTCAAACTCAAAACTACCTGTGAGGTTGGCCTTTTTCAAAGTCCCGATTCTAGTGTGTCTGGCTGCGATTGAAACCCGGTTTCCAATCGACGAAGGCATACCCAAACGCCCTTCCACGGATACTGATCAAGTATTTTATCAAAAAATATTCGTTCGGAATGCCCCTTAAATGAACAGTGTTGACTCATTTTGCGGCAGTATATCTTCGGAAAAAATTCGGAATTCGAAATTTTTCGGAAGTTGGGAGGCGGAATTTGCCTCCGAATGGGGGGCTAAACATCTTCGACACCCGTAAACGAGAGGGCCTCATCCATCCAAGTGTCCGTCGTAAGGACGGCCTTGCGCTGTTTGACGGCGAGTTTCTGGGCGTTGCCCTGGGCCCTGGAGAAGGCCGCATGGATGGCGCTCCTGGATCCAGGAAGTCCGGATTTCAACAAAGAATTCACCGAACTGGCGAGGAGCTTTCCGGTGTGTCGCTTGACCAATTCGTCCTCCAGGCTGATGAACATACGGACGCTTCCGGGGTCTCCCTGGCGGCCGCAGCGGCCGAAGAGCTGCCGGTCGACTCGGCCCGATTCGTGTCTCTCGGTTCCGATGACATGCAGTCCGCCGAGTTCTGAAACGCCGTCGCCCAGCTTGATGTCGGTGCCTCGTCCGGCCATGTTTGTGGCGATGGTGATTCGGCCGTGTTCGCCGGCGGCGGAAATGATCTGGGCCTCCTCCATGAGGTGGACGGCGTTCAGGAGTTGGAATTGCAGCCCCTCTTCCGTCAGCAAATCTGCAACCTTTTGACTGGAAATAACGCTGCGTGTGCCGACCAGAACGGGCCGGCCGGTGGCGTGAACCCGCTTGATCTCCTCCACCACCCCGGCCCATTTCTCCGTTTCCTTGGGATAAACCCGATCCGTTTCCTGAACACGGACGCAAGGTTTGTTCGTGGGGATGGAGATCACCGGCAGCCGATAGACCTGCCAAAACTCCCTGGCTGCCTCCCTGGCCGTGCCTGTCATCCCGGAAATCTTATGAAAAAAGCGGAAGAAACGCTGAAAACTAAGTCTCGCAGTGGTTTCGGTGGGATGGCTGATCTCCACGCCCTCCTTGGCCTCGATCGCCTGATGCATCCCCTGACGCCAGCTTCGCTGAGGCATCGGGCGGCCGGTGAATTCGTCGACAATCACGATTTTGTTGTCGACCACGATATACTGCTTGTCCTTGAGAAAGAACTCACGGGCGACCAAGGCCTGCTGGATCAATTCCTCACGGCGATCGTAGCTACGCCAGATTCCGGGCAGCCGATCGCATTGATCTGAAATCCGGTCCCGCCCCTCATCCGTCAGATCGATCTCCCGGTACTTGATATCAACCTTGTAATCGCGGCCCTTTTTGAGCGGTTTGACGATGCGGCTGGCCATCGCGACCACGCTTTCCAAGGCCTTGTTCTCCTTGGGAGACGAGATGATCAACGGCGTGACAGCCTCGTCAATCAGCACGCTGTCCGCCTCATCGACGATCACCGTGTGCAGGCCGCGCAGCACTGCCTCGTTCAATTCGGCGGCGCGGCGGGGCTGCAAAAGGTTTCGGACCAGACGCTGCGCCGGTTGTTTCAGGTGCGCCAGGCGCAAGCGGTCGCGCAAAAAGTCCGCCAGCAACTCCTTGCTGGTCGTATAAGTGATGTCCTGATTGTGCCCGTTGCGGCGATCCTCCGGCTGTTCCCCGCCCGTGACCGTCCCCACCTTGATGTCACAAAACTTGTAAAACGGCCCCATCCACTGCGCGTCGCGTTTGACCAGGTAGTCATTGACGGTGATCACATGGCAAGGGTGCGGGTCCCATCCGGAGAGCGCGGCGGCCAGGCCGGCGGTCAACGTCTTGCCCTCGCCGGTCGCCATTTCTGCCAGGTAGCCGCGATGCAGGGCCAGAGCCCCCGCGATCTGCACGCTAAAAGGGCGCAGCCCCAACGTCCGTTCGGCGGCCTCACGCAGCCCGGCCAAGGCGGGCAGCAGGTTCTCCTCCGCGGCGCGCCCCCCCCGACGAAACTCCTCACGAAAGCCTCGCAACCTTTGGCGAAGCTCGTGATCGCTCAAATCGCCCCACTCCGGAGCCATGGCATCGACCTCCGCGGCGTCGGACATCAGGTCGTCCAAGACCTTGGACCGACGTTTGACCCACCCAGTCAGGGAATTGACCGCGGCGTCGGCGCCGGAAAGCAGTTTACGGGGCTTGCGGTAGCCGGTTCTGCGATAGAACTGCGAGGGAGTCATGAGACCTCACAACTGATAGCGGCGTTGGATCATCTGACGAAACCGCCGATACCAACGCGGCAGGAGAGCCTGTTCGCCGGTGTTGAAACGGATCTTCCCGGTCCGGCCGTGCAACAAGGCCGGCGCGTCCTCTCCGTCAACTTTTCCAATCACTTTGAAATAGGGCTCCACCGTGCGATTCCCCTCGGGATCGTCGGCCGCGGTCTGCATTTCGCCGCCGGCGGCCCAACCGAGCGCCGGCGAAGGCAGCACATGCTGATCGGCGGGGATCACCTTCACCTCGCTGAAGGTCAGCTTTCTTTCCGCTTCGCCAAAGAGCCGGATCTCCGCCCCCTCAAAATCGCGATCAAACAGATTGTTCACGTCGTCCTGCGAAACCGTCGCGGCGAACTGGAAGGAGGTCGGATCGACCAACAGGCCCAGTGAAGAGCCGCGGACCAACCAACGCCCCTGGTACCCCTGCATCCCCGGCGCCACCCAGACGCCGTCCAGGCGCGCCTTCACGGTCAAGGACGCCATGTCGGCGCGGATTCGGTCGAGGGTCTTCACGGCAGATTCACGCCGGCTGGCCAGCGGCTTCAGGCTCGCCACATCGGCCTGCCTGGCCGCGCGAATCCGGGCGTCCACCTCGGCCAACTCCGCCTCGGCGGCATTCAGGGACAGGTCCAGTTCCGGATTGGACAGGCGGAGCAGCGGCTGACCTTCCTTTACCCGCGCGCCCGGTTGAACGAGCAGTTCCTCCACGTTGCCCGCCGCGTCATTCAGCACAATCGCATAACGCGTCGCCTCAATGACCCCCGGCGCGCGAAAGTGACTCGGGAAGGGAATGAACTGAAGCAGGGCGATCACTGCGGCGAAGAACACGGAGACCACCGCGATCGCGCGCGGGCGACAACGCTCCAGCCGGGGATTCGAGGAGAGGTAATTCACCAGCTTGACGATCGGGGCGATGAGCCAGGACACGATGCACAGCGCCGCCATGAGCAGTCCCAACAACAACCACCTATCCGCCACAAACAGCAGGATGCCGGTAAAGACCACGACCTTGTAAATATTGCTCAGGATGCCGAACACCGTCAGCCAGAAGGCCTCGCGACGGGAACGCGCGGGACTCTCGGATTTCTTCACGCCAAACAGGTAATGCTCGATCAGATGCCTCAGATGACGCGCCGCGCGTTGGTGCAGATTCGGAATCTCCAGCAGGTCGGAGAGAATGTAGTAACCGTCGAAGCGCAGCAGCGGATTGATATTGAAGAGCAGCGTGGAAACCGAGGCCACGAACATCATGTTGTAGGCCAGGTTGTGCAGCGTGCCGGAACCCGTCCGATACCAGACAAACACCGCAATGGCGGCGACAAAAACCTCCACGATCATGCCGGCCGCGGCGACCAGCATCCGCTTCCAACGGCTCCGGAAGCCCCAACTCGACGTGGCGTCCATGAAGGGGATTGGCGTGAACACCAGCAGCATGATGCCCATCCGATGCACCTCCCCCCCGAATTTTCGACAAAAATAAGCGTGTCCAAACTCGTGCAGGGTCTTGGTGATCACCATGCCCAGATAGAGAAGGAAGATGTTCCCCGGATCCAACACCGCCTGGCTCCGGTCCATGGCCAGGTCGAAATTATCGATCACCACCTTGCCAGCCATGCCGACCACCACGAGCCAGATCAACGCGCCAAACCAGCTGATGAACTTCCCGACCACCGGCATTGTCCGGACCAGCAAGCGGTCCGGATCGAAGAGCGGGATGCGCATGAACATGATCGAAAGCAGCTTGGCCCTCGTTTCGCGTTGCTTGCGCTTTTTCTGCCGTTCGAACAACTGGGCGCTGTCGGCGGCGAGGTTGTACTGCAGCAGATTGGAGTGATAGAGCTGGGAAAGCAGCTGGATGACGGCCTGTTGGCCGGGGGCGGTGTCGGGGAAGCGCTCGATGCATTCCCGCCAGACTTCCTCCACCGTGCGGTCCGGACGGAGGCGGGCGACGAACTCATAGGCCTCCGGCCGCATGCGGAAGAAGCTGTTGGCGAACGGATCCTCCAGCACCATCCAGCGCTCGCCGCGATAGTTCTGACGGCTCACATTCACCCCCGGGCGCAGATGAATGCGCTGATTGGCGATGCGATACCAGGATTCGCTGAACGTCTGCTCGGCCATTTTCTTGGTCAGTTGTCCGTCGTTTTCGGACCGATGGACTTCAGGTAAGCGTTGAGTCGCGGCGACAATTCATCGAATTCACCACCACAACCACATGCGGAAGAAATCTACCGTGCGGTGGGTAAAAATCCAGATGAGTCGGCGTTTGCCGATGTTGATCTTGCAGAGGCCGCTCATGCCCGGCCGCCACCAATCCTGGGCGGATTCCGAGAAGTCGCAGCGGACAATGAATACCGCGCCCTCCTCCTTGGGCATGGCGGCGGATTCCACCAGGCTGACCGACACCGGGAACTTGTGTTCCGGTTGGCTGACGAAGGCGATCTCGCCATCCACCTTGTCCAGGGTTTCATGAATGTCGCGCTCCGGAACCTCGGCCTCGACGTAGAGTGAGTCGGTGCGGGCGATGCGGAAAAGCGAATCGCCGGCGCTCAGGGCGGCGCCGATCCGTTGCCGGGGATCGCCCTCAACCACGACGCCGTCGAATGGGGCCTTGATTTCCGAGCGCTCCAACCGATAGCGCACCAGCTTCAAACGAGCCTCCGCCTGGTCCGCCTGCGCCTGGGCCACCCGCATTTCCGCCAACCGATTGGCGGCGCGCGCGCGCTCGACCTCGCGGTTGTGGCGATTCAATTCGGCAATGTTTTCCGCCTCCTGAAGGAAAAGGTCGTCCTTGTTCAAGGTCAGCAGCGTCTGCCCCGCCTTGACTTCGTCGCCCGGTTTCGCGTGCACCTCGCTGATGTAACCGGGAAACGGCGTCGTCAGGTAGGCGACCTCGTCGCTTCGCAGGATGAATTCCGCCTCCACCCGGTAAGGGGCCTTCACGAAGATCATGCAGGCCACGGCAATCGTCACGACAAGGGCCAGGACCTTAGCCCAGGTGTGCTCAGCGCCTACGACCCAGGCCAGCTTCTTACGCGCCCCCGACGCCCAACGCGCCCCGAACCAGCGGTCCCGCTCCTTCATGTCGCAGATCAACCGCGAGGCAAAATCACAAATCAGCCGCAACTGCTGCGCCTCCAGCTCCACAAAGGGATCCTTGCCGCGCTCACAGGTCAGAACCGCCACGACCTCATCCTCGTCGCGCAAGGGAATGGAGCAAAGACTGTCTACTTTCTGGTCCTTGGAGAATACCTCATGATCCCGGGTCACCACGGTGGAGGTCTCCCAGGCCGGCCATATGATCTCGTCATCCTGGTCCGCGCATTCCTCCATGGCGACCTCGAGGTTGCGGACGGCCTCCTGATGCTTGTCAAACTTCTCAGTTCGGCTGATCGCCTTCACCCGCACGAAGCCGCCCTCGATCCAGCCCAGGCTGACCCGGTCACATTGGAAACGCGTGGCGATGGCGTTGCAGAGGGAAATGGCGGCGGAGCCAAATTTCCGCGCCGCGTTCACCTCCGCCAGCAGGTCCATGACCGTGGCGAATTTCTGCATGTCCTCGCGCGCCTGGATCACCGCCCGAGCCGTCTGGTAGGATTGGGGGACATCCGAAGCGAGCCGGATGCGCATCAGGGCCTCTTCGGCCTGCTCCTTCGTGACCCCGACCAGGGCGTAGGCCGCGACGCAAATGGCGGCGGAACCTTCCAGCTTCAGTTTCACCGCCAAGGCAAATCCGGAAGCGCCGTCGCTGTCTTCCTTGAAAATGGGTTGGGCCAAGGACTCCTTCGATTGGCAGTCCTGCACCAACGGCGCCAACTGCCGAATGAACTCAGCGGTGGCCGGACTGGTCCGCGCCTTCTTGGGCCATTCGCCGATCTTCTTGAGATGCTGGCCCGAGCCATCGCCCTGCTCATCCAGCACCAGCACGCCCTTCTCCGCCCCGATCAGACGCGACGACACGGAGACAAACACCGCCCAGAATTCTGCCGGCGCGCCTTCGAACTGCCGCAGCCCGGTCAACTCGGCGAGTTCCTCAGGACTCCCCTGCTCTTCTCTGATTTCTTCGTCGGACATGGATTTGAGTGGCGACGGCGCCGTATTGGGTTGCTGGCGAAGTGCGATTGAATGCGAGGCCGGTCAACGGGCCGCCGGGATGATCATGCGGCCCTCGACGCCGGGGCGGACCTTGCCATCCTTGTTGTCGAACAGCAGCCGGATCTTCAACAGGCCGCTTGACGGATCGACCACCGGGGAAATGAACGAGACCTTCCCCGTGACATTGACGTGGCCCGTCCCGGATTGCACCTCCAGCGCCACCTCCTGGTCCAACCGGAAACGCGGCCCCAACCGGGCGTCGATGTTGCTGGTGAAATAACAACGGCTGGAATCGACGATGCGCAGCAACGGCTCCTGCGCGCCGCAGGCCTCGCCCTCGTCCAGCAGCCGTTCGACAACCTGACCGGAAAGCGGGGCGTCAATCTCCCGCAACTTCAACGCATCCAGCGCGAGCTCATAGTCGATCTCCTCACGGGTTTCCAGGATTTCCAACCGCATCCGCTCGGCCACCGCCTGATTGTACTCCAGCTCCTTCTGCGCCAGCTCGTCCTTACTGACCGAGGAGGTCGATGAGAAAAGCTTCTTGGTCGCGTCGAAGTCCTGCTTCAACGTCTTTTCGGTGAGTTTCGCCGCATCCAGCTCCGCCGTGCTTTCCCACAGCAGCTTGCGACGCTTCACCTCCAGCTCCTCGCGCATTTTCACCAATTCCAGAATGCGCTGCCCCTTGGTCACGGAATCGCCCTCCTTGACCAACGTCCGCGCGATCGTGCCCGGGACCGGCGCGCCGACCACAATATCGAGGAATGGTTCGGTGATGCCGTCGGCGCTCTCCTGCGCTCCGGCAGTCGCCGCCGCCCCGCAAAAGGCCAACGCCATGCTTCCCGCCGCCAGATACCGGCCCAAGCGATGCTTCATTTTCTTCATGATCGAAATGTTGAAATGGAAGGAAGAGCGCGAAAAATCAGCGTTTTTCGGTAGATTCTTCAGTCGCCGCCCCGCCATCGGACTTCGCCCCTTTCGAGCGATGCGAGCTGTAGATCGACTGCAGATCATTCACGAACTGCTGGAAGGCTTCCTCGTCGATCGCGCCCTTACGCACCAGGTTGGTCGTGCGCATGGTCAGCTCGGACTTGTCGATCTCCATTTCCCGTTTGTCCAGCCCGATGCCGACAATCGTGTGCAACTGCAGCAAGGCTCGCTCGAACAACGCCAGTCCGCGCAGATAATTGATCCGCGACTCAAACAGATCGCTCTCGGTCTCGAAGACCACGCGGCTGGTCGTCTTGCCGACATCGAGCCGCGCCAGTTCGGTCTCCAGCAGCTTCTCGTTGAACTCCACCACCTTCTTGTAGTGCGCCACCGAATCCCGCGCCGCGCGCACGCCCTGCAAGGACGATTCAATCAGGTTCCCGATCTCCACGGCCGCCCCGTCAACCGCGAGGCGACTCGCCTCCAATTGCAACCGGGCCGACTCAGCCTGCCGGCGCGCCCGTTTGTTGCCCGCCAACGGCAGGCGGAACTGCAGACTCACATTCCAGGCCGGAAAGCTGTTCTGCTGGGTCTGGCGATGCGACGCGCCCGGCGAGGTGCCGATGCCGCTCATGCTGTAACCGCCGGTCAGGTCCAGCAGCGGAAGCTTCTGATTCTTGGCGACCTTCAGACGGATCTCATTCTGACGCCGCTCCAACTCCAGGCCGAGGTAGTCCGGATTCATCTCCAACGCCGTCCGTTGCAGGTCCGCCACCTTCCCCAGTTCCGCGTCGCCCACCGTGGGTGTGTCCGTCGCCACCAGCCAACGACCGTCCCCATTCGCCGTCTCCATGATCAGATCCAAAGCCGTATTGTTCGCCGATTGCAGCCGCTGCCGCGCCTCATTCTCGATCGCACGCCGCTCCGCCAATCCCGATTCCGCCTGCAGCACGTCCAACTCCGAGGCCTTGCCCACCTTCACGCGCTCGCGGCTGTCCTTCAGGATCGTCGACGCCAGTTTCACCGACTCCTGGCTGATCTCATACTGCTCCTGCGCCAAATACAGATCCCAATAGGCCGTCTCCGCCGCGGCCAGCGCCTGCATCATACCGCGGCGATACTGCTGGAAGGCCGAGTCAGAACCCAACGCCGCCAACCGGATTCCGGCCAGATTCACGCCCGTGCCGGCATTG
>JAYPGD010000186.1:9681-10880 GCA_038126655.1 Verrucomicrobiales bacterium
AGGTCGTGGTGTTGAGGTTGTTGTTCAGCTCGGAGATCGAATAGTTCAGCTGAAAACGCGCCCCTGTCGGAACCAACACCGCAATGCCCGAATTCGCTGTCTTGTCCCGTTGATTGAAAACCGCGGTGAACAGGCTCGTCGCCTGCTGCGCCGTGTTGGGGCGCTGGCTGTCGATCCATTCCAGGTTGCTGAAAAACTCCGGCTCAAAGATCCACTTCTCCCCCTCGTAACGCTTGTGCTCCAGAGCCGACTCCAGAATCCGAATCTGAATGTTCTCATTCTGGGCAAAGACGCGCCGCACGTAATCATCCAGGGTGATGGACTTTTCCTGACGCTTCGGTGGCGAATCGGCTGCAACCGCCTCTCCCCCCGTCCCGAGCAGGATCACCCATCCCATGACGAGCCAGAGCGCTGCTCTGACTCCCGACAGTTTCAGTTTTATCATATGTGTCTGTCTGTCGCCTTTGAAGGCGTCTTTGCACCCGATCCCGTCCCCCGCGTGCGCGATGCTTGAATCATTCCGTCATTCAAGTGTCAAGGCTGTTCGCCAAGACTGGCCAACCGAACCCCAACTCCGACCGCAATCGCTTGGCCCCCGTGGCATTGCGGCTCACCCCGTCACCCGCGAACGTTATCCTACGTGGGGCCACGCAGACGGCACGTGACCGTAGCGAAACACCCCGCCCACAAGCAAAACTTTCTTCTGCAAAATCCACCCGCCGCCGCCGCGGCGCCGTGATGATCGGCGGACTTCCACCACAACCAGGTGACTCCCCCTCCCCGGGAAGGGCGCCGTGCGAAGGAACGTCTCGCTTACCGCGCCGTGTCTCGCGAGCATTTCAGCGCCAAGCGCAGGACCGGCGTCCGATCCATCGGCAAGAACAACGCTATTCCTTGACCCTTCGCCATACGGAAACTGCGCGGCGACCTCTTCACAGAGCGGAACTCTCTCCAACCTACTTGATTCTTTAATCACGCCCGGTTGTGGACACGCGCTTTCGTCACTGTCACAAACGAAAAAAGGCGGAGCCGCATTGGCTCCGCCTTTCGTGAATTGTTGATTGGCCGGTTTACGCTCAGCCGACGAGGGGTTCCTCGTCGAGCAGGGCGTTGGGCTCCTCTTCGGGGGCCTCGACCAGCGGCTTGAGTTCGATCTCGCGGTGGTGCGGGAAGCCGGTGCCGGCGGGGATGATGTGACC
>JAYPGD010000187.1:0-10874 GCA_038126655.1 Verrucomicrobiales bacterium
TAATGCGCATTATCGGCGGCACAGCGGCGGGGACGATCCTGAAGGTTCCGAAGGGATTTGATGTCCGGCCCACGCCGGATCTTGTGCGGCAGGCGATCTTCAACAGTCTCGCGGGCGCGGTCATTGACGCCGAGGTCCTGGAGTTGTTCGGCGGCACGGGCGCGCTCAGCCTCGAATGCCTGAGCCGCGGCGCCAAACGGGCGGTCTGCATTGAAAAGGCGGGGAAGCACGCGCAGTTCATCCGACAGAACGCCCGCGCAGCCAGGCTGGGCGACGGCGACTATGAGGTCCGGATCAAGGACGCGTTTGTGGGGATCCGCCAACTTGCGGAGACGGGTCGCGCATTCGATCTCATTCTCGCCGATCCGCCCTTCGGCGAAAAGAACGTCAACCGCCGCTCCACCTCATTCTCCCAGAAGCTGTTGGACGATGAATCCCTGCCTTCGTTGCTGAAGGAGGACGGGCTGCTGATCCTGGGGCACACCAAGCGCGACACGTTGGAGATCGCGCCGCCGTGGAAAGAGGTGAAGACCCTCAAGCACGGCGACAGTCTCTTCGAGGTATTGAAGCGGGGGTAGAAGCCGCGTTCGCCAGGAAGCTGACGCCGTCAGCGCGAATGACCAAAGGCTCCGCAATCTCGCGCGAACGCGGCTACAATTCCCCGTTGCGCGCGTCGGGGCGCCTCTTTACAGTCCGGCTCAAATGAAGACGACCCTCGAATTCGAGAAGCCGATCATTGAATTGCAGCGGAAGCTGGATGAGCTCAAGAACCATCCGGACAAGGCCTCCTTGGGCATCGATTTCCAGGAGGAGATCGGGCGGATCGAGAAGAAGCTCGAGGAGACACGCAAGACGGTCTACACCAATCTCACCCCCTGGCAGCGGATTCAGCTCGCCCGTCATCAGCAACGGCCCTATTCCCTGGATTACTGCCATTCCACGTTTTCCGGATTCAGCGAGCTGCACGGTGATCGTCTCTACTCGGACGATCGCGCCATCGTAGGCGGCTTTGCCCGCCTCGGCGACCGCAAGGTCATGGTCATCGCCACGCAGAAGGGCCGCGACACCAAGGAGAACATCCTCCGCAATTTTGGCTCCGCCCATCCCGAAGGCTATCGCAAGGCACTTCGCCTGATGAAGATGGCCGACAAGTTCGGCCTGCCGATCGTTACGCTGATCGACACCGCCGGCGCCTATCCGGGCATCGGCGCGGAGGAGCGACACATCGCCGAGGCGATCGCGGTCAACCTGCGCGAGATGATGCTCTTCAAGGTTCCGATCGTCGCCGCCGTCATCGGCGAGGGCGGCTCCGGCGGGGCGCTGGGCATCGGCGTGGCGGACCGCGTGCTGGTCCTCGAGAACGCCTACTACTCCGTCATCAGCCCGGAAGGCTGCGCCGCGATCCTGTGGAAGGACCGCGCCGCCGCGCCGCAGGCCGCCGCCGCATTGAAGATCACCGCGCAGGATCTGAAGGGGCTTGGCCTGGTCGACGAGATCATTCCTGAGCCGCTCGGCGGCGCGCACAACGATGTCGAAGCCACCGCCGCCAACCTGGGCGCCTGCCTCGAGAAGAACCTCGCCCAGTTGGAAAGGCTTTCCGTCGAGAAGCGGCTGGAAAAACGCTACGACAAATACCGCGCGCTCGGCCACTTCGAGGAGAAGGCGCGTCGCAAGGCGGCGTGACGCGGAACCGAGCGCCGACGATTTCATTCGGTGGGGCGAAGCTCCCGCCGAGCCGGGCCGCGGAGCTTCCGGGCCCATCCCGTTCCAGCCGCAATCCGGCGTTGGAAGTCCGGCTCAGCGGGAGCTTCGCCCCGCCGGAGTCGAGTCCAACGCCAATCTGACCCCATGCTCCATCCACTCACCTTCAAGCCCATCTTCAAGGAACGCGTCTGGGGCGGCCGCAACATCGAGCGGCTCTACGACAAACCCCTGCCGCCGGAGGTCCCGATCGGCGAATCCTGGGAGATCACCGATCGGCCCGAAGGCGTCAGCGTCATCGCCAACGGCCCCCTGGCCGGCCGCGACCTGCGTTGGTTGATGGAGAATCACGCCGCCGAACTGCTGGGAACCTCCAGGCCCCAGAACGGCCGGTTCCCCCTGCTGGTCAAGATCCTCGACGCCCAACAGAAACTCTCCGTGCAGGTGCATCCGCCCGCCGGCGTCGCCGAAAAACTCGACGGCGAACCCAAGTCGGAAATGTGGCATGTCGCGCACGCCGCGCCGGATGCCGACATCTATGTCGGCCTGAAGAAGGGCGTCACGCGCGACGAATTCGAAGAGAGGATCCTCGAGGGTTCGGTCGCCGGGAGCCTCCACCGCATCCCGACCGCGGGCGGCGACTCGATCTATCTGCCCAGCGGGCGACTCCATGCCATCGGCGCCGGCAATGTCATCTTCGAGATCCAGCAGAACTCCGACACCACCTACCGCGTGTTCGATTGGAACCGCGTCGGATTGGATGGGCAACCCCGACAACTGCATGTCGATCAGGCGATGAAGTCCATCGACTTCGACGATTTTGAGCCGTCGTTGTCGGATGAGGTTCCGCAGCGTGGGCCGCTCTTCTCCTCGACGCTGCTCACCAGCAACGAGCACTTCGAGGTCGAACGGATCGAGTGCGTCAAGGATGGCCGCATTCCCTGTGAAAGCGACCGGATGTGGATCATCGCCGTCCTTGAGAAGCAGATCCGGATCGTCGCGGAGAACGCTCCGGCCCCATTGACGCCGGGACAGTTCGCGATCATTCCCGCGAGCCTCGAGTCCTTCGAGTTGGAGGCGGATCGCGGGGCCGCCTTCCTGCAGGTCAATCTGGGCGACGATCCGCCGGCCGAGGAACTGAAGCGAGAACTGGACGCCGCGTTTCACCCGGCGGAGAATGAAATCGCGGAGGATCCCATCGGCTGTTGATCCCTGGCGACGCCTTTCATTCTCCCTTGTCGCGGCCGGCGATTCGTTCGACTCTGCGTTCGTGACCGATCACGGCGATCCCATTCCGCAGCCGGGCAGGCAGTCGCCCCCGGATTCCCGGGCGGCGTTGAAGTTGTTCGTGCAACGCTGGGCGGTCACCGCGCTGGGCGTGTTGGTTGCGGCGAACATCCTGCGCGGCATTGATTACGACACGGTTGGCGGCTTGTTTGCGGCCTCGCTCCTCCTGGGCGCCCTCAACGCCCTCTTTGGCCGGATCAAGCTCGTGTTGGGTTGTCTCACACTCGGCGTCTTCGCCTTCGTGATGAACGCCCTGTTGCTCATGTTCGTGGGGGCCCTGGTGGAAACATTTCACGTGGATGGTTTCTGGACGGCGTTCTGGGGCGGTCTGGTCATCAGCCTGGTCGCCCTGATCGTCGCCTCCCTCACCGGCGCGCAGGTGAGTCCCATGCGCGGCTCCTTCCGCGTTCAGGCCAGCGTCAACCGCCATCCGCCATCCTCCCGCGGCAAGGGTTTGAACGACGACAAGGACAGGGACGACAATGACGGGCCGCCCATCATCGATGTGTAGCGCCGGACGATCGCGCAGCCGTCATCGCCTCCACACTCTTCGCCGACGCCACATCTGTGAGACTGTTGCGATTGCTGTTCATGCGTAGCCCGGGCTACGTTCTTGCCAACCCGGACAAAACCCGATTCCCTTTCGATCGCCCTATGAAAAAGAGAACCATCGCACTCATGGCCGCCCTTGCCTCGTTCATCTCCCTGTCGGCTCCGGCCGCCGACGATCCCAATTCCCTCACCGGGGACGAGAAGCAGCTCGGGTTCGAGCTCATCTTCAACGGCAAGGATTTCAAGGGATGGAAGAACAACGGCAACTGGATCATCGACGACGGCGCCATGTTCCGCGCCAAGGGCGGCGGCGGCCTGGCCTACACGGTGAAAAAAATCCCGGACAACTTTGAACTGCGTTTCCAATGGAAGGTCGGCCCGGCGGCCAACAGCGGCGTCTATTACCGTCCCGGCCAGTATGAGTATCAGATTCTCGACAATACGCGGCACCGGGACGGTCAGAACCCCCGCTCCAGCGCGGCTTCCATCTACTTCTGCATGCAGCCCTCACACGACATGACCCGCTCTGTTGGCGAATGGAACCACGGACGCATCGTCTGCCAGGGGACGATCGTGCAGCACTGGCTCAACGGCGTGAAGGTCGTGGACCTCGACTACTCGGACAAGAAGTGGAAGTTCAACGTCGAACTGCTTCAGGCCCGCGGCGGCGACCTCAAGGCGCGCGGCGACAACCTCAGCCTGCAGGATCACGGCGACCCCGTCTGGTATCGCGGGATCCGCCTCCGGGAACTTTCCGGGAAGGAAAAGCTCGACCGAACGGACATCACCCCCGCTGAAATTCCCGCCGCCGTCCTTGCCGCCGAGAAGAAGAAGCTGGATGGAATCGTGGCGCGCAGGAAGGCCCAGCAGGAGAAGGCGAAGAAGAAGGCCAAGGCAAAGAAGAAGGAGCCCGCGAAGTAGGCCCCGACCCGACTGCCAGGCGCAAGGCTTGCGCAGGAACGGCAATCGCAATCGCTTCACAGATGTAGCGTCGGCTGTGTCAGCCGAAAAGCGGAGCCATCATGCGACAGTGATCGACTGCTCTCACAGAGAGCACGCTACAACATGCCTATGGGATTGCTTTTTGCTCATGCGTAGGCCCGATCATCAGGGGCCGCTGACTGGTGAACAAGCGCCTCAGTCTTGTCGGTTCTGAACCCTGACCCGGTCGGGTCCGTCGTCGTCGGAGTCCCGGACCTTCTTCGGCGCGCCGGACTTGGCCGCCTTGTCGGCGGAGGTCACCCGGATGCGGGAGCCGCGTCGCTTCGGAGCCAGGGCATTGCGCGAGGCGGGATCCTGAAGCAAACGTCTTCGATCCGGGATCCGTTTGATCAGGCGCGCCGCCTCGTCCGCGATCCGGCTTTCCGGGAACAGCCCGATCAATCGCTGCAGGGCCGCCTCGGCCCGCTCGGGACTTCCGTCGATTCGCAATCGCCAGTCGGCCAACTTTTTCAGGGCGTCCGGCACGACCTTCCTGTCCTGCTCATCGAAACCGATGACCTCGTCCAGCAGCCGCGCGGCGATGTGAACCTCCTCCAGATCCTCGGCGTGAATTTCCGCCTTGAGCAGTCGGCCCTCGATATCGTCGGGGAACTTCTCCAACTGCTGGTCGATTTCCTCGAGGGCGGACTCGGGCTTGCCGAGTTTGCGCAGCCCCTTGGCGAAGGCGTAATACGGTTTCGAATCGTCGGCAAACCAACCGCCGGCAAACCAATCCATGATCGGCGCGGTGATGAAGTTCAGGATGGCGGGGACCCACATGATCGCCAGCGCGGCTCCGGCGACCGTGGCGATCATCACGGCGAACAGGGCGGATCGACCGCCTTCGCCGGACATGGATTTCAGGTGGAAGAAGTAACCGTAGCCGATGGCGCCGGTGACGGCCCACTTGGCGACGAGGCGACCGGGGGAATCGTGGCGACGTTTCAGGGCGCGGAAGGAGAGCAGGCCCAGGGTCAGCAAGGCCGCAGTGAACAGGATCAGCCCCTGCAGATGTTCCGCAATCAGCTCCATTCGGGCGGCCTCCGTTTGAGCCCGAGATCCTTCTCCGCCTCGACCATGGGAATGGCCCCGGATTCCCGGCGCAACGCCTCGGTGGAGGGAATCGTCTGTGACTCCACATACGCCAGTTCCGCCGCCGAGGCGCCGGGGAACATGTTCACAATCCGATGCAGGCAGACCCTCGCGGCGTCGCCATCCAAAGCGTAGTTGAGGTAGTAGCGCGCCAATTGATTCAACCGCCGCACGGTGTCCTCGCGCGGTTGCCGCGGATCCGAGATGAGCTGTTCGAGTTGATCGGCCGCCATGTCGACGCGTTTGTAATGGCGCGCGTAGATTTCGGCCAGGCGTTCGCGGGCCTCGTCGTCTTCAGGATGTTCCGTCAGGCGTTGGATCAGGATTCCGGCCTCGGCTTCGGGAGCGACGCCGGCCGTGTCGGCGATTGCGGCCTGATCGGCGGCGCTGCGTTGGCTGGGCAGCGTATGGAGGCGCGTGACGTCCTTGTCCGACAGCGCCGAACTGGTGGGCAGGCGCAGCAGACGTTGTTGGGACTTCCGCGCAATCTCGGAATCGGGGAACAGGTTGACGATCCGCAGGAAAGCGGCCCGCGCGCGTTCGGGATCCCTGGCCAGCTCCAGCTCCCAATCGGCGAGCGTCGTCAGGATGTAGGACTTCCGTCCCTTGGGGAATTTCCCCTTCTCCAACAACTCCTCCAGGGTCTCCCGCGCGGCGGGCATGCTCTTGAGGTCGTGCGCCTCGATCTCCGCCATCAGCATCATTCCTTCGAAATCGTGCGGAAACTCCTCCAGTTGTTCGGCGATGGCCTCGATGGCCTTGTGGGGCTCGCTGCGGTTGCGCAGCGCCAGGGCCATGCTGTAGAGGGGCTCCTTCCTGGAGCCCGCGTTGCTCCCGTCCAGCTCGCCCGTAAACGCGCCGATCAACGGGCCGATCAGCGCCGGGGTGATCGCCATCGACATCAGGATGCCGCAGAACGCCATGCCCGCCACGCCGATGATCACCCCGAACGGTCCGGAATTGAACGTGTAGGGCACGACCACCCAGATCAACAACAACAGGCCGTCGATGGAGAGCATCCAGCGAAAAACGGCAAAGCCAAACTCATCGCCGTGGGCCAGCTTGAACTTGCGCCACGTCAGCCAGATCAGGATCCCGACGTTGACCAGAGCCCACACGCTGAACTTGGCAATCGTCCAGACCTTGTCCCAGTCGATCGATCCGGCGTCATTCATGGTCGGAGGGGCGATTGATTCCGATGCAGGTTAGCTGGCGCGCGACCTTGGCGGAACAAGAATCTCCGCGCAATCCCCCCCGGGATTCGCGGCGCCAGTCCTGGCCGGACCGAGGGTCTCACACGCTTCACCCGTTCTGCTGCCGGCCCATGCGGGACTTGATCTTGTCGGGTTCACGGGCGTGGGTGAGCGCGGTGTCGAAGCTGATTTCACAGCGGGCGAAGGCGGTCAATTCCCGCCCCCGAACAGCCGTTTCCAGAGTCCGGGTTTGGGCTTGGGCTCGTTCGCGAGGGAGTCCTTGAGCCGGGCCTCCACCGCGGCCGGGACCTCGGTTTGCGCCGCGTCGTGGCGGATCAATTCCTCGGGCGTTTCGAATTCCGCCTGCCCGGCGTCCGACTGCTGCCCCTGACGGGAGTCGGCCGCTTCCTCCCCTTCGCGAAAACGTTGTTTGAATTGTTCGGATTCAGGTTCCATGACGATCCAATTCCATTTTAACCACGGATGAACACGGATGGCCGAGGCATTGAGGTGTCGCCTTGGTTGTGATGGAACACCGCGGATCGCTTGTCCCAATCCGTGTCAATCCGTGTTCATCCGTGGTTGAGGCTGTCTTCATTTTTCAAAGGCGGCGCGGAAGGCCTTGCGGGCGCGGTGGAGTTTGCCGCGGACGGCGTCGGCGGATTGCTCGGTCAGTTCGCCCACCTCCTCATAGCTCAGTTTCTCGTC
Organism: Verrucomicrobiales bacterium; assembly: GCA_038126655.1. Classification (GTDB taxonomy): domain Bacteria; phylum Verrucomicrobiota; class Verrucomicrobiia; order Limisphaerales; family JAYPEY01; genus JAYPEY01. The sequence goes on from JAYPGD010000187.1 coordinate 7,515, forward strand.
CGCGACCAGCAACAGGAGCAGGCTGTATTCCTCGGGGAGCCTGTCCAACGTTTGCTGGATGCGCTCGCCGAGTTCCTTGGTTTCCAGAGCGCGCAACGGCGATTCCGAGGCGGAGGGCGTGGTCTGCCAGACCGCGTCGTCCACGTTGTTCACCATCGTGCGGCGATGCCAGGTCTGGAGGAGGTTCTTGCAGTGGTTGATCGCGATCCGGTAGAGCCAGGTCCGCAAACCGGCGTCGCCGCGAAAGGTGTCCAGCTTGCGGAAGGCCTTGAGAAACACGTCGTGGGTCGCGTCCTCGGCCTGCGCCGGATCGCTGAGCATGCGCAGGGCGAGGTAGTAGATCGACCGCGAGTGCTCCTCGTAAATGGCGGCATGTTCCGGGGATTCCCAGCCGGCCCCGGAGGCCGGGCCGGGATCGCTGGATGATTCGAGTTCCGCCATTTCAAGGGGTGATGCCAACATCGATCGGACAAGGCAATCCCGAAGACGTCACGCGGAATCGTGTCGGGGCTTGAGTGGCCCGAACTGGCAAGCCGGAAAACCAACCGGTTTGACAGGCGAGTGGCCGCGTGATTCGTTGGGGCTCCGTCAGACGTCGCACGCATGCCAGTCAATGAGCGTCCCAACCCGAACCGGCGAACAGGAAGATCTGCGTTCCGAAGCGTCGCCCGCACCCGGCTGGTCGCGTCGGTTTCGAAGAGCTCCATGGTTGGCTCTGGTCGTCGTCGCGCTGACGCTCCTCTTGGGCTTCCGATGGTTGACCACGGATCCCAATGCCCCGCGATTCGCGCCTGTGGATGGAGCTTTTCAGGTCGGTCCTTACGACACTGTTTACTACAGGCATCTGACCTCCCGGCCAATTCAAGGCGGCAAGTTGTGGGTCATGGGTCGATCCGGAACGAATCGCTTCGACGTGTTTCTCTTCGACATCGAGAAGCAACGCGTTGCGGGCCGGTTGATGAACGCCGATCCCGATTTTATGGACGCTGGATTGACTAGGCTTGTCTGCCGTCAGCGCGATCGACCGCCGGCGGATTCAACACGCGCCAAGGTCGCGGACTTCGTGTTCAAGATTTCGAGGGGCAGACTGGATTACCGCCGCGGCGGCAACGACGAGGAGACCATCTGGATCGTGGACTTGAAAAAGGGCGGATCCAGGCGCATTGGTTCGATCAGGCAGCTCCCGGGCGGCGGCAGCTCCTTTTATCCGTCCCCTGATTTCAAGCGGGGCTACATCAAGCCCACCGTCATCGCGCCGGCCAACGAAATGCGGATCTGCGATCTCGAAACCGGGGAACTCGAACTCCACACGCCCGCCGGATGGCCGATGGGTTGGTGGGACAACCGGCGGATTATTCTTCGCAACTCCAGCCGCGAGTTTGTGCTCTACGACATCTTCTCCCGTGATGTGCGTGTATTGTTCACGCCGCTTCAATTGAGCGGTTTCTTCGACCGGAACAAGCTGGAGGAAGATCCCCGGAAGATGGGGGCCGTTCCCGTCTGGAACGGCAGGGAGAACGATTTCTTCCTCACCGATACCTACAAGAGCTGGCTCGCGACAAACTCAGTCATGATCAAGATCGATCGCGAAACGGAGGGGCTGGAACTGCTGCGGAAGGACTTCAAACACGAATGGCTTGGCCGCCTGCATCCGGACGGAAACCTGTATGTGTTCAATGGCCGGGAGATCGGCCAGGGCAGCGCCTCGCTCTATCTCCGCGACCTGAACTCGGGCAAGGAAGCCGCGCTCATCGCGTCGAACTCCTTCCGCCATTTCAGCGTTCCGCATTTCCATGGCGACGAGATCATCTACCAGCGCAGCAACAGCCTGTGGCGGGTGGATCTCAAGGGCGACAACCATCGGCAGATCTTCCCGCCGCCGCAGTGATGCCCCACGGATTTGAAGCCTGGCCCTCAACTTCTATGTCGAGGGCTCGGAACGAACAATTGCAGTGAAGAGTGCGTGGGCGTTTCTCCTCCGTGGGGAGTTCTTTTGGAGCCTTTTTTCCTTGTGATGTGAGCGGGCGCGTGGAACACAAGCAGGCCTGATTATTCATGCCAGATTCTGAATCCAACCCACCTGCCCCGAACAACGGCGCCGGCGCGCGTAACGGCGTGATTGCGGCGCTGGCCGTGTTGGCGGTCGCCGCCGCCTTCGTCGCCATCAAGGTCATGCGCGAGGCGCCTGTCGCCGGCGCCGTCGGTCCAGGCGGAGGCCCCATGGAAATGCCCCCGGCCGCGGTGTATGTGGAGACCCTCGAGCGGGAAACGACCCAGGCGGAGGCGGTCGTCACCGGCGAATTGCAGGCCGTCTCCCAGGCCGAGATCGCGGCGCGCGAACCGGGCGCAGTCATGAACGTCCTCGTGGACGAGGGCAGCATCGTGAAGCAGGGCGACCTCATCGCGCAACTGGACGACCGGCGGATCAAGGCGCAGTTGGCCGAGGTCGAAGCCGCCCTGAAGTCCGCCCACAGCCTGGTCAAACAACGAGAGGCCGAGCTGGCCCGCGCCAAACGGGATTTTGAAATGAAGCGAGGCCTGCTGGGGCGCAAGGCGGTTTCTGAAAGCGACGCCCTCGACGCCGAGCGCGCGCTTGCGGTCGCCGACGCCCAGGCCAATGTGGCGCGCGACGGCATCGCCGAGGCCGAGAGCCGGATCGACTTTCTCCAGGCGCAGCTCGCCGACCTGACCATCAAGGCGCCATTTGCCGGCGCGGTTGTTCGGCGCAATGTTGAACCCGGTGAATGGGCCGCCGCCGGCGCCGTGGTCGCAACGCTGGTCACGGTCGATCCGATCGAAGCCTGGCTGCGCGTTCCTGCGCGGCATCTGGATGACCTGCGCGGCAACAGCGAGGGCTTTCGCGTGCGTCGTTCCGCGACGGGCGAATTGTTGAAGCCGGCGTCCGTGAAGCTGGTGCCCGATGTCGATCCCAACAGCCAGTTGTTCACGGTCGTGGCGACCTTGCCGAACGGAGACGGCCGTCTCGCCCCGGGCGAATCGGTGACTGGAATCGTCCCGGTGGGCGATCGCGGCCCGCATTGGCTGTTTCCCACCGACGCCCTGATCCGCTCGGCGGCCGGCGACTTTGTCTACGTGGTTCAACCGCCGTCCGAGGAAGGCGAAATGCCGACCGGCGCGCGAACCATGGTGAAAATTGCCTTCGAACGCGGCGGCAGGGTCTATGTCGCTGATCCGGATGCCTTCGCGGAGGGCGCCCAGATCATCGTCGAAGGCAACGAACGCCTGATGCCCGGCCAGGGCTTGATGATCCAGAGTCGCGGTGAAGCCGCCGCGCAGCCCGCTCCATGAAACTGGTCGATTACTGCATCCGGCAGCCGATCTCGGTGGGCGTCGGCGTCG
>JAYPGD010000188.1:0-10859 GCA_038126655.1 Verrucomicrobiales bacterium
GCGCAGACCGGCGGCGAGATCGAGGTCAGCGAAGGAGCCGTGCCGGTTTCCCGCTTAATCGCCGATCCGTGAGTCCCCTATCAAAACGTAATACTGAATCAGCGGATCTTCGGCAACTCCAAAGCCCCGAAGGTCGGCGATGGCGGGACCCTGCGCTTCGGCTTGCCTGGCACCGGCCTAAGCTCCGGTTCCTCGTTCCCCTTCGTTTATCGCGGTTTCGCGCCCGCCGACGCCTCCTTGAAACTCGGCCGTTTCTACCTGGATCTCGGTGGTCCGGTCTCCCTCAGCTTCCTCTGGACCGACAACCAGAATCGAAGCGCGACCACCCGGGAATCAGGATTGATTTCCGTGGCCCGGTTCAATATCCGCGCCTTGATCCAATGGAGCGAAGGACTTCAATTCTCCACCCGGGGCGCCCTGATCTGGCTGCCTTTCCAGAACGAGGCCGGACTGGACGGCTTCGGGATTTTCGACCCCATCAACGCCCGGCTCAGCGCCGCCGGCGGTCGCATCCCCTTGAATGCGCAATTCACCTACGACTTCACGTTGAGCAAATGGGACATGCAGTTCATCGACAGTTTTTCAGCCGATTTTGTCGACGGCTTCTTCGGTCTGCGCGGTGAATTCGCCGACGAAATCGTCATTTTGGATCCGCTGGCATTCAACAGCCAGGACCGCGCGGGACGCTATCGCTACGGCGGCACCGGCGGCGCCGCAACCAGCCGCGCCGGTCGCGGAACGCAATTCAACACGCAGCAACAACTGGACACCCAGTCGCTCGTGCTGCGAAACCTGGTCGGCCTCTCCGCCTCCCGGGTCGTGCCCACCAATACCCGGATCACGCTGGTGGGCAGCCATGAAGACCAATGGTTCGTCTCCGACAACAACGCCCTCCCCGCCAAGGTCGACACCGCAAGGGTGATCGCGGTGAACCAACGGGAAAACATGCGCTTCAAGCCCTTCGTCTCCGGGAGCATCCGACGCACCAGCGTTCGCCCCGGCATCGACAAGCAGGCCAGCGGTGGTTTCTTCGGCCCGATCACGGACCAGTTAGATTTTCTCGGTTCAGCCGGTTGGCAAAAGGCGGCGACCTCCGATCAGAACAACCTGATCTGGCAGGTGACGTTGAACCACGACGCGGGGCCGCTGACCACCCAGACCCTCACCTTCAGCCGCCAACAATCCAGCGGCACCAGCTCCAACAACGACCTGATCACCCGGTTGACCTACCGCATCACCCAGGTTCTCGGCCCCAATCTGAACGCGCAACTCTTCGGCAACTGGACCACCTTCGACGATCTGGACAACAAGATCCTGAACACCTCCCGTTGGGCGGTCGGGGCCCGGATGCTCTATCAATACAGCCCGAAGACCGACTTCAATCTCCAACTGGTCCGCACCCAGATTCTTCAGGAGGACCCCGCCGTGGGCGACTCGACATTCATCACCGCGCGCGCCTCCGCCGGCCACCGATACAGCGAGACGGTCACCGCCCGACTGGTCTATATCTATGAAAACCGGGACGGCGGCGTCGTCGGAAATTCCTACTCGGAGAACCGGGTCATTTTCACAATAGAGAAACAATTCCGTTGATCGCTTCGGGCAGACTCAGCCGCCAGTAAAACCGCAGAAAACAACTCCAGCACGACCCCGAAGCGGATACAACCGCCGCCATGCCAGGAAAAGGCGACGAAGCCCTTTTACGCATGACTTTTTCCTTTACTCGACTGCTCCATTTTGAGACTTTGCGAACGCGATGGCCCTGCGGTGAACGTCTTTCGCGAGTTTCACAGATTCACCACGACGAGACTTGAACCGCAGTTTTTTTTCAATGAAGATCAATACTGGATTTATGGGGTTGATGTGCGCCGCCCTGACGCTCACCGGCGCCGCCGCCGCTTTTGGTCAGGCCGGAGGAACAGCCATGGATCGGCTGGACGCCTGGCGCCGCGCGCAGGAGGAGTTCAAGTCCGCGGAGCGCGCCATGCGGCAGCAGGGTCTGACCGGCACGACCGGATCCGTCCAACGCGAACTCGACAAACTCAACGAGCTGCGCGCCTCCGCCGAACGCGAGATCGAATACACCAAGTCCAAGCTGAACAACGCCGCCCGGCAGTTGACCGTCGTTCAGAAGACCGGTCCCCAGTCGGAGATTGAGAAGTGGCAACGCGAGGTGAACGCTTGGCAAAGCCGCGTCAATGCCGCGCAACTCGAACTCGACAAGGTCGAGGAGCAGACCCAGGACGCGCTGACCCGCTATCAGGACGAAATGTTCGACAGCGGCGACGGCCTGATCCTCCCCGGCGAGTCGATCCAACTTTTCGTCCTCGAGGATGAGACCTTCAACGGCCTCTATCAGGTCCGCCAGGGCGGCTACGTGATCATGCCGCGCATCGGCCGCGTCCAACTGGCCGGCAAAGACATCCCCAGCGCGGAAAAATCGATCAAGGACGCCTTGGAAACCACCCAACTCCGCCAGGCGACCGTCATGCTGGAGCGCACCAAGGGCGTCTTCGACCCCGGCTCCGGGGACATCATCTACCTCGCGGGCGAGTTCCGCACCCCCGGCCCGATGCGTCTGCCCCAAGGCTTCTCCCCCACCGTGGTCACGACCATCCTTCGCTCCGGCGGCATCTCCGAGGTCGGCGACCTGACCCGCGTCAAGGTGCTCCGCCTCGAGAGCGGCAACGCCTTGGTGGAGGACATCAACGTCGAGGCGATCCTCGAGGGCACCGGTCTGCAGTCCGACCTCGCCTTGAACGCCGGCGACATCCTGGTGGTGCCGGCCTACAACCCGATCGTCTACATCACCGGCAACGTGAATCAGCCCGGCGTCCTGGCGCTTTACGCCGACGAGCAGTTGACGGCCTACACCGCCATCCTGCGCGCCGGCGGTTTCGCCCGTTTCGCCGCCAAAAAGCGGGTTTACGTCATCCGCAACCTGGGCAATGGCGAGAAAAAGAAGATTCCGATCAATATCAAGGACGTGATGAAGGGCGACGTGACGGACATCGTCCTGCAGGGCCTCGACATCATCGTGGTCCCGGAGAAATTCTTTAGTTTTTGAACTGGAAATCCCGCCAAAGCGTCGTAGCTTGACGGAGCATGCGAAGTGCTATTGTCAAATTGGGTCTACTGGCCGCGCTGGCGACGCCCTTGGCGTCCCTGGCACAGGAAGGGAACCACTCCGGATCCTCCACCTATACGATTCCCACGTTCACGAGCACGTTTGATTCGCCGGCCAACACCCATTCCGCGGCGCGCAGCAGCTTTTCGACCGGCAAACACGCGATCAGCACGCATATGACGAGCTCGCGGGCAACCGGCTCCCACTTCACCAGCAGCCACTATACAAGCACGCATGCCCGCCAGAAACGCGGGCTCGGCACGCTCAGCTCACACCTTCATAGCTCGCATGCCAAGAGCTCCCATTCCATCAGCAGCCACGCCACCAGCACCCACGCCAAGCAGCGCAAGGGCCTCGGGACACTGAGCTCGCACGAAGTCAGCACCCACGCCAAACAGAAGAAGGGCACGCCCAATTCCCACCTTGTCAGCAGCCACGCCCAAAGAAAATCCGGGGCGCCCAATTCCCACCTCGTCAGTTCGCACGCCAAACAGAAGCGCGGGACGGTGAACTCCCACACCTCAAGCACTCACGCGCGTCAGAAGCGGTGAATTTGACCGGAATCGCCACTCGCGGACCGCAAGTCCGCCATTCGGCGCCAGGCCGCCGCCCCAGCCTGCATTCCTCTTCGGCGCAACAGAGTTGACATGAGCGCCAACATCCTCGGAATTTCCGCGTACTATCACGACAGCGCCGCCGCGATCGTGAAGGATGGCTTCATTGCCGCCGCCGCCCAGGAAGAGCGCTTCACCCGCCGGAAACACGATCACGAATTCCCCCGGAACGCCGTCGAATTCTGCCTGAAACAGGCCGGCATCCAAGCCGAGGAACTGGATTACGTCGTCTTCTACGACAAGCCGCTGCTCAAGTTCGACCGCCTGTTGGAAACCTATCTGGCTTTCGCTCCCTCGGGCGCAAAGTCGTTCCTGTCCGCCATGCCGCTGTGGCTGAAGACCAAGCTGCACCTGCCCCGGGAGATCCGCAACTCCCTCGACGGGAAGTTCAACCGGAGAATCACCTTCACCCGACACCACGAATCGCACGCAGCCAGCGCTTTCTTCCCTTCGCCCTTCGACGACGCCGCCATCCTGACTCTTGACGGGGTCGGCGAATGGGACACCGCCAGCATCGGCAAAGGAGCCGGCAACCGGATCGAGTTGCTCCAGACGATGTCGTTCCCCCACTCCCTTGGACTGCTCTACAGCGCCTTCACCTACTTCACCGGCTTCAAGGTGAACTCCGGGGAATACAAACTCATGGGCCTCGCCCCTTACGGCAAACCGCGATTTGCGGACGTCATCCTGAACGAATTGATCGACCTCAAGGAGGATGGCTCGTTCGCGATGGATATGCGCTTCTTCAATTACTGCCAGGGGTTGACCATGACCGGAACGCGGTTTGACGCCCTTTTTGAAGGCGGCCCCCGAAAACCGGAATCCGCCATCAGCCAACGCGAGATGGACATCGCCGCCTCCATCCAGGCGGTCACCGAGAAGATTGTGATCCGCATGGCCCGCCACGCCCGTGAAATCACAGGCCTGAAGAATCTCTGCCTGGCTGGAGGCGTCGCCCTCAACTGCGTCGCCAACGGAAAACTGCTGCGGGAAAAGATTTTCGACGAGATCTGGATCGCGCCGGCCTCCGGCGACGCCGGGGGCGCCTTGGGCGCCGCCTTGTTCGTCCACCATCAACTGCTCCAGAACGAGCGCACCACCGGCGACTCCGATTCCATGCGCGGATCGCTGCTCGGCCCGTCGTTCTCCAACGATGAGATCGGATCGTTCCTCGAATCTGAATCCATCCCCCACACCCGAATCGACGACGAATCCAGACTGCTGGAAGAGGTCGCCGGAGCCCTGCGACAGGAAAACGTGGTCGGCTGGTTCCAGGGGCGCATGGAATTCGGGCCCCGGGCCCTCGGCTGTCGCAGCATCATCGGCGATCCCCGGAGCCCGAGGATGCAGTCCGTGATGAACCTGCGAATCAAGTACCGCGAATCCTTCCGCCCCTTCGCCCCCAGCGTGCTGCGCGAGGATGTCGGCGAGTATTTCAACCTGGACACGGAAAGCCCCTACATGCTCCTCGTCGCCGATGTCGCCGAGGGGAAACGCCTCGAACTCTCATCGGAAGACGAGGAAATGATGGCTTCGGACGACCTCAGGAAGCGCGTCAACGTCGCCCGCTCTGAAATCCCGGCCGTGACCCACGTCGACATGTCGGCGCGCGTCCAGACCGTCGACGAAGAACGGCACGTCCGCTACTGGCGGCTGATCCGGGAGTTCAAGCGCCAGACCGGCTGCGGCGTCATCGTCAACACCAGTTTCAACATCCGCGGCGAACCCATTGTCTGCACGCCGCAGGACGCCTACCGCTGCTTCATGGCCACGGACATGGATGTTCTCGTGTTGGAGAACTTCCTCCTGCGCAAGACCGAGCAGCCCAAACGCGACAACGCCTCCCACGAGAACTACCTGGAGAGCTTCGCGCTCGATTGACCCCTTTTCCCGATGCTGAACCCGTTCAAGGAAGTCGACTGGAACCCGGATCTCCCGGCGCGCCGGAAATTTGCGGTCAGCTGGATGATCGGATTCCCGATTGTCGCCGCGCTGATCCTGCTGCTGGGCAAGGCCCTCGGCGATGTCTGGAAGCTCGAACTGGCGACCTGGATCGCCGGCGTCGGCTGCGCGGCCGGCGCGCTGTTGTGGCTCGTCCCGCAGATCGCCAGGCCTTTCTACACGGTCTGGTTCGGCTTTGGTTGCTCCGTCGGAATCGTCATCGGCAACCTGCTTTTCCTGGCGTTCTTCTTCCTGGTGATCACCCCCTTCGGCTTGGCCCGCCGCCTTTCCTCGAACAAGGCGATCGCGAAAGGCTCCGATCCGGGAGCGTCAACCTATTGGAAGGAGGCCTCACAACCCTCGGATCCGAAACGCTACTACCGCCAATATTGAGCTTTGCTTGAACGCCGCCGGGTGCCAACTTATCCGAACAACCGTTATGAGCGACGACAAGGACGACAAAAACGCCTTCGAAGAGGCCGGCAACGAGGACGCGCCGGGTTTTGTGGCTGAATTCTTCGAGATGTTGATGGACAACAAGAAGTATTGGATGATTCCCATCGTCATTGTCCTGATCATTTTCGGCGGTTTGATCCTGTTTGGCGGCGGCGGCAGCGCGGCGGCTCCCTTCATCTACACGCTCTTCTGAACCGCCCTCCCCCCGTTGAGGCCGCAACAATCGCGGCGACCGGGCGGCAAACGTGGCGATTGCATTGTCGAAAAACCCTGCTATAGTGCGGATATGTCACGACTGACAGCCAGATTCTGGACAGCAGTCCTGTTGGCCCTGTTTTGCTCGGCCGCCCAAGCGACGCCCAATTCGCACAAGGTGTCCACCCACGCCAAACAGAAGAAGTCGACGCCCAACTCCCACCAGGTGAGCACCCACGCCCGGCAGCGTTCCAGCACGCCCAATTCGCACCAGGTCAGCACGCACGCGCAGCAGAAGCGCAGCCGCTCCATCAATTCCCATCTGGTCAGCACGCACGCGCGCCAACTCCGCAGCCGTTCGATCAATTCCCATCTGGTCAGCACCCATGCGCGACAACGCTCCAGCACGCCCAATTCGCACATGGTCAGCACGCACGCGCGACAACGCTCGATCAACTCGCACATGGTCAGCACGCACGCCCAGGCGGACTCGGGCACGCCCAATTCCCATGAAATCAACAAGGCGAAGGGATCGTCCCACACCGGCACGCCCAACTCGCACGAGTTGAACAAGAAGAGCACGCCCAACTCGCATCTGGTAAGTTCCCACTCCCGCATTCACGGCGGCGTCAACAACTCGCACACTCAGAGTTCCATCACCAGCGGCGTAAACACCTTCCACACCAGCTCGCACTTCGGCGGCTCCGGCGGCCTCACCCTCAACAATCTGAATCGGATCAACAGCCACAAGCAGAGCAGTCACGCCAAGAGCTCCCACACCTTGTGGAAGAACAGAAAAATCCCGAACACGCATCGCTCCAGCTCCCACGTGACCAGCAGCCACGCCCGCAGCTCCCATGTGACCAGCAGCCACGCCCGCAGCTCCCACGCGACCAGCAGCCACGCTCGCAGCACACTCGCGACCGGAACCTTCGGCCGGAACAACAGCAGCTTCTCCAAGAACGGCATCAACACCTTCATGGATCGCACCTACCAGGACCGGCAACGCGAATTGCGGCACATCGAGGAAGCCAAGGCCAAACGCGAGAAACCGTGGAAACCGAAGTGAACCGCTCCACGTCGTTCCCGGCGAGAGCCTGAAAGCGCCCCTCTCCCCAGCTTCCCGCGCGAATTGTTCCTGAACTTCGCGCGTTTTCTTTTGCCCCTCCCGCCCCTCCCGCCACTCGCGCCCACCTCGATGAACATCCTCTACCATTTCCGGACCAGAGCAACCGGGCCCGAGTCCGTTCATATTGCCGGAATCGCCCGTGCCTTCGAACAACTCGAACACAAGGTGTCGTTCTGCAGCCCCACCGATGTCAATCCGCTCCAGTCTGCCGGCGCCAATCCCTATGGCAATCGCGCGCGAACGGGCTTCCTACGCCGCCTCGTCGACGCCTGCCCCGGATTCCTCTTCGAATTCCTCGAAATCGCCTACAATCTCTCCGCCTGGCGGAGAATCTCCAGCCTGCTCAAGCGGGAGGATTTCCAGCTCATCTACGAACGGCACGCCTTCTTTCTCTGCGCCGCCGCCATCCTGTCTCATCGACGCCGCATCCCCATCGTCATCGAGGTCAACGAACTGGTCGGCGACGACCGCGTCCGACGGCAACCGCTGCTGACTTTCCTCGCGCGCCGCTGCGACCGGATCGCCTTCGCACGGGCGGCCGCGATCATCACCGTGTCGCCCCATCTGAAACGCCGCATCGTCGCCATGGGCGTCGACGAATCCAGAATCCTTGTCCTGCCCAACGCAATCGACGAAACCCAGTACGCGAACCTCCCGGCTCCTCACTCACTTCGTCGCAGCCTGAAGATCGCCCCGAACGCGGTCGTGATTGGTTTTGTCGGCTGGTTCGTGGCCTGGCACCGACTGGATCGTCTCGTTGAAGTGTTTGCGGAACTCGCCAGGTCGCGCCCCAACCTGCGGCTCATGCTGGTCGGCGACGGCGTTCTCAGGGACGAACTGCAGGCCCGGGCCGCAACCCTGGAAATCGCCTCACAGGTCGTGTTCACGGGCGCTGTTTCGCACGCGGATATCCCCGCGCATATCGACTGCATGGACGTGTGCGTCGTCCCTCACAGCAACGAATTCCGCTCCCCGATCAAACTCTTCGAATACATGGGACAAGGAAAGACCGTGGTCGTTCCGAAAACCGAACCGATCCAGATGGTGGTCCACGACCGCAAGAACGGCATCCTGTTCGATCCCGATTCCGCCGACGGACTGCGCCGCTCCCTGGAAACAGCGATTGATGACGCGGGACTGCGCGAACGAATCGGATGCAAGGCCCGCGAGGACGCGCTCGAACGACACACTTGGAAAAGGAACGCGGAGAAGACCCTGGCCGTCGTGGACAAACCGGAACGGGAAGCGACGCGGCCTTGACCCGGGCGCCATTCGGGTTCGCAATGGGAATCAGCGGCTCCCGCGCGGGACAACCAAGGTCGCCGCGCCAATCGCTCCCGCCGCCGCAACCGGGGCGGAGCCAACCGATTGGGAAGGTTCAGCCGCCACCGTCGCGCGATCCGTCTCGCGCCGCGCGGCCATCAAGGGAAACCTCCGCGGCGGTTGATCGCGATATTGGAGAATCGCCGGCCTCGAGGCGGCGACTTCCGCCACTTTCCGGACCGCCGGAGTATCGCCGCAACACGACGAGCCAGATTCGCCCGCGGCGGCGGGGGCCGCGCTCTCATTGCCAGCCGGCGCGGCGCGCACGACAGCCAGATAGGATTTCTTGAGCCCGGAGCCCGGGGTGTAACGCCCGGTATTGAGCATCTCGTTCAACGACCGCCCCACCCGGGGCGCTGTCGCCTCCGGATCGAGCGGCACGACCAAGTCGCCGCACCAATCAAAAAGAGGCCGTTCAATCCGGGTCGGCACGATCATTGGACGTTCCCGCATGGGGCGAAGGAATTCCGGCTGCTCGATGACCACCTTTTCGAAGTAAGGCCGGATGAACACCGGCCGCTGAACCACCGGCTTGATGATCCGGGGCCGTTCAATCATCGGGCGATCCCTACATGCCTGCGCGCGCGCGGACGCCACAGTCCCCGCGCACATCAAGGCGGCAAGCAGACACGCGTGACTGAGCTTTCGAGCAGACATCCGCGCACTTTATCCCACGAACGCGCCCCTGTATCAACTTTGAAAATAGCCAAATTCGCGCGACCTGGTCCTGATTGAAACCGGGAGGAGGCGGGCCCGCTCAATTCCCGATCACTACATCCCGACGCTTCTTCAACCGCCCGTGCCGGTTTTCGCCGATCAGCCAGATCTGGATGTCAGCCGGTTCAGTGATCAGGTCGGCGGGGATGACGACGCGCCCCTTGCGGCGATCTTCATCGGTGATGAAGACATTGCGGTGGGCGTAACCGTTGTGGCCGTTGTTCAGGTGGGCGATGATCGGCTTCATGTTGTCGGAGCTGAGCTGAAGCTCCCACGGTTCGCCGAGGGGGATGTTGTCCTTCGGCGCGGTGAAATCCAGAGCGCAGACGGCGAATTCGCAGGCCGCGCTGCTTGCCCCATCCGTCATGACGCAATGCGCAGTGTAGTCACCGCAGGTCTCGAATGCGCGTTCCACCACGCCGCGACCGGACAATGGAACCTTCTCCACGATCTCGGCGCCGCGCTTGATGACCAAGGCCTTCACCCCCTTCCCGTCACGGTCCATGACGTTGAACTTCACGGTCTGGCCCTTGAAGTAGGGAACCCAGTCGCCGCGGTCAAGGAGTAGGACCCGATTGATCTCCGGCGTCGCGGAATCCTCCGCATAGTTCGGGAACAGAAAAGACTCGGCCCTGTTCGAACCGCGCCAGGCGTCAAGGTCGGTGATGCGATAGAGCTTCTTGTTGCGGGAGGCGAGATGGGCGTTGAATGCCTTGGCGCTGCGATTCGTGTTGCGGGTCGTCTGCGGGCTGCTCTCTTCGATCAGGACATGCGTCGCCCTGCCGTTCTTGTCCCGGGTGATGCCAGTGACGATCTCGACGTGCGATCCGCCGCCTTTGGGCGGCGGCGGCGTGAAGATGACATCGCCGACCCGCGCGGTCTGCGCCGACTGCGACTCGACCTGGATGATTCCGTCGCGATGTTCGGGCCCATGGAGGCGACTGACATACCAGATGCCGCATTGCAGGGCGTAACTGGTGTAGGAGGAGCAGACCTTGCCGTAGTAGCACTCCGCGTTTGTCACCCTGCCCTTCAGGTTCTCGGTGTAGAGCACGCTCTTCGGATTCTCGACCGCGGCCAGGAATGTTTTCAGAAAGATGTCGAATCCGATGTAACGCCCCTCGGCCTTGACGCTGGAATAGGGGACGCCCGTATAGACCTTCCCCGCCTCAAATCGACCGCCCCGTCTGGGCATGCCATCGGCGACCGGCGTCCATTTGACCCGCGACATGATGCGCGCGTAGTCGACGGCCCTGCTTTGCCAGGGGGCGACCTGCGCCTTCTCCCGGGCGCCCCGCAACGCTCCCGGTTGCGGAACGAGACACAGGCGGAAGCCATCGCGGGAATCAGAGTATTG
>JAYPGD010000189.1:0-10825 GCA_038126655.1 Verrucomicrobiales bacterium
AGCCTCCTCAAACCCGATCGTCACGCCCGATTCTGTCACGCGTAGCGACTGCGGGATGCTGACGGGACGCCCGGCGTAACGCACCCGCTGCAGGCATCCGTCCAAAGCCGCGCTGGTCTGCCAGCCCTTCATGCCGACGACGTAGAGCTGCCCGTCGCGGGAATTGAAGCGCGCGCGCATGACGCCGCTGGGAAAACTCAACGGAAAACGAGTGACGCCTCCCTGAACCTGCCCGCCGACCTCCTCCTTCAAGACGGAATAAAGCGAACACGTCCCGTAAGACAAGTGCAGCAATCGGCCGTTGAAAGGCCCCCAACGATCATCCGGAACCCAGACCTGCCCGCCGCTCGAATTGTCGACCTCCTTCGGCAGCCAGCACAAAGGACGATCGTGGTCCGTCGGCGCCGGCTCGCGATGAGCCAGATCGACGACGCCGTAGAAGCCGCCGGGCTTGATCCAGTTCAAGCGGCACCTCGGGGTCCAGGTGCCCTCGTTGTCGCCGCTGGTCAACTCTCCGTTCGGCCCCACGCCGATGCCGTTCGGCGCGCGGAATCCGGTGGCGACGGTCTCCAGTTTCGAGCCGTCCCTGGACACCTTCAGCAGCGTCCCGTGGTGTTCGACAACATGCCCGAAACCCCGCCCGCCATTCTGAACCGGCCCCGCCTTGGCGAAATAGAAATTCCCCGCGGCGTCGGTCTGCAGATCCATGGCGAATTCGTGGAAGTTGGTCGTGATCAGGCAGTCGTTGTTGAAGTTCTCGTAGAAATCGGCCTCGCCGTCCTTGTTGAGGTCGCGCAGGCGGGTGATCTGGTCGCGTCCGGTCACGTAAACCTCGTCGTCCACGATCTTCAACCCGAGCGCATGAAACAAACCCGAGGCATGCCGCTCCCAGATGATCTTGCTGAAATCGTCGTTCATCCCGGCGATGGTCCAGACATCGCCATGAAAGGTCGAAACCGCGGCGCGCCCGTCGGAAAAGAAGTCCAGCCCCGTCAGATACATGGGCGCGCCATAGGGATTGGCATGCGGCAGCCCGAGGGTGTCGACGGCGTAAGCCCCCTTGTTCTCGCCAAGCTGAAACTCGGCCAGCACGGCGTTTGTCCATTGCAGCGCCCCGCCCTTGGTGAAGCTGATGGGATTCAGGAATGGCGGATGCTGATGAAAGTTCTCAACGAAGCGGTCCAGGTTGACGTCGTTCGGAGCGCCCCGCCAGATCTGGATTTGAAACGTGACCGGCTGCTTGAGCGCCGGAAGCCGGAGATAAAGGTGCCCCTCCAGCGCCTCCAGTTTCCCCTCCTTGGGCGCATCCAAGACACCGACCGCAATCGCCTCGGGATCGCCGTTCAACAGGGCGTATCCGTGCGACCCGTTGCCGACGTTCTCGACGATGTCGCGCCCGCCCCGCTTGGGAGGCAGTTTGCAGATCAGCAACATCCATGGCTCCTCCGTCGCCCCCACGTGGAAACTGCGGGTGAAGAAACGATCGAGCGAATCGTACCAGGGCATCTCCAGCACCGGCGTCGTCCCCACGGTGTAGGATAGAACCGCCCGGTTCTCAAAACGATAGACTCCGCGATACTTGGCCTGTTCAGCCGGCAACGGTCCGAATGGCTCCAGCCGCAGGTCCGCCAGCAGGTTTGTCTTCGCCCATCCGGGACGGCTCCCCGTTTCCACCCGAATGTCGCCCAGAGCCGCCGGATATTCCCCCCGGGACATCAGCTTGATCGGCTCGATGTAGCCCCCTTCCCACATCGCCGACATGCGCAACAGTTCCGTGTCAAAGCAGACCGCAGCCTCCGCCCGATCCCCGACCTGAATCGCCAGTCCCTTCAAGGTCGTGTTCGTTCCGGTCCGGATCGTCGCCGCCTGCATGAACTTCGGCTGCTGATCCGCCGCGTGAACCGCGGCAACCGATATAAGAAAAAGGAAAACACATGTCCATGGGCGAACGCGAAGGAGCGCCCAAGAGAAGCGGCAACGCTCCTCGTTTCCCCGAGGGGATTCGTGTCCATTGGTGTTCATCAGTGGTTCAATCCGTGATCAATCCGCCGGGTTTGAGCTCGTGTCCAGTCAGAAACTCCTGAGCGCTCATCCGACGCTTCCCCTCCGGCTGCAGGATCTCCACACGCAGAACCTGTTCCCCGCACGCGATCACGATGCCGTCCTTGTCGGCCACGAGGACCTCGCCCGGTTGCGCAGCCCCGCCCCCGACATCCGTCACCCCGGTCTTCCATAGTTTGAGCATCCGCCTACCCTCGCCCTCGCCCCGCCAGACAAACGCCCCCGGCCACGGCGTGAAGGCGCGGACCCGACACCAGATGGAACGGGCCGGCTGCGTCCAATCAATTTCCCCTTCCTGCTTCCGGATCTTGCCGACGTGCGAGACGCCCTCCTCCGGCTGCGGTCGGGGAGGCATTCGGCCAGCGATGTAATCCGGAATCGTCCGGACCAGCAGATCGCCGCCGATCACGGCCAGACGGTCGTGCAGGGATTGCGCGTCGTCCTCGAAGGCAATGGGCGTCGCCTCCAGCGAGACGATGTCGCCGGTGTCGAGCCCTTCGTCCATCTTCATGATCGTCACCCCGGATTCCGCGTCGTCGTTGAGAATGGCCGCCTGGATCGGCGAAGCTCCGCGGTAGGCGGGCAGAAGCGAGGCGTGGACATTCAGGCAGCCGTGCGGCGGAAGCTCCAGGATCGCCTTGGGCAGGATCTGCCCGTAGGCGGCGACCGCGATCAGGTCCGGAGCCAACGCCCTCAATTCCGCAATGAACGTCTCGTCACGCGCCCGGTCCGGCTGCAGGACGGGCAGTCCCAGTTCCACCGCCAGCGACTTGACCGGCGAAGGCTGGAGCTTGAGCTTCCGGCCGCTGGGGCGGTCCGGCTGCGTGACCACGGCGGCAATATCAAACCTCCCGGCATCCGCCAGGGCGCGCAGGCATTCACGCGCCAATTCGGCGGTCCCCATGAACACCAGTTTCAACGGCTTGTCGGAAGAAGTCTCGCTCACGTCACGGCCTCAAAAACAAAGGACGCCGATCCTGGGAAGCGGCGTCCTTTTCAAAATGCACCCCGTGGTCCCGGCTCTCAATCCGGGGCGTCCTTGTGCTTGAGCGTCAGGCACAGCAAATCATTGAGCGGGATCACCTTGTCGATGGTCGCCCCGGAGTCCTCGTCGCCCTTGGGCACGGAGAAGGTGACCTCGGTGTTGGTGGCCTTGAGGATGCGGTTCGAGATGAACTCACCCTGCGAGGCGCGCACAACAATGATCATGTCCTTTTCATTCTCGCCGGGAACAGCCCGGAAAAAGCCCGCAAACTTGGATTCAATGAAGCGTCGGTTCAGGTTGAACTTGCCGCGTTCGAAGACCTTGCTTTCCGGGAGTTGGACCGGCTCGGGCTCCGGCTCCTGGTAGGGAACCGCGTACCCCCCTGCGGCCGGATCCGCGGCGACCGGATTGCCATGTTCGTCATAGACGACGGCGGCCTCGGCTCCATATTCACCTTCCGCATACTCGCCCTCCGCGTATTCCTCTTCGTAATCCTCCTCCTCGGGCTCCTCGATCACGACCTTCTTCTTCTTCTTCAGCGGCATGCAGAGAAAGACGATCGGGGTGATGAACGGGGCCGCCGCGGAGATGCCGGTCACCATGGGCATCGGGTAGCGTCGGAAGAAGGAAATCTCATAGGCCGCGTAAACATTGGCCGCGTAGAGAAACAGGAGAAGCAACAAGCCGCCGCCCTTGAAGAAGGAGCCGATCAGTCCCGGGACCTTTTCCGGCCGACCATGGCTCACGATATCCACACTGCCCACCGCCGCCGAGGACGCCGCATTCTCAGACGCGGCCATCTCCTCCGCCATCTCCTCCTCCGGGGTCGCGATCAACAGGCTGACGAACGGCCGCGCATCGAGGTCGGTGTTGAAGAAATTCAGGGTCTCCGCGGTGAATCGCCGCCACGGGATCGGCCCCTCAAATCCGCCCTTGTTCGGCCCCGCCGTCAGTCGAAAGGTCGCGCCCTCAGGCTTGTAGGTGACCGTGCGCCCTTCGAAGGTCTGACCGTCGATCGTCTTGAAAACGCCTTCCAGATTCCGCGCCATCAACGGCAGGGAACACAGAAGAAACAGCGTGAAAACTAGAATTCTCTTCATGATTAAGCGCGAAACCTAGCAGAGGGCAACCGGGCTGTGAATCGAAATCAACCGCCGAAAAAGCGACCGCCGGCGCGCTTCACATTCCTTCCTGCCATCCCTCAGGACGCAACCGCCAATCCTGCGCCCCCGAAAGTTGCGGCGGCATGTTCTCAATCGAAAACCCCTGCCATCCCGGCAAAGCGCGATCCGCGACGGAACCGTGCTCCCAGACCGCAAAGCGAATCGTAGGTCCGGAGTCAGCGGCCATTGCCGGCTGCGCAAGCAATCCCCCCAGGAATCCAGCCAGCACATCCCCGCTGCCCCCGCGCGCCAACAACGGATTGCCGGTGGAATTGACCGTGATCTCCCCGGAACTCCGACCCACCAGCGTCTGATGCCCCTTCAACACCACCCAGCAATCCCCGAATTTCGACGACAACTCCCTAAGAGCCGCTGTCCGATCCTCCTGCACAGCCGCCGTCGATCCCCCCAGCATTCGGGCCGCCTCGCCCGGATGCGGCGTGATCACCCGCAGCGCGCCCTCGGGCGTCGCGCCCTCCGGCAGCCAGTCCAAGGCGCTGGCGTCCACAATCACGGCAATGTCCTTCTCGCGCCACAGGATACGCGTGAATTCCCGGATCGTCTCAGGCAATTCCGCCGCCGCCAGCCCGGGACCGATCAGGACGGCCGTGCATTTTTCCGGCAGTTCGAGCCGATCCCTCCACGGATGGACCATCGCGGACTTCAACTGGGAGGCGACCGGAATATAGCAGTCTCCTTGCGTCAGCGCCGTCACCAATCCCGGCGCGGCGGCCAAGGCGCCCTCTGCCGCCAGAACGGCGGCGCCGTGATAGCCCACACTGCCGGCGACCACCGCAAGATGCCCGTAACTCCCCTTGTGGGATGCAACGGCGCGCCGGGGCGGCAATCCTCGGAAATCCGCCGGCACAACCCAGCGCAGATCCCCGGACAGGGCGCAGTCGACCAATCCAATATCCGGCTCCAGGTCCAACCTTCCGACGTATTCCACCGCGGAAGGCCGGAGCAACCCCCGCTTGGGCGCGCCCAGGGTCAATGTGCGATCCGCGCGAATGACCGCCCCCATGACCTCGCCGGTGTCCGCGTCCAGTCCCGAAGGGCAATCCACTGAAAAGATCTCCGCCCCGGAACCGTTGATTCGATGGATCGCCCCGATCCAGTCCTCGTCCAAGGGGCGATTGAGCCCGATGCCGAACAACGCGTCCAGAACGACGCCATTCCGCGTTTCCGCAAGGGCCTGTTCCAATGCGGGCAGGTCGGCGACCGGATCGCGGACATCGACAACTCTCGGAACACGACCCTCAAAGCGTTCATGGAACGCGGCGCACTGCCTGGCGTCCTCGCCGTTGTTGCCCTTGCCGGCGAGGATCAGGAGATCGCCCGCAAGGGCGGCCGGGCATTGCAACAGCCATGCGTGCAGGCGCTCGCCCACCTGCCGGATGACAGCCTCCTCCTGGATCCCGGCGTCCCAGGACGCCTGCTCCCACTCGCGCATCTGCGCCACACTGATGACCGGAACCGGCATGCTTCAACAAGGATCAGTCGACGCCTCCGGGCGCCGCTCCACGCAACACAACCTCCCTGGCCCGCCTCAACGGGAGCTTCGCCCCGCCGGAGGAGATTCCCCCATTCCGCATTCCCCGTTCCCCGCCGCGCATTCGTCTCACGCTTTCTTGTAGAGGCCGCCGACCTGGTCCGCATAGCCATTGAGATACTCCGTGCGGACGCGGCGCTGGGTGTCGATCATCTTGTGCGTGGCCTGCGACCATCGCGGGTGCGGAACCTCGGGCTCGACGTTGGACTCGAAGGGATACTCCCGAGGCGCCATGGTGTTCCACAGGGTGGCCGGCTGCTCGTCCACCAGTTCGATCTTGTTGATCGATTTGATGCTCTTGTAGCCGTATTTCCATGGGACGACCAAGCGGATGGGCGCCCCGTTCTGAACCTTGAGGGAACGTCCATAAAGCCCCGTGCCGACCAAGGCGAGGTCGTGCATGGCCTCATCCATGCGCAGCCCTTCGGTATAGGGCAACGAATACCCCTGCAGGACGAGACCGCTCCAGTTGGGATACTCCTTGGGCGCGCCGCCCGTGTAGAACTTGACGAACTTCGCCGACGACTTGGGCTGCGCCTTCTCCAGCAGCAACCGCAAGGGAAACCCCTGCCAGGGCACGATCATCCCCCAAGCCTCCACACAGCGAAACTTGTAGACCCGCTCCTCGATCGGAAACTGTTTGAGAATGTCGGCGACATCCAAGGTGAGCGGCTTCTCCACCAGACCGGAAACCTCGACCTGCCACGGACTGGTCGCGAAGCCCGCCACCTTCTTGTGCACCTGGTCCTTGACCGTCGTGAACTCGTAGAAATTGTTGTAGGTGAGAACCTTCTGCTCGTTGCTCAAGGCCCAGCCCGGGTCGAAATCCTGATTGCGCCTGATCGGACCGTTGGCCTTGGCGATTTCGTCATACTTGGCGGAGGCGTCAGCCGACGGTTTGACAGCAGCCCCGGAAGCGCCGGAACTGCCGCCCGAAGGCGCGGACGTTTCCGAGCCCCCGGAGCAACCGATCATCTGTGTGGAAAGCGCCCCCGCGCCCGCGATGCCAAGCTGCTTCAGGAATCGGCGTCGATTCCTGTAGACGTCCTCGGGAGTAACCTCCCGCTCCGGGATATGCCAGTCGGGTCGAAGGATGATGTTCGCCATACGCGGAAACAACATGCCTCAAACCTCATTGGTTTCCATGTTTTTTTGAGGTTTCCCATCATCTTCGCGCCTCTCCCCGTCCTGGCGCGCGGCCCTGTCCCGGCAATGCAAGCCCAGCCTGCTTCGAAGCGTCCCAGCTTGAGGCCGCCCTGCGGGGCTCCCCCCCTCGATCGCGACGCCCCCCCGGAGAATCACCTTACGAACGGCCGGATCACCGAGGTCCAAAGCTCATACCCTTCGCGACTCAGGTGAAGCCCATCCTCAATGAACAGCTCCGGCCGGGGCTTCCCGTCCTTGCCCAACATCGGATTCCAGATATCCAGGTAGACCACGCCCCGCCGCCAACGACAGTAGTTGCGGATCATTTGGTTCGCCCGCTTCATCTCCGGCGCAAGATTCCAACGCTTCAAGCTTGGCTTGATCGCAATGAATGCAACCCGCACCCCGGGCATCTCACCGCGGACCTTCTTCACGAAGGCCTTGAAATCACGGGCGACCACCTCGGCCGACTTCCCCTTGGAAACATCATTGTCGCCGGCGTAGATCACAATCTGCCGCGGCTGGTAGGGAACGACAATGCGATCAGTGAAGTGGATGGAATCCGAGATCTCCGAACCGCCGAAACCGCGATTGAGGGTCGGCGTTCCCGGAAAATCCTCGGCTAGGGTCTTCCACATCCGGATGCTGGAACTGCCGATGAACAACACCCCGCCCGACCTGGGCGGTTTCGCCCTGTCGCTTTCCTCGAACTTGGCGATGGCCGACTCCCACCGCTCCGCCCCCTGCTTTTTCGCCTCGGCGGCGCCCGCTCCCGACAAGCAGGCCAGCGTCGCGGCCAAGGCCAGCGGCGTAATCGACTTCGTGAAGATTCCGTTCAACATCATCTTGCGCATGAGGATCGAAAACCTGTCACGCCCCGCTTCCGGTTGCAAAGGATTTCACCGGCAACACCCCCGCGAATGCGGATTGACTTGCCCCCATGAATCGGCCACTTTCACCGCCACCATGAAGATCAACAAAATCAAATTCGTTTTCAGCCTGGCCGCGATGGTCGCCTTCCTGGCGGTCGGCTGCCAGAAGGAAGAGGATCCCCAACAGAATCTGAGCGCCGAACAGAAAGCATCCCTCTCCGAGGAAGAGAAGGAGTCGATGCAGGGCATGGAGGAATACGACAACACCAACAATCCGGACAACCGGAAGGAGTAATCCCTCCCCATCCAATCAATCCCCCACAAACGCCGTCCCTCGGACGGCGTTTTTTTGTGGGTGGAAGCGACGTCGGGAATTCTTCCGAATTTTCGTTGCAATTCAAATCCGGCTGCGCAACTTTACCCGCCTCTTGTTCGGAGTGTAGCGTAGCCTGGCTAGCGCGCCGCGTTCGGGTCGCGGAGGTCGTGGGTTCGAATCCCACCACTCCGACCATTTCATTCAATGGTCACCCGAGATGCCCTTCTTTTATCGATCCGCCCTCTCATCGACGTTTGCGTTCTGTCTTGTTTCCACGCTGAACGCCGCCAACCAGCTTCCGCCCGGCCATCGCCCCCTGCCCCATGACGCCCAAGCGCTCGTCGGCGGCACGGTCGTCGTCAAACCGGGCGCGGAAATCAAGAACGCCACCGTCGTCATCCGCAACGGCCTCATTGAAGCCGTCGGAGCCAAGGTCAAACCGCCCCGGGACGCCCGCGTCTGGGACGCCACGGGCGCCACGATCTACGCGGGCCTGATCGAACCCTACTACCTCGCCGGGGAGGCGGATCATTCTACAAGCGGAGGCTCCGCCGACGCCTTGGGCGATTCCCTGACCGCCGGCAGCATCAACTTCCTCGGCGTCAAGGGCGACGAAGCCGACCAGGGCAACAAGGGCCCCTCCTACCAGCTCAATTCCATCGCGCCGGAACGACAGGTCGCCAAAGGCTACCGCCCGAGCGCCTCCTCGCTGAAATCCATGCGCGAACTGGGCTTCACCGCCGCCAACCTGGCGCCGGACAAGGGCATCTTCCGCGGCTGGGGCGCCTTCATCAATCTCGCCGACGGCGACCCCAATGCAGCCGTCCTGCGCTCCCGCACGACCCAGCATGTCGCCTTCGAAAAACAGGGCGGCAAGGACCGCATCTACCCCGCCTCCCTCATGGGCGTCATCGCCGGCATTCGCCAGACCTTCCTCGACACGGATCACCACTCGCTGACCAAAGCGGCTTACGAGAAAAACGCCAACGGCGCCCGTCGCCCCGAATTCAACCCAGCGCTGGATGCGCTGGCCCAGGCCCGCGCCGAAAAGCGCGACTTTGTGATCGAACCGCGCGATTCCCTGATGATCGACCGCGCCGGCCGCCTTGCCCGGGAATTCAGGATCAACCCCATCCTCGTCGCCACCGGCCAGGAATGGCGCCGCCCCAAACTCGCCAGGCAGGCCGCCAAGCGTTTCGTGGTCCCCATCAACCTGCCCGCCATCCATAAACTGCCGAATGACGAGGCCTGGGACGGCGTCGCGCTCGACACCCTCCGCCAATGGGACTGGGCGGCTGAAAACCCCGCATTGCTCAAACGCAATGGCGCCGAGATTGCGCTGACCACCTTCAGCCTCTCCGACAGGAAGAAGTTCCGCAGGAACCTCGCGCAGGCGATCGAACGCGGCCTTTCCGAAGCCGACGCCCTCGCCGCGCTCACGACTGTTCCGGCCGCCTTCTTCAAAATCTCCGACCGCCTCGGCACGATCGAGAAAGGCAAAATCGCCAACCTCACCGTGGTCTCTGGCGGCGGCTACTTCGATCCCGACAACAAGATCCGCGAGGTCTGGATCGACGGCCGCATCCACCCCATTGAAACACCCAGACTCGCCGCGGATTCCAAGCCGGCCAGGAAGGTCGCAGCCAACAAGAAGGTCGACGACGGCCAGAAAGCCTCCGACGACAAATCGAAATCAGACGCGGGAAAGAAGAAGGCGGACCTCGCCAGACTTCGCGCGAAACGCGTCGCCAGACCGCCGTTGAGCGGCCGCGGCGCGCTGACTGCCCCCAAGGCCGTCCTCGTCAAGAACGCCACCCTCTGGACCTGCGGCCCTGATGGCAAACTCCTCAACGGCTCCATCCTCATCCGCAACGGCCGCATCGAACAGGTCGGCCGCTTCAAGGCCGAGGTCGATGCAGACACCCTGGTCATCGACGCCCAGGGCAAGCACGTCACCCCCGGGCTGGTCGATTGCCACAGCCACAGCATGATCATGGGCGGCACAAATGAAGGCACGCTCCCCTCCACCGCCATGGTCCGGGTCGGCGATGTGGTCAACGCCGACAGCTCCAACATCTACAAGCAACTCGCCGGCGGCCTGACCGTGGCCAACCTTCTCCACGGCTCCGCAAATCCCATCGGCGGCCAGAACGCCGTCATCAAACTCCGCGATGGCGAGAGCCCCGAAGACCTGAAGTTCAAGGAGGCCCCCGCCGGCATCAAATTCGCCCTCGGCGAGAATGTGAAGCAATCCAACTGGGGCGACGACTACACCACCCGATTCCCCCAGACCCGCATGGGCGTGCGCACCTTCTTCGCCAATCGCTTCACCGCCGCGAAGCAATACCTTCAAGCCTGGGCCGAACACAAAAAGAACGGCGGCGTCCAGCCCCGACGCGACCTGGAACTCGAGGCGCTCGGCGAGATCATCGAGGGCAGGCGCTGGATTCACTGCCACTCCTACCGCCAGGACGAGATCCTCGTCTTCCTGCGCACCATGGAGGAGTTCGGCGTCACCGTCGGCGCCCTCCAACACGTGCTCGAAGGCTACAAGGTCGCCGACGAAATCGCCCAACACGGCGCCGGAGCCTCAGCCTTCTCCGATTGGTGGGCCTACAAGTTCGAGGTCTACGACGCCATCCCCTACGCCGGAACGCTCATGCACAACCGCGGCGCCCTGGTCTCCTTCAACTCCGATTCCTCCGACCTCGCCCGCCGCATGAACCTCGA
>JAYPGD010000190.1:0-6675 GCA_038126655.1 Verrucomicrobiales bacterium
CTACCATTGAACTACACCCGCTGGTGAAATGGCAAACTTGTAGCAGCCGTTCCGCCTCAAGGCAATCAAGCATTTCACACCCCGCCGATTACGCTTGTCGACCTGAGGCGCGTTTTCGAGAATCCCGCCCGTGAGACACACGCACCACCACGTCGTCATTCTCGTCACCGCGCCGGACATCAAGGTCGCCAAGGCCCTCGCCTCGGCCGTTCTCGAAGCGCGCCTGGCCGCCTGCGCCAATGTCGTCCCCAAGGTTGAGTCGTTCTTCTGGTGGCAGGACAAACTGCAAAAGGCCGACGAAACCCAGATCGTCTTCAAGACCACGACCGCCCGCCTCGCAGAACTGGAGAAGCTCGTCAAAGAGAAGCACCCCTACGACACGCCGGAGTTCCTGGTCCTTCCGACCATGGGCGGCAGCGAGGGCTATCTCGATTGGATCGACGCCTCGACAAAGCCGGAGGAGAAAGCGGGGGAGGAACCGGAAGAGGACAACGCGGAGGGATGAACCAAGGCGAACGTTCAACGCTCAAAGTTGAGCGTTGTGCGTTTGACGTTCGCATCCGGTTAATCCCCCCCGCGCCCGCCCGCCTCGATAAACGCCAGCAGGTCCAAGATCTCCTCCCGGCTCAAGGTGTTGAGCAACCCTTCGGGCATGGCGGAGACTTCTGATTCCCGCTTGCCGGCGATCTTGATCTTCGGAATCTCCAACGCTTGGTCTGGTTCGAACGGATTCGTGACCAGCTTGAGGTTCGACTTCCGGTAGTCGCCCTCCATGACGATCTGGCCGGTGTGCGCTTCGCCATCCGTCGTCTCGATGGTCACGTTGCGGTATTTCTCCGAAACGACCTTCGACGGCGCGAGAATCGATTCCAACACATCTCGCCGACTGAAGCGGCCGGAGACATTGCTGAGATCCGGACCGAAGACCCGCCCCGTTCCACCGAGCTGATGGCACAAGACACAGCCGCCCGCGGAATACATCTTCTTCCCGCTCTTCAGATCGCGGGAGGCGCGCGAAAAATTCAGATCATTGTCAAAGTCGCCGAGCTTCCATTCCTTCACAAACTTTCGCCCCGCAATGAGTTCGGCGTAGTTGAGCTTGGATTCCTTCCCCGCTTCGCCCAAGGCCGCATAGCGCTTGCGGGCTTCAGGATTGGGAACGGCGGCAAGGGCGTCCTCCCGGACCTGTTTCAAAAAGCCGGGCAAGCCACGGCCGCCGCGATAATTCGCCCCCTGCCGCAAGGCGATGAAGTAGCGCTCGCGCAACTCGTCGGTCCAACCGTTGCGGGCGTCGCGCAGGTGGAAGAGATAATGAAACTGCTCGTGTTGATCGGAGGCCGCTTCCATCAACTTCATCGTCCGCGGGACCGCATCCGCAGCCCCGAGACGGATGAGCAACGCGGCGAGTTGGCGGTTGACCGGATCGGACCTGGAGGGAAAGAGCGGAAGCAACTTCGCGCGGATCATGCTTTCGACGTTGGGCTCGAGCTTGGACGACCTGATCAGGACGATTTCGTAAGCACGCAACGCCTCTCTAAGCCGCGTGGACGGGAACGCACGAAGGTCCATTGCGTTCAACTGGGCGGCAACATTGGCCATCTTCGCGCCCGACATGGTCTTTGCCGCGACCGTGGTCGATTGAATGGCGCGAGTCGGGGAAAAAGACACCGTCCCGGACCCGCTGGAACTGCGCGCCTTGGCAGCGATTCGCGATCTCGCCTTGGCATGCAGGCTCGTTACGACACCCGCACGCGAGCCTCCCGTCCACTTCACCCGATAAAGCCCCGACTGCGTCCCCCGCCCTCCAGTCACAAAATACATCGCGCCATCCGGACCAAAGTCGAGATCGGTGACATTGGCGGGGCGGCCCTGCAGAAACCGCTCCGCCTTGCAGGCGTAGCTCGCTCCGCGCGGCGTCATGTGGACGGCGAAGATGCGGCCGTAGGTCCAATCCTGGACAAACAGCGCCTTCTGGTATCGGTCCGGAAAGGAACTCCGCGTCCCGAACTTCACCGAGGTGGGTGACCCCTTGCCGATGATCAGGGTCGTGGGCGGATTGTCGGCGTGATCGCAGAAGTAGGGCGGCCATTGGCCGGTCACGGCCCGCCAGTGGTAATCCGACCCTTGAACCAGATGCCGCACATGCGTCGGGCGATACCAGGGCGAGCCCATGTCATGCTCGGCGTCGGCGTCGTAGGTAAACATCTCGCCGTCCGAGTTGAAATCGATGCCGTAGGGGTTGCGCAGTCCCTTGCAGACGAGTTCCCAGTTCTTCCCGTCCTTGTCCGTGCGCATGACGTGGCCGCGGTTTCGGTCGTCGCCGGGCAGGAACTTCACGACGCGCGGCGTGAGGTCCTTGAACTTCTTCGGCAGGCCGACCGAATCGCCGCCGATCAGGTAGATCTTCCCGTCCGGGCCGAGCGTGAGGTCGTTGCGTCCGTGCCCGCCGGTGGCGGTGCGTTCGCCCAGGAGTTCCACCTTGTCGAATTGGTCGTCGCCATTCGTGTCGCGCAGGCGATAGAGCCCGCCGGTGCGATCGCGCGGCTCCTTCCTGACATTGTGGCTGTTTGAATTCACATAGAGCGCGCCGTGCGCCCAGAGAATGCCGCGAATCTCGGCGATGTCTTCATTGATGACCTCGACCTTCATCTCGCCGCCATTGTTCTCCGGCAGTGTCATGCGAAGCAGACCGCCCTGCCGCTCGCGGGAGATGATCAACCGCTCCTTCGGATCAAAGGCCATCGCGATCCAGGAATCCTCGTCCTTGGCGGCGGAACGGAGTCTTTCGATCTCGAAGCCCTCGGGGATACTAAAATTCGGCGCGGCCGTGCTTTCGCCCAGGGTCTTGGCATCCTGCCACTGTTCGTAATCCGCCAGGACATCGACCTGAATCCCCCGCCCTTCCAAGTCCCAATAGTCCGGATTGATCGCGCCGAGACTGGCGACGCCGCCCCAGGCCGGCGTCGTGTTGATCAATGCCGAAGCGCCATCGGTATATTCGACCTTCACTTGGGCAAAGAAGGCGGAGGGGCCTTCATCCGACGCCAACGCCTTGACTTCGATCCGATTGCCCCCGGCGCGAACCGAGTCCGTGACGTCCTGACGAAACAGGGGATCGAGGAAATCCGTTTCCGCGACGAGGCCGCCGTTGATCCGGACCTTGATCTGGCAGTAGTCGGCGACGCCGCGCAACTCGGCGGACTTGATCGCGCGATCAGTGCGGAAGGTATGGCCAACAGTCTTCGGGCCATCTTTCATCGACCACGCCTTTTCCGGCGCGATCCAATGCGGCAGATCCGCGGCGGAGGCGATGAATGAGACGAATAGGAGGAAGGTGAGGAAGATCGGCAATCTGGGAAATCGCATGATGCCCGGATCATTCGGGCGACGACGGCTGTTGGCAAGAACAGCGTTCCAAGGCGGGGCGGAATGGGTCCGGGATTGAAACTGGGATGAGGAGGGGAGCCTTCTGCCCCAATGCCGCGATGCTGGTTGCAGGAAGAAAATCCCAAACTCCAAGTTCCAAATCCCCAAAAAGTTCCAAACCCCAAGCTCCAAACTTCAGCAAAGCGCGACCACGAGCGCTTCAGGAACGTCAGCGATCAAGCCCGGCGACCGCTTTTGAAATTTGGATCTTCGACCGCCCGCGCGATCTTCCAACCGGCCAGGGAGTTTCAGTTCCCGGATGAACTCATCCCAGTTTCATTCACACCCGGGCGGCATTCCTGCCGCCCTGCCTGCGCAGCAGGCGCAATGGCGCGGGCATCACCGCAAGCCCATCGAGGTCAAGAAGGCGCAGCCTGCAATTCTCGCGCCAGTCTGGCGTCTGCGACGCCACGGCGACAGGCATGTCGCCGCTCCTTGGGTCACCGCTTCCCCGGTGTCCCCTTGTTCTCGCACAACAACCGCGTCAGTTTCTCCACGGCCTCGGCGCTCCCCGACAATTCCGAGATGTTCCGATCCTCGTCCGGATCCTTGTCATGGTCGTAAAGCATGCGGGCCACAGGCTGGTCTTTCCTGCTCCGATACTCCGTGAAGCGATGTCCGTCGGTGCGAATCGTGTCGCCATTCCCGAAACGCCCGATGGCAAACTCCTTCCATGCCGCATCAGGGTCCTTCAACAAGGGCGCAAAACTTCGCCCCTCGAGATGCCCCGGTTTTTCCAGCCCGGCGAGATCGCACAGCGAGGGATAGATATCGATGAACTCGGTGAGTCCCTGGGTCATCTTTCCACGCTGCATGCCCGGCGCGCTGACGATCAACGGCGCGCGCATCGACGTCTCGAAGCAGCAGTGCTTGCACCACAGCGTGTGCTCTCCCAGGTTCCAGCCGTGGTCGCCCCAGAGGACGACGACGGTGTTGTCCGCGAGCTTGAGGCGATCGAGTTCGTCCAGGACGCGTCCGATCTGCGCGTCGGTGAAACTCACGCAGGCGTAGTAGCCGCGTATCAGGTTCATCGCCGTCTCGTTTGAGACCGGCCCCTTCTTCGGAATCCCGGCGTAGGCTCGCATTTCGCCAAAGGAGTGAATCGCTTCATCGGGCGCGTTCTCAGGGCGATGATAGGTAGCCGGCAGCTTGATTGAATCCTCCGGATACAAATCCCAATACTTCTGCGGGCAGACAAACGGCAGGTGCGGCTTCAGGAAACCGACCGCCAGGAAGAAGGGCTCCTCGCGCTTGCTGAGTCGCCGCAGGTCTTCGACCGCCTTGCTCGCGATCATGCCATCGCCGTAGTTCTCGTCTGGCGCGTCCGCCGCCTCATAGGCCGGGCCTCGACCGCGACGCCCCAGCTCCTTCCCGCGCTTGAGGTGCAATTTCTGATTCTCCGGACGGTGATACGAAATGCTCCCGGTCTTCGGACGCCACGCCAGTTCAGACCAGCCCTTGGCGTTGTCGGTGGCGTGATGGAACACCTTGCCGTTGGAAACCGTGTAATAACCGTTGTTCTTGAAGTGCGTGTTCAGGGTGACGGCATTGGGGGCGTCCTTGTCCGCGCGCGTCTGGTAGGAGACAAAGCGGTTCCGCGCCGGACGAATGCCCGTCATCAGGCTAGCCCGCGAGGCGCCGCAGGTCGGGACCATGCAGTAGGAACGATTGAACACCACTCCGCGCTTCGCCAGGCGGTCAATGTTCGGCGAATGCATCTGCGTCAGGCCATAACAGCCGAGCTGGGGACGCAGGTCGTCGACGGCAATGAAGAGGACGTTGGGCTTGGGCGCGGCAGAGGCGAGAGGCGTCGCCGCGACCAACAGAACAGAACACACCAGGTGAATCACATTGCGCATTGGACCATCCTCCATTCGTCAAGCGCGCTTGGCAACGCAGAACAAATGTTCCCGGACCGCGACTCTGTGAGCCGCAGCCCCCCCCGGCCGGGCAGGGCTGAGGCGCGGGCCATGACCGAAGTGTGTTCCCCGCTGCTGCGGCTGGTCTTCGACACAGCCGCGCTCCAGAATCAACGCTCCACCGAAATCGAATCCACCTCCACGATCACACCCTTTGCGCCGGTGAACGCCGCTTCCAAGGACTCGATCGTTCCCTTCCAAGCAGCCTGTCCGTTCAACGGAACCCGCACCGAACTCCACTTCCTGGCGCCGCCGACTTTCCTGGCCTTGCCCAGTTTCTTGGCATTCGCCGAAAGTTGCGCCGTGACGGGCTTCGAGGCGCGCAACTTCACAACCAGGGCCTTGTCGGCATCGGTCGCTTTCGCCTTCAAGCCGTTGCGTGATATCGCCCCCGCGCCGTCGGCCAGGGTGAAATCCAAAAATCCCTGAAACCCGGCGATGTTGTCCTCGATGCCCTTGGTCGCCTTCCACCCCTCGGTCTGCCAACCCCCGCAATCGAATTCGAAGACCAATCGCCCGTCTTCGGGATCGCGGCCGTTCTCCTTCTCCCAGGTGTCGGACAATCCGTCGCCGTCACTGTCGGCTCGATAGACTTCGTATTCCGGATTCACGCCCTGCCCCCACTTCTTGCCGTCCGCATTCTCACGCATCTCATTGACCGGCTCCTCGCCCTCGCCCATGTCGCCCTTGGCGAGCCAGTCGTCGAGGAGCTTCCGATGACGGTTCAACTCCTGCTTGAAGGCCGGATCCTTGGCGAGGTTGTTGATCTGCGCCGGATCCTTCGAAACGTCGTAAAGCTCCTCGGCGGGGCGCTCGCCGAAATAGATCTCCTTCAGCTTGCGCGAGAGCTTCCCGGAGGCGTAGAGCTCGCGCAGGTTCTTCAGATAGGGCTGCCGATCCCGGTATTGCGGCTGGAGGAAGATGCGATCGAGCTTGTAGTTGCGGGTGTAGCGGAACCGATCGGTCCGCACCGTGCGCACCCGATCCAATGTATGATCCAAACGATCCTTGGCCGCAGTCACGAAGGAACGCGGCTTGAAGTTGGCGGCGAACAAATCCTGCCCTTCATACCAGTCCGGTTGCGCCACTCCGCCCCAGGCCAGGGTCGTCGCCGAAAGGTCCAGCAGGTTCACCAGATCATTGCGCACGCGGCCCCGCGGAACGTGTTTCTCCGGCCCCTTGATGATGAACGGCACGTGCAGGCCGCCCTCGGTCGGCATCTGCTTGTGACGCACCAGGTTGTTCGCGCCATGATCGCCGAAGTAAACGACGATGGTGTTGTCCAGCATGCCGGACTTTTCCAGGTTCCCCATGATGGCGCCGATCAGGT
>JAYPGD010000190.1:6685-10782 GCA_038126655.1 Verrucomicrobiales bacterium
TATGTCACGCATGACCAGATCGAGGCGATGACCCTTGCGGATCGCGTCGTGGTGCTGGGCGACGACCTCGCGGTAGATCTGGTTCTGCGGATAGTCCGGCGGGACCGTCACCGAAGCGGGGTCGGTCTTGCGTTTCGCCGGAAATCTCGACGTGTTGTTCTTGCCCCCCTTGGTCTGGATCTGCCCGAAGAAGGGCTGACGATCCTTCAACGCGCCGAAGATCTCCGCCTTGCCCTGCCTCAATTGACCGGAATACGTCGCGTCCTGGTCCCATTCGAAATTGTAGTCGGTCTTGCCGTGGTTGAAGGTGTAGTAGCCGTTCTCCTTCATGAGCTGCGGCAGGAGCTTCATCCACTTGGGCAGGTGAATCTTGTTGGAGCCGCGACCGGACCGATGTTCGTGCGCGCCGAAACGAATCTGGCTCTGGCCGCCCATCATCGCCGAACGGCAGGCCGAACACACCGGCGCCGGGACAAAGGCCCGCTTGAACAGCACGCCGGACTTCGCCAACGCGTCGATGTTCGGCGTGGCGTCCGCATTCGCCTTGGACCCGTAACACCCCATCCAGGGCGAGGTGTCCTCGGCAAAGATCCAGAGGATGTTGGGCTTGGCGTCAGCCGAAGCGGGCGCAACCAAGGCAAACGTCAGGGCGAAAATGGAGAGAATCTTTTTCATCGGGCCGAAGATCATGGCAAATTGAAGGGGGCCGTCGAGCAAGAAGGAGCACACCCGTGTTGACCGAGCCTGGCCAATTGCGCCGCGCGCAGCGCCTTGGACTGCGGCGGCTTGACGCCGCCTTTTCGTGAAGCATGGCAATGGAGCGTGGAATCTCGAACGCGAAGGGCCGTGGTTTGTTCGGAGACCCGCAATGGACGGAGGCGTTGGCGAGTTCGTGCGCCCTGCAAAGCGGCATCAACCCGCCG
Organism: Verrucomicrobiales bacterium; assembly: GCA_038126655.1. Lineage (GTDB taxonomy): Bacteria > Verrucomicrobiota > Verrucomicrobiia > Limisphaerales > JAYPEY01 > JAYPEY01. The sequence continues at coordinate 7,609 of JAYPGD010000190.1, forward strand.
CAGTCCAAGGCGCTTCGCGCTACGGTTGGGGAGAAACTCAGGTTGTGGTCCGCAACGGTGTTGGAACCTCACAAACGGCCCGAAAATACCCGGATTTCTTCGCCTCCAACACTTCATGTTCCTTCTTCAATCGCCCCCCGCTCGCCGCTACAATCCCCCCAATGCGCATGTTCACGTTTATGTTGCTCTGTTGTTTCTCCACAAACTTCGCGAATGCCGCCAATCGCCCCAACTTCCTCATCGTCATGGCCGACGACCTGGGCTTCTCGGATCTGGGGTGCTACGGCAGTGAGATTGAAACCCCGAATCTCGACGCGCTCGCGCAGAACGGCCTGCGCTTCTCCCAGTTCTACAACACCGCCAAGTGCCACTCCTCGCGCATCAGCCTGCTGACCGGCCGCTACGCCTTCCAGGCCGGCAACACCAGCCTCAGCCGCGCCACGACCTCCGCCGAAGTCCTGGGCAAAGCCGGCTACTTCACCGCGATGTCCGGCAAGTGGCACCTCGACAAACAGCCCACCGACTTCGGCTTCCAGCGCTATTTCGGCCACCTCAGCGGCGCCTGCAACTTCTACCGCGGCGACAAGACCTTCCGCCTGAACGGCGAGCCTTGGAATGTTCCCGAATCCGGATTCTACACGACCGTCGCCAAGGTCGATTTCGCTCTGAAATTTCTCAAGGAAGCGCGAACCACGAAGAAGCCTTGGTATCTCTACCTCGCTTTCAACGCCCCGCACGCGCCGCTTCAACCGCTCAAACAGGACTACGAGAAATACCTCGGCCGCTATGACGCCGGCTGGGATCTCGTTCGCGAAGCCCGAGTCGCCAAGCAGCGCAAGCTCGGCCTGTTTGGCAAGGACGTGAAGCCCTCGCCCCGCCCGGATCACATTCCCGCGTGGCGGGACATGCCCAAGGATCGCCAGGCCTGGGAGATCAAGCGCATGACCGCGCTCGCGGGAATGATTGACCGCATCGATCAGGAACTCGGTCGAGTGATTGCCGATCTCAAGCGCGCTGGCGAATTCGAAAACACGTTCATCCTGTTCGTCTCCGACAATGGCGCCTGCCCCTATGATCGCCGCAGTCCGAAATTGGATCGCATGCCCTACGAACCAGACGTGACCTGGAGCGACAGCACCGGCTGGGCCTGGGCTCGCAACTCGCCGTTCCGCTACTACAAGCAGAACCAGTTCGAAGGCGGCATCTGCACGCCCGGCGTCGTTCATTGGCCCGCCGGATTGAAACACAAACCCGGCTCCATCACACACGAACCCGCGCACCTCGTCGACGTGCTTCCGACGCTCGCCGACATGGGCAAGGCGGATATCCCGACAACCTGGCCCGGCCGCGAATTGGAGCCCGTTTCTGGGACCTCCCTCCTCCCTCATCTTCAAGGCCGCAAACTCTCACGCAAATCCCCCATTCATTTCCTCTTCTCAGACGATCGCGCGCTTCGCGAGGGCGACTGGAAACTCGTCAGCTTTCGCCGACAGCCTTGGGAACTCTACAACGTCGCCAACGACCGGACGGAATTGAACGACGTGGCGCGTCAACATCCCGCCCGCCTGAACCAGATGGCCAGGCGTTGGAGCCACATGACGGAGCATGTTCTCAAGGCTCCGCCCAAGGCCAACACCCCCGTCGAGAAGAAGGCCTCCGGCCACCTCCATCCGGAATGGACTGACTTCAAACAACCTCTCGGCGAAATCGGCAAACGCCGGACCTCGACCGCCAACGGCAGATCGAAAGGCGGCCAACGCCGCCCCGACAAGATCCGCGCCCGCAAGAACACGCAGATGCGCATCAAAGGAAACGAGGTCCGCCTCGAATTCACCAGCGACGACGATCCCGGCATCGCGATCGACCGCATCAAGGACCTCGGCGCGTCAGGCCCCTACGAACTGACCTTTCGCCTCAAGTCCGCGGCCGGCTCTCAGGGCGAGCTTTTCGTTCAAACCAATCCCGGACAAAACCTCCCCAACAGCCCGCGCACCGAGTTCAAGATCCTTCCCGACAACGAATGGCGCGACATCTCCATCAAAATCGACACGACCAAGACCATCCTCGGCCTGAGACTCGACACGGGCGACACAACCGGAACGTCGGTGATCACAGGCCTGACGTTGCGATCCGCGGACGGCAAGGCTCTCAGGACCTGGCCTCGATGAGTAAACTCAGAATCCCCACGGATGGCAGAGCCGACCCACGGATGAAGAAAGTCATTCCGTAGGTCGGCCTCGACATCCTCGGGCAGATCTTGAATTCATCAGGCTTTCAAACAATCCAACCCACATGAATCCCGCATCCGAGGCTGAAACCCTTTACACCCAACTCGGCGGCCACGAAGGCATCCTGGAGTTCATTCGCCCCTTCTACATGGACGTCCGCCAACACGGCGTGATCGGCCCGATTTTCAACGCGCAGATCAAGGACTGGGAATCCCACCTCGCCAAGATCGCCGACTTCTGGGCCCTGCAGACCGGCCGCCCCTCCACCTATCGGGGCGGCCTCGTTGGCGCGCACCGGGGCATCGGCATCCAACCGGAGTTCTTCGACCACTGGCTCGCCCTATGGGACTTCAACTGCAAACGCCAACTCTCCCCGGAGCGAGCCGAGAAAATGAGCGCCCTCGCCCATGAGTTCGCCCGACGACTAAGACGCTTCGTGCCGGATGAACGGGGGTGAGGCTGACCACCTCATGCGCGCCCCAAACAGGCCGCCTTCACGATTCCGAATCCGATTCCGGGGGCAGCCGGATTCCCTCCGGTGTGTGGTAGATTTCGATCGGAATCGAGATGGCGATCACCACACTCAACAACAGATCCTTTCCGCAGTTCGGGCAGCCATCAGGCACGAAGTGAACCGGATACCCGTCCCGCTCGAACTGGTCTATCTCTACTGTTCTGACGTCGGTCGAACTGCATTCCAGGCAGCGCCGAGGCGATTGCCGCAGCCGGGCCCACTCAATGCGCAGGCGGGCGTCCCAGTCAACCAGGGGGCGCCGGCGTTTCTCCTGCTTGACGAGATCCTCTTCCAATTCCAGGTGCGTAGGCAACCGCTCGATCACCTCGTACCCATCACACGCCAAACAGAATCCCAATTCGGTGAACACTCTTAGGCGTGATTGGACCCCACGTTTCGGCCCATTCCTTATGAGACAGTTTCCGTTGGTTT
>JAYPGD010000191.1:0-10673 GCA_038126655.1 Verrucomicrobiales bacterium
GATCGTCTTGATGTTGTTGTCCCGCAGCCAGCCCTGGATCGCCTTGGCGATGAACCCATCGCCGCGCTGATCAAGGACCTCAAGGAGCGCGGCATGTTGGACGACACCCTGATTGTCTTCTGCGGCGAGTTCGGACGCACCCCCGACAACGGCCTCCGCGGCGGCGGCAAGTCCTACGGCCGCGACCACAACGCCAAGGCGATGGCCATGTTCTTCGCCGGCGGCGGAACCAGGGGCGGCCATACGGTCGGCGCCACGGATGAAATCGGAGCGACAGCCGTCGACCGCGCCCGCCACATCCGCGATGTCCACGTGACGCTGCTGCATCTCCTCGGTCTCGACGACAACAAGCTCACCTTCTACCACGCCGGCCGCTTCAAGCAACTCAGCCAGTTCGGCGGAAATGTGATCAGGGAATTGATCGCCTGAGCCCAACCATCGGTTGACAATCCCGGGCGGCTCCCCTATCCGGGAATGGCTCATGAAAAAACATTTCCCGCCTGCTCCGGCGCGGCTGTTCCTCGCCGCAACCCTCCTCCTTGGAAGCCCCGCCATCCGCAGTGACGCGGCGACGACGACGCCCGAACCCGGCGGCGTCCATGGCGGCCTGGTGATCCAGCTTGGCGCGGGCGACGCCGGACTCGCCACGCGACTCAGTCGCACGGGCCGCTACATAGCCCATATCCTCGACGCCTCGCCCGCCAGGGTCGAGGCGGCGCGAAAGGCGATCCATGCGGACGGCAACTATGGCTTGTCCTCGGCTGAGGTTCTGCCGAAAGACGCGCCGCTGCCTTACGCCGAGAACCTCGTGAACTGCGCCATTGTGACCGCGCCGGGCGCGCCGCTTTCCGAGGTGTTTCGTGTATTGACGCCGCTGGGCGCGGTCGTGGCGGAAAAGGCGACTGGGTTGACGCCCCCCCAGTTGGAGGCGGCGGGGTTTCGCGGGATCGAATCGCGGGATGGCCGCCTCGTGGGGCGCAAGCCCTGGCCCGGCGACATGGACGCCTGGTCCCACCCCCGCCACGCCGCCGACGGCAACGCCGTCTCCACCGACACCCTCGTCGGTCCGCCCGAACGGGTGAGGTGGGTGGCCGCGGCGACTTCGGAGGTGGAAGGCATGGTTTCGGCCGGAGGACGGAATTTCTATGGCGGCCTGCTGGCCCGGGACAGTTTCAACGGCCTGCGACTCTGGCACAACGACCTTCGCAAGGGCCAATTGAACGCCGCCGACTTTGCCTTCCCCCGCCTGTCCCGCGAACTGGCCCGCCCGATCGCCGCGGAGGAAAAACTCTTCGCGGTCGTCGATGGAAAACTGTCCGCCCTGAATGCGGCCACCGGCGAGGCCGCCGTGGAATATGCGGGACTGACCAAGCCGAAACAGCTGCTGCATCACGAGGGCCTGGTCATCGCCTCCGACGACAGCGCGGCGCGGGCCTACGATGCGGCGACCGGGAAGGAACGCTGGAGCTTTGAGGCCGCCGGCATCGGCAATCTGGTCGCCGGTCACGGCATGGCGCTGCTCACCCACGGCAATCCGAAGCGCGGCGTCAAGACCGAGGCCGTCGCGATCGATCTCAAATCGGGCGGCGCACTCTGGCGGCGTTCGGATCATGAATGGCTGGGCTCCGTCACGCGGACGGTGCTCCAAAAGGATCAGATCGCCTTCGAGGTGTCGTCGTTCAGCGACCATGATGCGGGCAACGGCATCCACATCGTCTCCACCAAGGACGGCAGCCTGATGTGGGAGAAGAACTTCGCGCCGGGAATGAATCATCGCCGACAGGCCCGCGCGATGTACCTCGACAGCGGCCTCTGGATTCTCCATGGCGGCAAGACCAACACCGCCGACAAGGCCGAAATGGAGCGTCTGCCCATCGAGGTTTCCTCGCTGGATCCGCTGACCGGCAAGACCTCGGTCACCTATGACGCGGGGCTCGCTCATTGCTTCCCGCCGGTCGCGACGCCGTATTTCATGTTCGCGGGCGTTCTGGACATGACCGACCTGCAGTCCGGCAAGGTAGTGGCCAACCGCATCACCAAGGCCAACTGCTCCTCGGAAAACGGCTGGGTCCCCGCCAACGGCCTCGTCTACACCACGCCCAAGCACTGCACCTGCTGGCCCATGCTGCGCGGCTACGTGTCCATGGCCCCCAAAAGTCCCGGCGACAACCCGGCGATGAAACCCCTGGAGGAAATCGAATTCCCCTTGGAGCGCGCCACGACCGCCCCATCAAGCTCAGCGCCCACCCAGAAACCATCGACCGACAAGGATTGGCCCTTCTATCGCGGCGACCGTTGGCGCAGCGGCAGCGCGACCGGACCGGGACCGGAATCGCTGGAGACAATCTGGGGCGCCCGGATCGCCGGCCAGTCCGAGGTCGCGATGATCGGCGACGCCCCCCTCGGGCCGATCCTTCACGACTGGCGCGAGAACGCCATCGTGAAGGGGGCCGTCTCGGCGCCGGTCATCGCCAACGGCCTGGCCTACGTCGCGCGAAGCCACGCGCATGAAGTGGTCGCACTGGACGCCGACACCGGCAGGGTCCGCTGGCGGTTCACCGCCGACGGACGGGTCGACACGCCGCCGGCGATCCATCGCGGACTCTGCATTTTCGGTTCCGCCTCCGGTCATGTTCATGCCCTGCGCGCGGACTCCGGTGAACCGGTCTGGCGACTGCGGGCCGCCCCGACCACCGAACGCATCGTCGCCTACGGCCAGGTCGAATCCCCCTGGCCCGTGCCGGGCGCCATCCTGATCATCGATGACGTCGCCTACTTCGCCGCCGGTCGCCAACCCTTCGCCGACGGCGGCATCCTGATCTTCGCCGTCGATCCCATGACCGGCAAACGGCATTGGGTTCAACGCATCGACACCGTCCCGCAGAAGGGCTACTACGAGAATTCCGGACTGGAGTTCGACCCCTTCGACATCATGCACCAGGAGGGCGATCGCATCACGATGTCCCGCTGGCTGATCACCCGCGACGGCAAGGATGTGCGGGTCGACAAGTGGAACGCCTTCGCCAAGCTGAACACCGGCGGCGGCGACGCCTATGTGCACCGCGGCTCCTGGACCTACGGCGCGCGCCACGTGCATCGTTTCCCCGGCGAGGCCCGGCGCAGGCCCTTGGCGGTCTTCCGCGACAAGACCGTCTTCTCCTCGCTCAACGGGACGACAGAGATCTTCCGTCGCGACTTCGATCTGGAGAACGGCGAGAAGTTCAGCCCCAAATGGATCACCGGCTGGGCGGCGGCGGGCGCGGCGCGCAGGGGCGAGAAGCCTTATCGCACCTATCGACTCGCTGAAAAGGCGTCATGGAAGGCCGATCCTTTCACGCCCGCCGAAGAGCGCGCCAAGGAAAAGAAGTTCGGGACGCAGCTCCACAACCGTCTCTTCGCCCTCGCGCTGGCCGGCAACGACAAGCTCTACGCGGTCCACGAGGACGGCCGACTGAAGACCTTGTCGACCCGGGATGGCTCCATCCTCGCCGAGCGTCAGGTTCCGCCGCCGGCCTGGGACGGTCTCGCCATCGCCAACGAACGCCTCTACCTGACCACCCGGACCGGCGAACTGCTCTGCCTCGGCGCAAAGTAGCCGGCGGCGCCGTTCATTTCCGCTTCGTCGTCCGGACGCGGAAGGAATTCCGCGCGGAGCGCATGGTTTTCCAGACCGACGGCGGAGCGGCCTTGGGGGCGACGCTGAACCAGACCCAGGTCCGGTTCACCCCGGGAAAATGGCGAACGGAAATCTCGGCGCGAAGATCCAGCAGCTTTCCGGTGGCGAAGGCGTCGTAGGTCTTGAGTTCCGCCGTATGCCGGACCTTGTGCATTCCGGCGCCGTTGGCGGCGCGGGAATCCGCCGCCGTCACCTTTGCGCTCACCTTGTCGAGATCCAGACGCAGGTTCCGGGAGCCGCCGACCGCCCGGCTGAGGCCCTTGTAGTAGACTTCCAGATCGCGCTTCAGCGTTTTGGCGTCGAACTCCTGCTTTCCCTCCACCCACCAGAAGAACGCGTAGGTCCAGTAGGTCTCCGATCCGGGTTTGAACATGCCGGGGCCGAACCGAAGCTCCTCGAAGCCCCGGTATTTCATCTCCGGAGCAAAGCCGAGGGGAAACGGGATGCGTTCGGGGCGCCAGCCCTCCGGCGGGGTGAAGGAGAACGGATCGTCGGCGGCGTGGGCGACGCCGGCGAAGAGCAGCGCCGCAAGCAGACCGGCCTGGAATCGGATGCGGGGCATGTCGGTATCGTCCGCGCAATTCAGCCTTCGCTCAGAGATACGGCCGCCACTTGTCAACCATGGCGCGAAGTTCGTCCATCTCCTCCGGCAGGACCTCCACGACCGGCGGACGACTGGGGCCGCCCTTGAGGTCGACCATGTCCATCATCGCCTTCATCGCGCTGACCTCGTAGCCCTTGCGACGCGCGCGGAATTCGTAGAGCGGCGCGACGTATTCGCGGATCAGTTCCTCCAGGCCGGCGTCGTCACGGGCGGCCGCCTTCTCATGCAGGGCGATGGACAGCTTCGGCGCCACATTGGAAATGCTTGAAGTGTAGGTGCGGATGCCGAGCGAGTAATAGGCCGGAACCATGTCATCGCCCGCGCCGCCGACCCAGTAGAGCCGGTCGCCAACGCGGTTCATGATCATCTGGTAGGTCCGAATGTCCGCCTGGCCTTCCTTCCACGCGACGAAGTTGTCGATCTCGCAGAGCTTCTCCACCTGCGCGGCGGAGAACTTTGCCCAATCGCGGCTGTAGATCATCAGCCCCAACGAGGTCGCCTCGCCGATGGTCTTGTAGTAGTCGAACAAGCCGTCGAAATGCGCGCCGGGATAATAGGGCGGAAAGGCCAGGATCGCGCTGGCCCCAACGGCCTCGCAACGACGGGCCAGTCCGGCTCCGGTCGCGCGATTGAAACCCGTCCCCGCAATCACCGGAATCCGGCAGTCGACCACCTCGACCACCGCCTGGACGACGGCGACGTGCTCCTCCGGCGTCAGCGAATACATCTCCCCGGTGCCGCCCGCCGCAACGATGGAGGTGAAGGGCTGGTCGAGCATGGATTCGACATTGGCCCGCAGGCCGTCGAGATCGAGCGAAAGGTCGTCATTGAACGGCGTCACCGGAAAGCCGACGACGCCGGGTAGACTGGAGCGGAATTCTTCGGGGTCCATGATTCGTGTCGCGTGGTTCGTGTTGCGTGGCGGCGCCGGCTTTGACTTCAAAGGAACCAAGCGAGGCAACCGTGGGGGATATCACACGATTGTTCCCGGACTGCGCTCTGCATTCCGAAGCCAGAGGCGGAAGTCCCTGATCTGTGTTCATCCGTGTTCATTCGTGGTTGAAAGGGTCACCAGCGCGGGAGGATGCGTTTCCACTCGGGGTCGATGTGCTTCTGCATTTCGGCCTCGTCGTCGCGCTTGCGGTAGGGGCAGTTGGCGTAGCGTTCCTTGCCGCGCTCAATCTGGTCGTAATCCAATTCCACGCCGAGACCGGGTTTATCGGGGATGCGGACGCAGCCGTTCTCGATCTTCACCCGGCCGCCGGCGACGATCTCGTCCTTTTCCTGCTGCCAGGGGTAGTGGGTGTCGCAGGCGTAGGTGAGATGCGGCGTGGCGGCGGCAACGTGCGCCATGGCCATCAGCGAGACGCCCAGATGGCTGTTGGAATGCATCGAAAGCCCGATGCCAAACATCTTGCTCACCTTGGCCAGGTGCTGGATCTGCCGCATGCCGCCCCAGTAATGGTGGTCCGACAATATGATCTGCACGGCGTCGAGCTCCACGGACCTCGGGATGTCCGCGAAACAGGTCACCGCCACGTTGCTGGCGAGCGGCGTCTCAATGCCTTCGGCAAGCAGCGCCTTCCGGACTTCGGCCATGCCTTCCAGCCCGGCGCAGGGATCTTCCAGATAACCGCCGCCGGAAAGCTCCTCCGCCAGGGCCTTGCCCACCTTGATGGAGGTCTCAACCGACCAGGCGCAATTGGGATCGATGCGCAGGGGAACCTCCGGACCGAGTTCGCGGCGGAGACATTTGATCGTCTCGACCTCGATCTCCGGATCCAACACGCCGCCCTTGAACTTGATGGAGCCAAAGCCGTACTTCTCGCGCATCTGCACGACCTGGGCGGTGAGGGACTCGGGCGAAAGGGCCTCGCCATATTCATCCTCGCGGACATCGTCGCCCTCGCCGCCGCCGCCGGCGTGCTTGTAGAAGGGATACGCGGAGAAGGGGACCTCGTCGCGCACGCGACCGCCGATCAGGTCGCAGACCGGCTGCCCCACCGACTTGCCGATCAGGTCCAGGCAGGCGACCTCCACGGCCGCATAGGTGCGCGTGGTGGCGTCGAGAGGATTCTCCCCGGGCACGTGGTAGGTCTGCGAACGCTCCAGGTCGCTGCCCTCGCCCTCGACCATGGGGAGCAGGAAACCGGTGAGTCGCCAGGGATCCGCGCCGACGATCTGGTCCCGCAACTCCTCCAAGGCCCGGGCCGGAGCCTCGCCGCCGTAGGTTTCGGTGATTCCGACAACGCCGTCCTCGGATATGAGCTCCAGGACGTTGCGCAGGGCGTAGGGGGCGTGCAGTCCATACGAACTGCGGATCGGAGGATCCGCGATCGCGATCAAATGGACGCGCATGTCGACTATCTTCATAGGAAATCGGGGCGACGCTCTGCGCGGCCGCCGCACAGGTGGCGGATCGTTAAAGTCTCACCGTTGGATTGTCGAGTATCAAAGTGGCCCTGGATTGCGTCATTGACGGTGCAGCGCGGCCAGCCACAGCTCATGACGACGCACACCCCTCCCCTCATAAACCCGCTTTACGGGACCACCAAAGCCGATACACTTCCCCCGATGTCGGAACTTCACAAAGTCGAACTGTTCAGCGGCCTGCTCACCGAACAGTTGTCGGCCCTGGAGCAGACGGCGGAAATGCGCGCCTATCACACGGGGGATGTGATCTTCCGCGAAGGGGATCCGGGCGACGGGATCTATGTCGTGCTGGAAGGCCTGGTGCAGGTCTCAACCCGCGTCAGCGAGACGGAACGCCGGGTGTTGACCCGGGTCAAACCGGGGGATTTCTTCGGCGAGATGGCGATCCTGGACGACCGCCCCCGTTCGGCCACGGCTTCGGCGGAATCCGACACCAAGGTGTATTTCCTTCATCGCGACGATCTGATTCGCATCCTTGACCAATCTCCCAAACTGGCGGTGAGCCTGTTGCGTGAATTCAGCCTCCGCCTGCGCGACTTCAACCGGCGTTACGTCGAGGAGAGCCTCCAGGCCGAGCGCTTGACGCTGGTCGGTCGCTTCGCCCGCTCCATCGTGCACGATTTCAAAAACCCGCTGAACATCGTGGGCCTCGCCGCCGAGATGGCCGGCATGGAATCCGCGTCGCCGGCCATGCGGCAGTCCGCCCAGAAGCGCATCGCCAAACAGGTGACGCGCATGAGCAACATGATCAGCGAGTTGCTGGAGTTCACCCGCGGCTCGCAGGCGTCCGTCGTGCTCGAACCGGTCGATTACCGGAGTTACGTCTCGGGGATCCTGGAGGACCTGCGGGAGGATCTCGCGGACAAGAAGGTCGAACTGGCGTCAGAGGAGGTTCCGGAGGCGTCCGTGCTCCTCGACGAACGTCGCGGCGTCCACGTGTTTTACAACCTGATCAACAACGCGGTGGATGTCCTGACCCGCGGCGGGACCATCCAGGTTCGCTTCAAGGTCATGGAGGACACGATTCTGACCGAGATTGAGGATTCAGGCCCGGGCATCGCGCCGGAGATCCTGAAGGATGTGTTTGAGCCGTTCGCCACCCACGGCAAGGCCCAGGGCACGGGCCTGGGGCTCGCGATCTGCAAGAAGATCGTCGAGGACCACAAGGGAACCATCGAAGCAGGCAACAGCGAGGCGGGCGGCGCGCTGTTCCGATTCACGCTGCCTCTGGCTTCCTGAGCCGGACGCGTCTTTCCGAAACGGCATGACCCGCCTGACGAGAACCGGCTGGGTCCTGCTGGCCGTGTGCATCGTCGTGTACGGCGCGTCAATGACGTCGCAATCCGGCCTCCTCCTGTTTCCCATCGGGACATTGCTCGGCTGCTTCGTCGTGAACTGGTTCGCCGCGCGACGGGCCGTGTTACAGCTCGAGATCGAGCCGCCGCCCAGCGTTCACATTGCGGAAGGGCAGACGCTGTCCCAGCCTTGGCGGATCGAGAACACGGGAGACTCCGCCGCCGGGTTCATACGCGTCGAATCTCCGGCCGGCCCGTTGCTGCGACTGGGCGGGATGGGCCCCGCCGAGACCGCGCACCTTGTTCCCCGGCTTGAGTTCCAGCGCCGCGGCGTATTCCGCAATGAGGAGGCCGCGATATTCTCCTTCTACCCGTTTGGCCTGCTGCGCTATGGCCGGCGCCGCGAACTGCCGGGCGAGGTGGTCGTGCACCCCGCCATCTACGAGACCGCGTCCCCCAGGGCCGCGGGTTACGACGCCATGGTCGGGGGGCGTTTCAAGGGCGGCCGCCGCTCCAACTCAGGCTCCCAGTTCTCCGGCGTCCGCCAGGCGCAGCCGGGAGATCCCTTGAAGAACATCCACTGGAAGAGCAGCAGCAAGGGCCGCGGCCTCATGACCAAGTCCTTCGATGAGGAGCTTTCCGGCCGGGTCGCCTTTGTCATGGACTGCAAGGCCGGCGCCGATCCGGCCGTCTTCGACAACTGCGCGCGCGCGGCGGGCTCCCTTATGTTCTCCGCCCTCGATGAGGGCCATCATGTCGAGTGGATCGACCTCGCCTCGATGCGACGCCTGATTGTGCCGCCGTTCGCGGACGGCCATGAAATACTCGACACCCTCGCGCGTCTGGAGACGCGGGAGGGATGCCTGCGGGCCGACCGCATTCGAAAGGCCGCCGAGGCCGTTTCGCGGAAGGCCGCGCTCGCCTTCGTGTTGTTGTCCTGGAACGACGATACCGCCGAGGCGATTGCGGAAATCGCCGCGCGCGGCCGACGTGTCTCGGTCTACCTGCCGGAAGACGGGATGGCATCGGCGGGGCCCGCCGGGCTTCCGATGTCCGCCTATGGAAAGGACCGCATCAGCCCCGTGCATTGAACCGCCATGAACCGCGCGCTGAACCAGTTGATCCTCCTCGGCTTCATCTGCCAGAGCCTGTCCTGGGACGGCTGGCTGCTGCCGCTGGCCAGCGTGGCGCTCTGGGTTGTCTGCCTGAAGGTCGCGGCCAGGCGTCCCGTCCTGTTGTCGCCCCTCGCCGAATGCGCGTTGCTGGTCGCGGGATCGGCCGGCGGCATCCTGATCGGTTATCTGCCGGACCAGAGTTCGCACTTCTTCATCGGGCACGGGATCACGCTCTTTCAGGCGGGGCGTCTGTTGCGCGCGTTGGATCGCCGCGAGCAACTCTTCGCCCTGATCGCCGCGACAGTCCAGTTGGGGGTGGCCTGCACGGTCGTGCTCGACTACCGGTTCATTCCCATCCTCGTGGTGACCGCCTTCCTGATACCACGCGCCCTGATGGAACTGGAGGGCGACCACTTTCCGAAGTCGACCTATTCGATCTGGCCCCGGCTGAAGTGGACCCGCGTGTTTGCCGTGGTCGCGGTCATGGTCGTGTTCTTTGCCGTGTTTCCGCGAGGGTTGCTGAGTTCGGCCTTTCCGGCGCTGCGCCGGGGCCCGGACCACGGCTCCCTGCTCGATTCCACCCTGGATACAAGACGCGGCGGTTCGGGAGGCTCGGAGCGCGTCATCATGCAGATCAAGGGCGAGAACCTGAACTATCTGCGCCTCTTCGCGCTCACCACCTTCGACGGCGTCAAGTGGCATCCCGACGGCGTCCCCGGCAAGAATTACAACCGCTTTCTCCCGCCCGGGGAGCGCGACGGTTTTCCGCATCGCATCGTGCGGGTCAAGGAGGTGCGCAACCTCGGGAAATACCTGCCGACCGACGGGCGCATCGTGGCCCTCGAGGGGCGGTTCTTCAACCAACCGCGGCGCACCTTCCATGAATTCATCGAATGCCGGTCCATCTGGAGCACGGCCAACAATGTCTACGAATACTGGCTGGACCCCGAACCGCAGGTCCACGGATTGGGACGTCGCTACGGTCGGGCGCTCCTCAACCACCCCCCGCAGTCCGCGCGGTTGGAGGAATGGCTCGAAAACCAGGTGGCCGGCATCGACGACCCCCTGGAACAGGCGCGGCGCCTGGAAAGCCATTTCATCGAGAATTTCGAATATGAGCTCGGGGCTCCGGCTCTCGCCCGCCTGAACCCCATCGACGACTTCATCTTCAATGAACGCCGCGGCCACTGCGAACGCTACGCCTCGGCCATGGGACTGCTGCTCCGCATGCGCGGCATCCCCAGCCGCGTCATGCTGGGCTACGTGCCCGGGCGCCCCAACTGGCTGACAGGCTGGGTCAACATCCGCGCCAGCGACGCCCACGCCTGGACCGAAGGCTGGTTCCCCGACCGCGGCTGGGTGAAGTTCGACGCGACGCCCCGCTCCGAAATCGACCTCACCATCGGGCCGCTCCGCGAGCTCATCGATGCGCTCGACGTCGTCTGGTACGTCAACATCGTCAACCTCGACTCAACGGCCCAGCGGAACATGCTCACCACCGGACTGGGCGGCGTCGCGGCCATGGCCGGTTGGGCGCGCCGGAACGCCGG
>JAYPGD010000192.1:0-1460 GCA_038126655.1 Verrucomicrobiales bacterium
CGTCGGTGAGCAGGGCGAGGTTCACGATCTCGTCGCCGCGCTGCTTGCTGCTCTGTTCGACGGCCTCCATTTGATCTTCGAAGATCGCCTTGCTGTCGTAGAGAAGCCGCCCGATGAGCGTGCTCTTGCCGTCGTCCACACTGCCCGCCGTCGTAAAGCGGAGCAGGTCCATGTCGAGATATCCTTTGGTCGTTGTCATGTCACAAAATCTCAAATTCCAAGCTCCAAATCTCAAAGAAGCTCCAAGTTCCAAACCCCAAATCTCGCCCCGGCTTTATCCGGCCGTCGCCAGCGCCCAATCAAGCAGGGCCTGTTTTACCTGCACTCCGGATTTCTGGCCGACCGGGGAGCCCTTGTGAAAAAGCAGAAACGTGGGCACGACGCCGATTCCCAGTGAGCCCGCCAACTGCATCTCCTCGGCCGCGTTGACCTTCACCACTTTCAACCGTCCGCCTTCCTCAACGGAGAGTTCCTCAAGAACGGGCGCCATCATCCGGCAGGGTCCGCACGCGTCCGTGTAGAAATCGACGAGAACCGGCAGGTCGGATTTGACGACCTCGGCTTCAAATTCGGCGGTGGTGATCTGTTTCATGATTCGTGTGAATTTGTGTCCATCTTGACGCGACGTAGCTTTGCGTAGGCGGTTCGTGGTTCCCGGCTCTTGGGCTTTGGAGCTTGGAGTTTCTTCAGAAGTAGCCTTCCTTCTTGCGGTCCTCCATGGCGGTTTCGGAGCGTTTGTCGTCGGCGCGGCCGCCGCGTTCGGTCTGACGGGCGGCGGCGACTTCCTCGATGATGTCATCCACCGTCGAAGCCGTGGATTCGCAGCAGCCGGTGCAGGTGGCGTCGCCGACGGTGCGGAAGCGGATGGTGCGCTTCTCGGGAACCTCGCCGTCGAGCAGCGTGATGAACTCGGTGTTGGCGAGCAGGACGCCGTCGCGTTCGATGACCTCGCGCTCGTGACTGAAGTAGATGGAAGGGAGCGGGATGTTCTCCAGCTTGATGTACTGCCAGATGTCCATCTCGGTCCAGTTGCTCAACGGAAATACTCGGAAATGTTCGCCCATGGATTTCTTGCCGTTGAACAGGTTCCAGAGTTCGGGGCGTTGGTTTTTGGGATCCCATTGACCGAACTCATCGCGATGCGAGAAGAAGCGCTCCTTGGCGCGGGCCTTTTCCTCGTCGCGTCGCGCGCCGCCCATGGCCGCGTCGTATTGGCCTTCCTCAAGTCCGTCGAGCAGGGTGACGGTCTGGAGCTTGTTGCGGCTGGCGCGTGGGCCTTTCTCCTCGGCGACGCGTCCCTGATCGATGGAGTCCTGCACGTGCTTGACGATCAATTCGGCGCCGATGTCGTGCATGAATTGGTCGCGGTAGGCGATGGTCTCCGGGAAGTTGTGGCCGGTGTCGATGTGCATCATGGGGAAGGGCGGGCGGGCCGGCCAGAAGGCCTTGCGCGCCAGGTG
>JAYPGD010000192.1:1470-10647 GCA_038126655.1 Verrucomicrobiales bacterium
CCGGAGAACAGGAGGACGGGCTTCTGGAACTGTGCGGCCACTTCGCGAATGACGAAGATGCCCTCGGCTTCCAGATGCTTCAGGTGCGTGAGTCGATATCCGTGGTGGTGTTCCATTGGTAAAGTGGGGGAAAAAGGGCTGCTATCGAATTGGACTCGCAGCTGCGGACGTGAGTCCGCTCTGACTGATAGTGCGACGATTGAAGTGAACGAACTTACGTTCGTTTCTACCGGGATCTACAAAGATGGCGGCTCGCTTTCTCATTCCGCGGCGCTCCTTTCGATCAATGGCCTGACTGCGTCCAGCAACTGCTCCAGCGAGGCCTGGAGATCCTCGGCGTCGGTGTCGATGACGAGATCCGCGTTGTCCGGTTCCTCGAAGGAGGAATCGCGGCCGGTGAAGTTCTTGATCTCGCCGGCCTTGGCCTTGGCGTAGAGGCCCTTCACATCGCGTTGCTCGCAGGTCTCGAAGGAGCATTTCACGAAGACCTCGAGAAAATCGTCGTTGCCGATGATCTTGCGGGCCATGGCGCGCAGTTCCTTCCTGGGCGTGATGAAGGAAGTGATGGTCACGACGCCGGCGTGGCAGAACAACTTGGCGACCTCGGCGATGCGACGGATGTTTTCCAGTCGATCCTCGTCGGTGAAGCCGAGGTTGTTGTTCAGGCCGGTGCGGATGTTGTCGCCATCGAGGATCTTGGTGAGGCGGCCTTCGTCATGGAGTCTGCGTTCCAGCGCGTGGGCCAGCGTGCTCTTGCCGGAGCCGGACAGGCCATAAAGCCAGAGGACCCTGCCGTGTTGTTGGAGCAACGTCTCCTTGGCCTCCCGTTCGAGCATGCGATCGAACTCGGGATGAATGTTCTCCGGCGCGCCCATGGTCAGTCTTTGCGAACCACGAATGAACACGAATTCACACGAATCATTCTGAACAACAGCGCGGAGTCGGCCGACGTTGCAACAGGCTCAGAAACCAGTGGGGCCGCCGTGGGGCGAGATCCATAATCTTCGTGTCCATTCGTGTTCATCCGTGGCGAAGAAGAGAATCAGATGCTGTAGTCCGCGCTGTCGCCCTCGTGGAGGCCGCACTCGCGTTTGAGGCCGAAGAAGCGGGTCTGTTCGGCGTCCATGCCGTCGGTGAGTTTCTGGCTGGTGTGGGTGTCGCCGATCGAGACATAGCCCTCGTCCCAGAGCGGGTGGTAGGGGAGGTCGTTCTTGACCAGGTAGTCGTAGACGTTCTTGTCCGTCCAATCGATGAGCGGATGGATCTTCAGGCGGCGGCGGCTGATGGTGAGAACCGGAAGCTTGCTGCGGCCCTCGCTGTGTTGGCGACGAAGCCCCGCAAAGGAGGCCAGGGCGTCGAGTTCCTCCAATGCCCGATTCATCGGTTCCACCTTGTTCATCGCGTTGTACTGTTCGATGCCCTCGACGCCATGTTCCCAGAGTTTTCCGTGGCGGGCCTCCTGCCAGGCGGCGCTGAGTTCGGCGCGGTAGACCTTGAGATTAATGGTTAACCTGTCGGTTAATTGGTCGATGAACTCGTAGGTCTCAGGGAACAGGTAGCCGGTATCGACCAGCACGACGGGGATATCCGCCCATTGCCGGGTGGCCATGTGCAGGGAGACCGCGGCCTGCGCGCCGAAGCTGGAGGAGAGCACAATGCGAGGGGAGAAGTTCTCGATGCCCCAGGCGACCCGTTCTTCCGCCGAGCCCTCTTCCAGTTTGGCGTTGGCGGCGGCGAGGTCGAGATTGAGGTGAGCGAAGAGCGGTTCCTCCTTCACCTGTGGTTTCGGTTCTGCAATGGCTTCGGACATGGACGCGTCGCTTTCTTAACCACGAATGAACACGAATTCACACGAATGGGAACTGAAGGGGCGTATTTCGAAGCCATTCGAACTGCTGGTTGTTCTTGAATGGTTCGCAGGGCGGAACCGGATCAAGAATTCGTGTCTATGGGTGTCCATTCGTGGTTGGATTGTTCAGTTCTCCTCCGCAGCGGCGGCTTCGAGTTCCGGCACGACGACGCGGTTGCACCAGTCGCCGAAGCGTTCGCCGTCACTGCGCTCCGCCTTGAAGCGTTCGAACAGCGGCTTGAGTTCGTTGACGATGTCCTCTTCGAGAACGGTGTCCTTCCAGAGTGTGTTGAGGCGGATGCTCTTTTCACTGCCGCCGACGTAGATCTGGTATTTTTTGGGCGATTTTCCGACGAAGCCCAGTTCGGCCATGTAGGGGCGGGCGCAGCCATTGGGGCAGCCCGTCATACGGATGACAATTTCCTCGCCGTTCAGGCCGGATTCGTTCAACGCGCCTTCGATCTGATCGATCAGGCTGGGCAGGTAGCGCTCGGATTCCGCCAGGGCCAGGCCGCAGGTGGGCAGGGCGGGGCAGGCGATGGAGGCGCGCTGCAGTGCCGTGCTCTGATTGGCCACCGCAATGCCATGATCGGCAAGGATCTGCGTGATGGCGTCCTTGTTCGCGGCGTCGATGCCGGTGAGCAGGATATTCTGCGAGGGCGACAAGCGAACCTCCGCGCGAAACTCTTCGACGATCTTGCGCAAGGCGGTCTTGAGTTGCGCGCCCTCGGCGTCCTTGACGCGGCCCATGGAAACGTGCAGGCCGAGGAAGAGATTTCCATCGGTCTGTTCGTGCCAGCCGAAAAGATCGCCCTGGCTTTCAAACTGGTAGTCCCGTGCCGGATCGAGGCTGAAGCCGGCGCGTTTCTCCAGCTCACTGCGGAACCAGTCCACACCCTGTTCCTCCAGCACGTATTTCAAGCGTGCGTGCTTGCGATCCGAGCGGTCGCCGAAGTCGCGATGCACGGTCAGCACGGCCTTGGAGACCTCGACGATCTTGTCCGGCGTGAAGAAGCCGACCACATCGCCGCAGCGGGGATAGGTCTTGGTGTTGTTATGGGTTCGGCCCTGACCGCCGCCGACCACGAGGTTGTAACCGACCAGTTCGCCGTTCTCCTCAATGGCGATGAAGCCGAGGCAGTTGGTGAAGACATCGGTGTCATTCAGCGGCGGAATGGCGAAGGCGGTCTTGAACTTGCGGGGCAGGTAGGTCTTGCCGTAGAGCGGATCCTCAAAGCCCTCGTGTTTCTCGTTCAGATCCAGTTTCACGCCTTCCACCCAGATGTCCACGTAGGCGGGCGTCACGGGAAGCAGTGCCTCGGAAACCCGGCGGCAATCCTCCAGCGCCGCTTCGCGGATGGCGTTGGTGGCCGGAGTGGGCGGGGACATGACATTGCGGGAAACGTCGCCGCAGGCGGCCAAGGTGTCGGCCATGGCGTCATTGATGCCCTTGATGACCTTCCCGAGGCCGCTTTTGATGACGCCGTGGAACTGGAAACTCTGGCGCGAGGTGATGCGGAGCGTCTGGTTGCCGTATTCGTCGGCCAACCTGTCGTAGGCGAGATAAAGATCCGGTCCGAGGATGCCGCCGGGCAGTCGCCCGCGAACCATGAACATGAACTTCTTGCCGCCCTTGCGATCGTCCCGGTCGTCCTGCTGGTAGATCCCGTGAAACTTGAGGAATTGTGAGTCGTCCTTGGAAAACTTGTCCGCCTCCTCGTCCGCCAGCGTCTGCGCGATCGTGCCCGCCAGCGTGGGGCTGTTTTCCTTCAAAACTTCGTTGTGCGATGGTTTGGCTTCGCTCATATCTTAATTATTAGTTTGTTGCTAATGTTGGTTATGTAAATGAATTTGCGGGCTCAGTCAATGGGAATTTCGCGGTAAATCGACGGGCTTGAATTGTCGATTGAGTCGGAGAATGTCCTTTACCCTCGACGCGGATGAAAGCTTAAATTGCCGCCCTTCGTCGCCGGGCGGAACGATTTGGCTGATGAGGGGAGCTTTTTCATGAGTGAAGCCGAAAACAGAACCTGTTATCTCGACAACAACGCCACGACGCGGGTCGCGCCGGAGGTGGTCGAGGCGATGACGCCCTATTTCACGGAGAGCTGGGGTAATCCGTCGGCGGCGTACGGATTTGGCAATCGACTGCAGAAGGATCTGGATCAGGCGCGGGAGCAGGTGGCGGCGTTGATCAATGCCGAGCCGCAGGAGATCATTTTTACGAGTTGCGGAACGGAGAGCAATAATTCGGCGATTCATGCGGCCCTGATCACCCAGCCGAACAAGCGGCACGTGATCATCACCAAGGTCGAGCACGCGGCGAACATCGCCTATGGCGCGCAATTGCAGAAACAGGGCTACGAAGTGACCTACCTTCCGGTGGAGCCGGACGGGTCGATTGACCTGCATCTGCTCGAGTTGGCCATCCGCCCGGACACGGCCATTGTCTCGATGATGTGGGCCAACAACGAGACCGGCGTTCTGTTTCCCATTCACGAGGCCGCCGCGATCTGTCGCTCGAAGGGCGTGCCGTTTCACACCGACGCGGTCCAGGCCGCTGGCAAGGTGGACGTGGACGTGAAGTTGAGCGAGGTCGACATGCTTTCGATCTCCGGCCACAAGCTGAATGCGCCGAAGGGCGTGGGAGCCCTGTTCGTGAAACGGCGGACGCCCTACGAATCCTTCATCACCGGCGGCGGACAGGAACGCGGCCGGCGCGGGGGGACCTACAATGTCCCCTACATCATCGGATTCGGGAAGGCGGCGGAGATGGCCGTGATTCACCTGACGCGGGATATCCATCGCGTTCGCACGCTGCGCGACAAGATGGAGCAGGGGATCCTGAACCAGATCAAGGTGAGTTGCCGCAACGGCAGTCACGACGCGCGGTTGCCGAACACCTGCAATGTGTGCTTTCACGGCGTCGAGGCCGAGGCTTTGTTGTTGATGCTCGATCGCGAAGGGATCTGCGCGTCGTCAGGTTCGGCCTGCAAGACCGGGTCCATTGAGCCGTCGCACGTGTTGACCGCGATGGGCTTGAAGCCTTCGTTGGCCCGCGGCGCGCTGCGCTTCAGCGTGGGCGTCTACAACACCGAGGAGGATGTGGACTACCTGCTGGAGAAACTCCCGCCGATCATCAGCAAACTCCGCGCAGAAACGCCGGGGAGTGATGAGGAATCGTCGGTTGCCGTGGCGAACGCCGGCGGCGCGGTGGTTTCGGCTTAGCAGAGGGTCTTCAGACCTTGCCGATCCGGCGCTTGAATTTCTCCCAAGTCACCGCTGATTGTGGGTCCCTCTTGAATTCGTTCAGCAATCACAACAGCTTCACAGATGTAGCGTCGGCTGTGTCAGGCGAAAAGCGGGACGATCATGCGACAGCCGTCGTCTGCGCTGACACAGCGCATGCTACAACATGCCTATTGGGATTGCTCGTGCAACTCATGCCGTAAGCCCAAGGGCCTGAATCGCTCAGTTCAGATACATGGCCTCATTGGTGAGGAACAGGGCCTGGGCCAGCTTCTGCCAAGGGGTGAGAGGATCGCGGTTCTGGATGCGCGGGCCGCTGAACTCGGCATTGGCGTCCCAGGCGCGGCCTTCGGCGTTGGTCACGCGCGGCGTCCACTCGAAGGCGTCGCCCTTGTCCGTTCCATTGTTGAAGACGAGGAAGTCGATGGTCTCGCCTTTCTTGAGGTCGAGCGTCTCGGAGTTGGTGTTCGCAAAGTCGTTGTCGAGCTTCCAGTCGCCCAACACGCCCTGCCGACGGGCGACCATGGCGCCGCGGATGCCGTCGCCTTCCTCGGCCTGGTGTGAGAGCCGACCCTTGACCTGGTAGGTTCCATCGGCGGGAGCCGTCCAGCGACGCACGATGGCGTAGTTCTTCACCTTGGGCGCGTGGCCGCCGTCGGCCGTAAGCGAGGCGCGCCCGGCGCGGTTGTCGGGAAAGCGGCCGGTGACCTGCCAGCGGTCCACCTCGAAGCGGCGCAGCGGTTGGAAGCGGACGCGCTTGTTCTTGGCGTCGTAGGTCCCGTAGCCGTAGCTCCAGACCTCGGGTTCCTGCGAGCGGATCGCCTCCTTTTCCTGCGCCGCGAGGAAGTCCCAGGCGGAGTTCAATTCGGCGTTGGAGGGATCGCGCTGGTAGACGAGTTGATACATGTATTTGATGCGCTCCTCCTTGTCGTGAAGGACATCGATGTCCGAGCGCTCGATCATCTTCTTGGCCTGTTCGATCACGAAGGGGCTGTTCATCAGGAACAGGGCCTGTTGCGGCACGGTGGTCTTGGCGCGCTTGCTGGAACTCATGTCCGGATTGGCGAAGTCGAAGGTGCTGAACAGCTCGGGAAGCGCTTCGCGGTCGATCCGGCCGTAGACCGTGCGGCGGACGGGGTATTCCTCGTCGGTGAGTTCGACAGGCTGTCCGCCCATGTCGAGGTCGATGTTGCCGCCCCAGGTGAGCAGCGTGTCGCGCATGGATTCGAAGTCGAGGCGGCGGAGGTTGAATTTCCAGAGGAAATCATTGGCGGGGTCGACCTCGGCGTAGCGGCCGTCGTCCTCGGTCGCCAGCCGGTAGACTGAGGAGAGCATGATGTATTTGTTGAGTTTCTTGATGGACCAGCCGTTGTCCTTGAACCAGGAGGCGAGATGGTCCAGCAGGTCGAGTTGCACGGGCTTGTCGGCGCGCAGGCCGAAGTCGCTGATGGACTCGACGAGGCCGGTTCCGAAGTGCCAGGCCCAGACGCGGTTGACGATGACGCGGGCGGTCAGCGGGTTGTCGGGGTGGGCGATGTCCTCGGCGAGTTCGAGGCGGCCGCTGCCGTTGGAGTATTCGTTGCGTCCGCCTTCGGAGAGGATCTCTAGGAAGCGGCGAGGGACCTCATCGCCGTAGCCGCGGGCTTCACCACGGATGAGGATGCGCGAGTTGCGCGGCTTGCGGGTGTCCTGCAAGGCCATGGCGCGGGCGGGCGAGCCGGGGTGTTCGGTTTTCAGCTTGAAGATCTTGGGGAAGAGCTTGCGCTGTTCGCGGCGCACGGTGTTGTTGTTCACAATGCGGTTGACCTCGCGGCGGGTCGGGTGGATCGGGGACTTCTCGGAATAAATGAGTTCGCGGACCTGTTCGCAGTCCTGATCCGGGAAGCCTGACTTGGCGGACTTGCCCTTCTTGCCGAGCTTCTTCCATTGGTCGTGGACATCGGAGAACATCCTGCCATAGACGCGGGCGACCTGCGCCATGGAGGTCGGGTGTCCTTCGCTGAGCGCCTGGCGGACGAGAGGGTTGACCGAGTCGTCCCGCTTGACCTGGTTCGTGATCTTGTTGACCTGTTTGTCGAAGGCGTTGTCGGACAGGTTGGAATAGCGGACCCAGGGGCCGAGGACGGGATGGTCCTCCTTGATCTTCTTCATGCCGGAGGTGAAGTAGGTCGCGGTCGGCACGTTCAGCTTGCGCTTGGTGTAGATGGCGCGCGCCTTGGCGAAGTTCTTCTCCCGAAGGGCCTGGTGGGAGGCCAGCAGGTATTCGCCCGTCTTGGCGCGGAATTCATCCAGGGCCTCCACGATCAGGTTGGGGCGGATGGCCTCGTACTCGGCCTCGAGTTTCGCCAGTTTCTCCTCGAATTCGCTGAACTCGGGCGTGCGCTTCGGCTCATTGAGATAAGGCTTGGAATCCGGCTCCTCGCTGCTGGAGAAGATGCCGTGCAGGGAGTAGTAGTCGCCGGTCGGGATGGGATCGAACTTGTGATCGTGGCAACGCGCGCAGGCGGCGGTCAGACCGAGGAAACCCTGGGTCACGACGTCGATGCGGTCGTCGATGATTTCCAGCGCGTTGCCCTGAAAACGTTTGCCCACGGTGAGGAAACCCAAGGCGGCCAGCTTGCTGCGGTCCTTGGCGTCCCCGTCGATCAGGAAGTCGGCGGCAATCTGTTCCTTGATGAACTGGTTGAACGGGGTGTCGTTGTTGAAGGCGTCGATGACGTAGTCGCGGTAGGTCCAGGCGAAGGGGTAGCGGTTTTCGCCGCGGTTGGCGCGGTCGCCGGAAGTGTCGGCGTAGCGCGCGACATCCAGCCAGTGGCGGCCCCAGCGTTCTCCGTAGTGCGGCGACTTTTGCAGGCGGTCGATCACGCGTTCGAAGGCGTCGTCCGACTTGTCATTGAGGAACTGCTTCACCTCTTCGGGCGTGGGCGGCAGGCCGGTGAGATCGTAGGTCGCGCGGCGGATGAGCGTGCGCTTGTCGGTGGCGGGGTTGGGTTTCAGCTGCTTCGCCTCGTGCTTGGCGGCGACGAAGCGGTCGATGTCGTTGGCGACGAACCCTGGGTTCTTCACCTTGGGGGGCTCGGACTTGGAGACGGGTTGGAAGGCCCAGTGATTGCGGGCCTTTTCCAGGTCAATGACGCCCATCTTCTTGGTCTCATCGCCTCCGGCGGAGCGGGGATCGGGCGCGCCCATGCGGACCCATTGCCGGAAATTGTTGATTTCGGCGTCGGTCAAGCGCTCCTTGGGAGGCATCTGGAGGTCTTCATCCTCATAGACGATGGCCTTGATGAAGACGCTCTTGGCGGGGTTGCCGGGAATGATGGAGGGGCCGCTGTCGCCGCCGGTCAGAATGGCTTCGCGGGTGTGCACGGCGAGGCCGCCCTTCACCTTCTCGTCCGGGTGGTGGCAGCTGTAGCACTTCTCCGCAAGGACGGGGCGGATGTTTTTCTCGAAGAAGTCGAGCTGCTTGTTGGAGAACTTGACCTTCTTCTCTTCCGCGCCGGCGGCGAGGGTGAAAAGGAGGCAGGAGACGAGGAGCGTTCTGCCGAGGAGGGTTTTCATCTTGTGCGAATCGTTGTTCCGAAAAGGGGCGCAACAGCCGACCGGGGGCTCATTCCAGCGAGGCGGGAGACTCCCCGCGTCGGCCGTTGCGAGAGCATGGTGATATTTCTTACGCGATCAACTCATTCACCACGCTGCCGTAGACGTCTGTCAGGCGGAAGTCGCGGCCGTTGTAGCGGTAGGTGAGTTTCTCGTGGTCGAAGCCGAGGAGCTTGAGGATCGTGGCGTGCAGGTCGTGCACGTGGACCTTGTTCTCCACGGCGTTGTAGCCGAATTCGTCGCTGGCGCCGTGGGCGTAGCCGCCCTTGGCGCCGCCGCCGGCCATCCAGGAGACAAAGCTGCGGCTGTGGTGGTCGCGGCCCGGTTCGCCGCGGCCGTTGCGGTCATGGCGCGGGGTGCGTCCGAACTCGCCGCCCCAGACGATCAGGGTCTTTTCCAGCAGGCCGCGCTGTTTGAGGTCGGTGAGCAGGGCGCCGAGCGGTTGATCGACATCGGCGGCGCGCTGACGGATGTTGCGTTCG
>JAYPGD010000193.1:0-10634 GCA_038126655.1 Verrucomicrobiales bacterium
GTATGGCACCGAACCGAACACCAACGTCTGCCCCGTCTGCCTGGGATTGCCCGGGGTGCTGCCGGTGGCGAACGAGGAGGCGATGCGCCTGACCGCCCTGGCCGGTTTCCTGTTGAACTGCGAGGTCCCCAAGTTCGCGAAATTCGACCGGAAGAACTATTTCTATCCCGATGCGCCGAAAAACTACCAGATCACCCAGTATGACAAGCCCTCGACGCAGAATGGCTACGTCGAGTTTGAGTTTGAGGGCGGACTGGAAAGGGTCGGCATCACTCGCGCCCACCTGGAGGAGGACCTTGGGAAGAACTTCCATTTCGATCGCGAGAGCGGCGTCGATTTCAACCGCGCGGGCGTCCCGTTGCTGGAAATCGTGACCGAGCCGGACATCCGCAATCCGGACATGGCCCATGCGTTCCTCAACGCCCTGAAGGACATCATGATCTACGGCGGCGTCAGCGACTTTGACATGGAAAAGGGCATGGCGCGTTGCGATGTGAACATCAGCGTGCGGCCGGTCGGGCAGGAGTCGCTCAACGCGCGGCGGGAGATCAAGAACATGAACAGCTTCAGCGGCGTCCGACGCGCGTTGAATCATGAGATCCCGGAGCAGACCCGGTTGACCAAGGCCGGCGAGACGATCAAGCAGGGGACCGTGCGTTGGAACGACGACCTGGGCGTGACTGAATCGATGCGCAGCAAGGAGGACGCGCACGACTACCGTTATTTTCCCGAGCCGGACCTGATGCCCTTTGAGCCGACGGATGAATGGCTGGAGGAGGTGAAGGCCCGCGTGGTTGAGTTGCCTCTCGCCCGCAAACGGCGTTTCATGTCGGACTACGGGTTGCCGGAAGGCGACGCGGATGTGTTTGTTCAGAATGTGCCG
This sequence comes from Verrucomicrobiales bacterium, assembly GCA_038126655.1. GTDB lineage: Bacteria > Verrucomicrobiota > Verrucomicrobiia > Limisphaerales > JAYPEY01 > JAYPEY01. The sequence continues at coordinate 884 of JAYPGD010000193.1, forward strand.
TTGGGCGATTACTTTGAACGAGCGGTCCAGGAGGCGAAGAACCGCAAGGCCGTGGCGAACTGGGTGATCAACAACCTGCGCGCCAAGCTGGTTGAGGCGGGGTTGGAGGTCGGCGACGCCAGGATTGAACCGGCGGCCGTGGCGGAACTGGTCGAACTGGTGGATTCCAAGCGCATTACCAGCAAGAACGCGCAGGACGCTTTCGCCATCATGTTCGAGACCGGCAGGCCCCCCGCGGAGATCGCGGATGAGCAGGGTTGGAAACCCGCCGATGCGGGCGAGATTGAGAAATTCTGCGAGGAGGCGATCGAGGCGAATCCGGGGCCGGCGGACGATTTTCGCAATGGCAAGGACGCGGCGTTGAACCGCATTCTTGGCCACGTCATGAAGCTCAGCGAGGGTTCCGCGGATCCGGGGCAGGTGCGCGGGATCCTAGCAAACAAACTGCGAGGATGACCCAGGAGATCAACAACGTTCATTTCATCGGCGTCTGCGGCACGGCGATGGCCTCGACCGCGGCGGCGATGAAGGAGCGCGGGTTCAACGTCACCGGCTCCGACGAGGGCGTCTATCCCCCGATGTCGGATTTCCTGGCGGAGCGGGGGATCGAGGTGAAATCGCCGTTTCGGCCTGACAATATTCCCGAGGACGCCGACTTGATCGTGATTGGCAACGCCATGTCCCGGGGCAATCCCGAGGTGGAATTGACCCTGGCGAGCCGGCATCGTTACATCTCGCTGCCGGAGTTGCTGAAGGAGTTCTTCATCCGCGGCAAACGCTCCATTGTGGTGACGGGAACGCACGGCAAGACCACGACGACCTCGTTGCTCACCTGGGTGTTCGAACACAACGGGTTGAATCCGGGTTACATGCTCGGCGGTGTGCCGAACAACCTGAAACAGGGCGCGCGCTTCACCGACAGCGAGTGGTTCATCATCGAGGGCGACGAATATGACACCGCCTTCTTCGACAAGCGCAGCAAGTTCGTTCACTACCTCCCGGAGATCGCCATCGTGAACAACGTGGAGTTCGATCATGCCGATATCTTCGAGAACCTGGCCGCGATCAAGAAGTCGTTCAGTCATTTCATCCGGTTGGTCCCGAACAACGGTCTGTTGCTCGCAAACGGCGACGATGAGAACCTGAAGGAACTGCTCGCGGTGGATTTCTGCCCGGTGCGGCGATTCGGGTTGGGAGAAGGGAATGAAGCCCGGGTGGAAGACGTTTCCTATTCCGGCGAGGGGGCCTGTTTCAGATTGGGGGCGACGAAATTCTCGATTCCCATGGTGGGCGAGTTCAATGTGCGCAATGCGGCGGCCGTGGCCTTGGCGGCGCGCGCCGCCGGCATCGGCGACGAGGGAATTCAATCCGCGTTTTCATCCTTCGAAGGAATCAAACGCCGGATGGAGGTTTTCGGCGAGGCGGATGGCGTAACGGTGATCGACGATTTCGGACACCATCCGACGGCGATTGCGCAGACGTTGGAAGCCTTGCGCGAAAAATACCGGGGTCGTCGCCTCTGGGCTGTCTTTGAACCTCGCTCCAACACGACGAGGCGCAATGTGTTTCAGGACGAACTGGCCAAGGCGTTGTCGCTCGCCGATTGTGTCGTGGTGGCCGAGGTGGCCCGACTTGAACTGCTTGCGGAGGAACAGCGGCTCGATCCGACCGGGCTGATGACCGCGATCGAGGACTCGGGAACCCAGGCGGCCTACCTTCCGACGGTGGACGCCATCGTCGAGCACGTGTCGGACGCGGCGGTGTCGGGCGATGTGATCTGCGTCTTCAGCAATGGCGGCTTCGGCGGGGTTCACCAAAAGCTGTTGGATGCGCTGAAGAAGCGTTAAGTCGCGGATGAGGGGCTTGGAAGGCGGGCGGCCGATCCGGGTGCAATTGTGGGCGCAAAGTGTAATACTGCGCGCGGTTGCGCATGCGCAGAATCTGCAACTGTCATGAATTTCACGAATCGCATCACCTCGACGCCGTTCTTCGATCTTGATGCCTACAAGGACATCGCCAGAGATGAGAAGGCGACGAAGTCAGCGCTTGGCGTGGTTGTGTTGGCGGGCCTTTCGTGCGGAGCGGGACTGCGCGCTGTGTGCGGATCCTGGGCTACGCGCTTGCGCCCGGGGTTTTTGGCGTGGCCGGGTTCGTCCTCAGCGCCAAGCTGGTGGTCGCTGTGATGATCTGGTCGGCGGCGTCCTATGTTCATGCGTTACGGTTGGCTTTCGACTATGAGTCGGAAAGCGTCCGCCCGCCGATCGCGATCGGGGTGGTCATTGTTGCGGTCGGGGCGGCGTGGGGATACACCACTGCGATCAATGGAGGCTTGGAGTTCCTGCTGTTGCTCGTGCTTGCCGCGGTCTGCGTCTTTCACAAGGCGGTCGCGCGCTGGCTTTTCGGGCACGCGGACACGGCCACGAAGGCGTCCAAACTGAACCTGAACCTGCGGGGCGAAATCTTGTTGCAATGGTCGGAGACGCGAAGGCTGTTTCGCGAGAAAGGCTGGGATGTGACCGTAGGAGAACTGGTGGAAGCCTTCACCCTGCTTAAGACGCGGCGCCATGCGGAGGAGGGGGAGGAGGAGGTTGAGCCGCCGCCGTTGCCGGTGGAAGGCGGCGGGAAGGAGGAATCAGCAGGCGATGCGGAAGAGGCGGTTGAAGCGATTGTTGAAGACGGCAGGAAGGAAGAGACCAGGGAAACTGAATCGGTGGAAGTAGCGCCGGCTGTCGGCTCGAAGGCGGAGGGCGAGAGGGCAGGGGATCGACCGGGCGAGGCTGAGCCCGCAATGTCGGAATTGGAGGAAGGGGATGCTGGACGCGAGCCGGAAGCAGATGAGGCGGGAATCGCGGTGGAGGATGATGTTGCGACCGAGGCTGACCCTCTGTCCGAGCCGGCCGCGGTGGTTGGCCTTGGTGTCGCTGACGTGGTGGAGAGGATCTTCAATGAGGCAATTTCGGGCTATGAATCCACAGAGGCCTTCCGGAGTGAATTCAAGGGCCGTTCGGTGAAGTGGCGGGGCAGGCTGTCGCAGGTTGAGGAGTTCACCTACGACACGGTGTTTGGCGGGGAAGGAGGGGTTAAGGCGGTGATCGAGATTGCGGAGATCGCGACCGGGTATGGCAAGCTGCCGGTGGAGGCGGTCCTCAGGCTGCCTGCGGAGAGGCTACAGCTGGCGCAGGCGGGCGTCGGCTCGGAAATTGCGTTTGGAGGGGAATTGTTTGAGAGCGATCCGTATTCGCGGAGGGTGTTCCTCAGGGGTGACCTGAGCTGAATAAAAGCCGATTGCCGTGCAACGGCGGGTAAATGGGAGACCTTCCATTCTAACGGCGCAGCGCCCCGCTCAGATCCTGGACCTCGACGATGGGACAAGGCGCGTCGGAGACCAGCCTTTCGACTGACGCCGAGTCTTTGAATCCCGAACCGGTCACCAGGCAGACAATATGTCCGTCCTCCGGGATTTCTCCGTTTGCGCGAGCCTGCAAGGCTCCCGCCAAGGCGACCGCCCCCGCCGGTTCGGCAAAGACGCCTTCCTCTTCAGCGAGTCTTCGTTGAACCTCCCAGACAAAATCATCATCCACGGCGTGGCCGTCTCCGCCGCTGGCGCGGCAGGCGTCGATGACGGCGTCGCCATCGATGACGTTCGCCACCTGAAGGCCGCTGATCCGGGAGTCGCAATCCACCTCGCGAGCCGCGAGTTTTCCCTCCCGCAGCGGCGTGGCGATGGTGTCGTTGCCGGCCGGTTGAACGCAGTGAACGGCGGTGTCTGGGCGGGACTGCAGTCCCTGCGCCGTGGCTAGTGTCAGACCGCCGCCGCCGGCCGGCGAGAAGACGTGATCGACCTCGGGCAGTTGCTCCGCGATCTCGAGAGCCAGGCTGCGCACGCCGCTCATGCCCATTGGACAATACTTGAAGGCGCTGATCTGCAGGGCGGCGCCGGGCTGGTTGGCGGCCTCCTGCAGCAGCGCGAAGGTGTCCGCGGTGGCCTGCGGATCGAGTCCGAATCCCTTGACGCGATAGAGTTCAGCTCCGTAGGCGAGCATCTGCCTTAGTTTGTCTTCCGGCGCGGTTTCGACGATGGCGATCTGGCAGCGGATCCGCGCCGCGGCGCAGTAGGCGGCCAGTGCGGCGCCGGTGTTGCCGCTTGAGGTGGCCACACAGCGCCCCTGGCCGCGCGCAATCATGTCGGAGACTGCCGCGGCGGCAAAGCGGTCCTTGTAGGAACCGGTGGGGTTGGTCGATTCGAGTTTGAAGAAGAGGCGAGGCATTCCGGCGGCAGGGCCGATGCTTCGCGATCGAATCAGGGGAGTGTCGCCCTCGCCGAGCGAGATGCGGGCCTTCTCGGGAATCGCTTCAAAATGTTCCGCCCAGCGCCAGATGCTCATGTCAGTCGTTGGAAGGTAATGGTCGGTTGAAGGCTGCACAATAGTCGGGATGCCTTCGAATCAGACGCGTCCCGGAAGCGCCGCCATGTCGCGGCAGACAGCGAAGGGCCGGTCGGAGACGCCCGCGCTACGCGACGTCGATGACGACCGCCAGCGCATCGCCTTCTTCGACTCGGGGTAAGGTTCTCAGGACGATGACCATGCCGCGGTTTTTTGAGCGGACCTCCACCGGGCTGTCGCCCAATGGATCGTAAACAGTCCCCAGCAGTTCGCCTTCGCCGATGACGCCGCCGAGCGTGACCGCGGGTTCGAAGAAACCGGGGCAGGGCGCGGGGTTCAGAACCTGCATGTGGCCGGCTCCGGGGCGATCATCCTCCACGATCAGGGCGCCGCAGGCGGGGGCGGGGCGGCGCTCGATCATGCCGAGTTCGGCCATGACATTGAGACAGCCGTCGACGTAGGCCTGCACGCCGTCGGGGTTGCACCGGCCGCCGCCGTGATACTCAGTGTAGATCGCGGGCACGCCGGCGTCGCGGGCCGCTGAGAGCGAGCGGCCTTCGAGTCGCCAGTCGGTTCCCCAGATCAGCGGCAGATTGAAGGCGCGGGCCATGCGGCGCTGCTGATCCAGGATCTTCTCATCGGGATGCAGCACGTAGCCGGCGAGGGGGAGCGCCGACATGGTGGAGCCGCCCGTGTGGAGATCGATGTAGTAGTCGGCCTGGTTGATCAGTTCGGTCAACGCGTGGGCGGTCTGTTCGGTGATTGAGCCGTCGGGTTTTCCGGGGCAGGTTCGCGCGAGGTCGAGGTTGTCCCCGGCGCAACGGCGCCGCTGTTCGAAGGCGGCTTCGTTTACGACCGGAACGATGGTGACTTCGCCCGTGAGTTCGGCGGGGGCGACGAGCGAGGCCAGCCGCCGCAGCGCGGACATGGGTTCAAACTCGTCGCCGTGCACGCCGCCGGTGATAAGGAGTTTCGCTCCCGGGGCGGCGCTGGCGATGGTTCTGGCCTGGAGTTTGATCATTTCAATTCCCGGGGCGTTTCCAAACTCCAAGATCGTTCAACTGTTTCGTGGCGGCTTCAGCCCATCCGCGGTTGGCGGCCGGGCTGGCGGGGCTGGGATGGAGGATCGTTCCGATGTGAAACGCGTCGCTGTCGAACAACGCCTGGAGCCGCTTGTGCGCCCAGCCGCCGACGCCGAGGAGCCACTCGGGCTGCAGGATGGAAACCAGGGCGCGGAGATGATCGTCGCAGGCTTCGGTGACGGGCCTGAGCTCCGCGGCGGGCAGCTTGTCGGGCGTGATGTTGGCTCCGGTTTCCGACATGAAGGCGAGGGGACAGTAGTTTGCGATGAAGTGTTCGGCGAAAAAGTCGCGCGCGTCCGGGAAGACCTGGGAAAACAACCCCCAAAGCCGCCGGCCGCTGACCTCGGATTTGGGGCAGGCGAATCCGTCAATGGGGCGTTTCGGGTGTTCGGGTTCGGGTTTGCCGACCGGTTCCTCGATGCCCATCCAGTCGCGAACGGCGGCGATCTCGCCGAAGGGAACGGAGGTCTGGGCCATGCCGAAGGGGCCTGGATTCATGCCCAGCATAAGGACGCGTTTCCGGCTGCCGCCACACTTGCGGAGGTAGGCTTCGTGCGCCCGCCAGGCGTAGTCGAGGGGGTTGTAGACATGGCTGACCGGCGGGGTGAACTTCAGCCGACCGACCTCGGTCGAGAGTTTCTTTGCGGCCTTTACAAGTTGATCGGCGGTTGTTTCGCTGGGCATCCGGACCGCGCTTTTACGGCAAACGGGACGGGATTTCAAATCCTCTGAGAGTTGATGAATCTATTGCTGACAAATGATGATGGGATCGACGCGCCGGGATTGGCGGCGTTGCGGGACGCGGCGGGCGCTTTGAATCCGGGGCGCGTGGTCACTGTCGCGCCGGCCGGGCCCATGTCGGAATGCGGGCACCGGGTGACGACGGGCGAGGCGATCCGCGTTGAGCGGCGCGGCGCGGATGAGATTGCCGTCCACGGTTCGCCGGCGGATTGTTCACGGATCGCGTTGCGCGGCGGGATTCTTCCCGGATTTGCCCCGGACTGGGTTTTGTCGGGAATCAACCGCGGCGGCAACCTGGGGGTCGATGTCCATTACTCGGGAACGGTCGCCGCCGCCAGGGAGGCGCGGATCCTTGGCGTCCGTTCGATGGCGATTTCGCACTACCTGCGCAGGGAGCTTGACGTGGATTGGGAGGCGGCGGCGCGGAGGGCGGCCGCCGCGATGCGGGAATTGATGGAGGAAATCCTGGAGGAGGGCGAATTCTGGAACATCAACCTCCCGCACCTGGAGAGAAACGCGCCGGATCCAGACATCGGGCGCTGCGAACGGGGAATGATGCCGTTGCCGGTGCGGTATGCGGCGGCCGGCGATGAGGCGTTGCGGTATTCCGGGGTCTATGCGGAACGCGGGTTTGAGCCGGGGTCGGACATCGATGTCTGTTTCGGCGGCCGGATCTCGGCGACGAAGGCGCGGGTCTAGTCGACCAGATTGTCCTTCACGATGCTGCTCGCCCGGGCGGCGCCGAGGTCGAAGGCGGGGAGTTTCTCCTTCGCGCGTCGGTTGATGTCGGTGACGATGTTGGCGGAAATGATCAGTTTCTCCGCTTTGCCTCGCGCCTCGACTGCTCTGGCGGAAAGGCCGGTGAAGGTGTTGCCGATGATGTTGACGTGGGAGGCATTGTCGACGATGACGCCGCCGCCGGCGTCGCGGCTCATGGGGGACTTGTGTTCCGCGGGGCGCTTGTCCTTGCCGTCGCCCATGTAGCTGTTGGAGAAGCTGTTTCCGGTGATGGCGATGCGGTCGCTGTCGGGGCCAACGCGCACGCCGAACTTGTGGACGATGACAAAGGTGTTGGCGGAGACTGCGCAGCCGTGGGCGTCCTTGAGATTCACGCCGCCCTCGAGTTCGTGGGCGATGACATTGGCGCTGATGGTGATGCCATAGCAGTCGCGGTCGAGTATGACGGCGGTTCCGTTGCATTCCTCGATCATGTTGCCGGAGAGCACGGAGCCGTAGGTGTTCTCGATGACGACTCCGTGGCGGAGGTGGTCGTCGAGGTTGTTGCCGTTCATGCAGAGATTGAAGCTGTCGGCGCAGCGCACGGCGTCCTGGTTCTCTTCGAAGTGATTGGCGTTGACCACGATGTCGTGGCCGGAATGGATGTTGAGGCCCGCCTCGGCGTTGTAGGTGAGGATGGAGTCCGAAACGCGCGGATCCTCGTAGCAGTTTTCGAGATTGATTCCGTGGCCGCCATTGTGGTCGACGGAGAGACCGTGGATGAACACCTCCTGAATGCCCTGGCAGAGGAGTCCGTCGCCGCTCTTGGCGCTGCCGCTGATGCGGAAGTTGCCGATCTGCACGCGCCACATACGGGCGCGTTTATTCTTGGCGTAGTCGTCCGGGCGGATGTGGAGCGCGGGTTGGCCTTCAGTGTTCCGGTTGATGAGGTGGGTGGAGGCGCCGGCTCCTTCGATGCGGGTTTCGGGCGTGCGGACGACCAGGGGTTGGGTCAATTCGTAATTGCCGGGGGGCAGGTAGACCACGCCGCCATTGGTGGGCACGGCGTCGAAGGCGGCCTGGAGGGAGTCAAACCTGGAGGCGTCGAAGACCCGTTTGTCGGAACTTGCGGCGGACAGCAGGGCCGGGAGGGCGAGCAGGAGGGAGCCGAGAAGGAGGGAGCGTTTCATGATATGTCGGGTTGGGACAGGGAGAGTTCTTGCGATGCCGCCCTCAGCGCGGGCGGTCGGGCCGCTCGTCACGGAGTCTGCAGTGTTGAAATGAGCGAATCCAAATTCGCCGCCGCGGGGAATCAGGGTTTTTCGGCCAGGCTCTTGGCTTCGTCGATCTGTTCCGGCGTCATGTACTTGGCGAGGTCGTTGCAGGTGTCTGCGGCCTTGTCGACGTTCTGTTTGGCGGCGAGATGAAACCACTTGTAGGCCTGCACCAGATCGCGGGCGACCCATTCGCCATTCGCGTAGATGACGCCGAGATTGAATTGCGCGCCGCCGAAGTTCTGTTTGCCGGCGAGCGTGTAGAGTTCGAGAGCCTTGCCGGTGTCCTTGGCGACGCCGTTGCCGCTGGAGTGAAGCAGGGCGAGGTTGTATTGGGCCGAGGCGATGCCTTGATCGGCGGCGAGTTTGTACCATTTGGCGGCTTCCGCGGAATTCTGGGGCACGCCCTTGCCGAGGTCGTGGAGGATGCCGAGTTCATTTTGGGCGGCGGCGTGGCCTTGGTCGGCGGCCTTGCGATACCAACGGGCGGCTTCGTCATGTTTGGCCGAAAAGCCGGGGCCGCCGCTGGCGTATTTGACGCCGACATTATATTGCGCCTCGGGAATGCCCTGTTCGGCGGCCTTCTTCCACCATTCGACGGCCTTCAGGGTTGAGCGGGGGACGCCGCGGCCGGCTTCGAAGAGATTGCCGAGGGTGAACTGCGCCTGGGTGTGGCCCTGTTCCGCCGCGGCCTTGAACCATTTGGCGGCCTCCACGTCGTTGCGTTCGGCGCCCTCGCCGGAGGAGAAGTGGACGCCCAGATTGTATTGCGCGGAGACATGGCCCTGTTCGGCGGCCTGGCGCCACCATTTGAGCGCCTCTGCGGGATCCTTGGCGACGCCTTCGCCGGAGGCGGCCCGGACACCGAGATTGTATTGCGCGATTTTCAGTCCGCCTTCAGCGGCCCGGCGATACCACTCCAGCGCGGCCTTGGGGTCCTTGGCGACGCCTTCGCCCTTGTCATGCATCAGGGCCAGGTTGTATTGGGCCGAGGCCAGGTTCTTTTCGGCGGCCTTGGCCCACCATTTGGCGGCTTCCTTGATGTTCTTGGCGACGCCGCGGCCTGTGTAGTGGGCGTAACCCAGATTGTCCTGGGCGGCGGCGTGCCCCTGGGCGGCCGCCTTGAGCCACCATTCAACCGCCTTCTTGGGATCCTCGGCCACGCTGTCGCCGCGGTCGTACATGGTTCCCAGTTTGAATTGGGCGGCCGCGATGCCTTTTTGGGCGGCGGCGGAATACCACTTCATTGCTTCGGCGGAGTCGACGGGAATGCCGTCGCCGTCCCCATACATCAGCCCCAGGGAGAACTGCGCCATGGCGATGTCCTTGTCCGCGGCGGCCTTGAAGAGGCGGATCGCCTCGGCGGGTTTTTTTTCGACGCCTTCGCCGTTGGCGTGGAGGAGGGCGAGATTGTATTGGGCCTGGGGCAGTCCCTGCTCGGCGGCGGCCTTGAGCCAGCGCGCGGCCTGGTAGGCATTTTTCTCGATGCCTTCGCCGGATTGATACATCAGCCCGAGATTGTATTGGGAGGAGGCGACGCCCTGTTCGGCGG
>JAYPGD010000194.1:0-4161 GCA_038126655.1 Verrucomicrobiales bacterium
CCAACGGACTCCATGCCGGCCTTCACGCCGGCGTGAATGCAGTGCTGGCGGTCGGCCTGATCGGCACGCTGCTGGAATTCGTGCGCCGGACACGACAGCGGATGACGGAGGCGGACCGCGAGTTGGCCGAGGCCCAGATGGCGGCGGAGGCGGCCGGGCGCGCCAAGGCCGATTTTCTGGCCGCCATGAGCCACGAGATGCGGACGCCGATGAACGCCATCATCAACATGTCCGAACTGGTTCTAGAAACCAAGCTCACCGACCGCCAGAAGAAGTATCTGGAAACGATCGACAGTTCTGCGCGCAGTCTGACGGGCATCGTCAACGATATTCTGGATTTCAACCGCATCGACGCGGGGGGGCTGGCGCTGGAGTCGTCATTCTTCAAACCCGAACGCCTGATTCGTGACGTCGCCGAGTCGTTTCGGGACCATGAGAAGATCGGCGCGCTCCGTTTCGAAACGCATTTGGGCGGCAAGGTCCCGGAGAACGTCGCCACGGACCGCCTGCGATTGCGGCAGGTGCTCACCCATTTGGTGGGGAACGCCTTCAAATTCACGGAAGCGGGGCGGATCGATCTGAGCGTTTTCCTGGTGGGGGATGCGCCGGAGGGCGCGACCGAGGCGACGCTGCGCTTTTCAGTGAAGGACACGGGGATCGGGATCGACGAGCAGGAACTGCCGAGATTGCTGGAGTCATTCAGCCAGGCGGACGCCTCCGCGACCCGGAGGTATGGCGGGACGGGGCTGGGACTGGCGATCTGTGACAGGTTGGTGAAACTGATGGGCGGGAGCGGGCGAGGCGGCGCCGGTGGACAAGGTCGCGCTTGTCAAGGCGATGGAATCCCTCAAGGATGCGCTTGACGACGGCGATGTCGAGACGATCGAGGGCGCCGTCGCCGACGCGGTCAAACTGGGATTGCCCCAGGACGTAAAGGACGACGTCCAGGAGATCCGGACGTTGGTCGACGAATACGACTTCTTCACGGCCGCCGACATCGCTGAGCGCGTGGCTCAACTGCCGAAAACTCAGAAACCTGATAAAACCCACAAAAGAATGGACGATCTTTCGGAAAAGCGCGTGCTGGTGGTTGACGACACCAAGGCCAATGTGGACGTGCTGGTGGAAACGTTGCGCGGAAGCTGCAAGATCGGCGTGGCGTTGAGCGGAGAGAATGCGCTCAAGGCGGTCGAGCGGAACAAACCGGACCTGATCCTGCTGGATGTCCTGATGCCGGGCATCGACGGCTACGAGGTCTGCCGTCGGTTGAAGGCCAATCCGGAGACGGCGGGCATTCCCGTGGTTTTTGTCACCGCACTGGAGGAGGCGGCGAGCCGGGAGACGGGATTCAAGGTCGGCGGAGCGGATTTCCTCAACAAGCCCTTCGAAGCCGCCGAGGTGAAGGCCTGCGTGGCGAAGCATTTGGGTTCATCAGGCTAGGCCGGCGTTGTTCTTGAGGGGATTGACCGAACGCCACAGTGGGTTCTAGCCTGTCGGCATGTCGAATTACATGATTGCCGATTTTGCTGACATCGATCCCGTCCGGTGTCCCTGCGGTTGGGCCAAGCGCGCCTTTGCGGAACCGGGCAACGATCTGGCCACGATGCATGTGGTCAACATTGAGGAGGATTCCCGCACCCACTACCACAAGAAGATGACGGAGATCTACTTCGTCCTGGAGGGCGAGGGGCATATCGAGCTCGACGGGGAACGCTTTCCGGTCAAACCGCAGACCGCGATCTTCATCAAGCCCGGCTGCCGCCATCGAGCGGTCGGCAAGCTGAAGATCCTCAACGTGCCGATCCCGGCCTTCGATCCGGAGGATGAGTGGGAGGATTGAAAGGCAATTGCGCTTTGCGATTCAGTCGGAGAGCGCCATATTTGCGGCCATGAAACAGATCAACTATTGTGTCTATCGCGAGGATGAGTTTCACGTGACGCAGTGTTTGAACGTCGATGTATCCAGTTTTGGGGGGACCGAGAAAGAAGCGGTTGCCAATCTGCGGGAGGCGGTTGAGTTGTATGTTGAAGGTGAGAGCGACGTTTTGTTCGCGTCCGTCGTGGATGTGAAAGTGGGGGAAGAACTGATTCATGCCTAAACGCCTCAGTTCGCACGAAATTGTCCGCGTGTTGGAGCGGAACGGTTTCGTGTTTGTTTCGCAGAAGGGAAGTCACGCAAAGAATCGGTCTGAATCTGGAAGGAGCGTGGTTGTTCCACATCCGAGGAAGGAAGTTCCGATTGGGACGACTCGGTCGTTCATAAGGCAGTCAGGTCTGCCGCCCTCCGCTTTCGGTTTCTGAGCATCCCGGTGACTGGTGATGGAGAGAGATGGCTCATCTGACCCCGCCGAAGACGATCGCCTGTTGCGTGAGTTTCTTCAGCACCTGGCGACGGATCGCGGGGCGTCTGTCTACACCCAGCGCAACTACCGCCAGGCTTTGACCGAATTCCATTCGTGGAGCTCTGAAGAGCGCGGAAGCGCGCCCGATTGGGCAAGATTGAAGCGTTACGATTTCCGTTCCTACCTGCGCGTGTTGGGCCGACGCAACCTGAGCAAGTCCGCGATCCAACTCCGTTTCTCCGCCTTTCGCACCTTCTACAAGTTCCTGATCCGCAGGGGCGAGGTGGAGGCGTCGCCGATCAAGGATATCTCCCTTCCCAAGCAGGAGAAGCGATTGCCGAAGTTCCTGACCGTGGATCAGATGCTCGATCTGCTGAAGGCTCCGCTGAAGGATCTGGACGAGCAGTTGAAAGGCGAGCGGAAGGTGGAGGACGTCAGTCCCTGGCTGCGCGACGTGGCGATCCTGGAGACGATCTATTCCTGCGGCCTTCGCGTGAGTGAGCTGTGCGGGTTGCTGACGGACGACATCAACTGGGCGGAGCAATTGCTCAACGTGCGGGGAAAGGGGAAGAAGGAGCGGTTGGTCCCGATAGGCGAGCCGGCGTTGAAGGCGATTGAGACGTACTGGGCGGCGCTGTCGTATCCGCCAGCGGGCGATCAGGCGGTGTTTCTGGCGAACGACGCCAAACGCAAGCCGATGTATCCGAGATTGGTGCAATTGCGCCTGAAGAAGTGGCTGGAGGTCGCCGGGCTGGATCCGGGGCTGACGCCGCACAAACTGCGGCATAGTTATGCCACCCACATTCTCGACGCCGGCGCCGACCTGCGGAGCGTTCAGGAATTGCTGGGGCATGCGCATCTGGTCACGACCCAGGTCTACACGCATTTGACCACCGACCGCCTGAAGCGCGCCTACGATCAGGCGCACCCGCGGGCTTGATTGGGGGGCCGTAGGAAAGCGCCCGAACAAAGGAGCGCGGACATCCCTGTCCGCAGGTTGCAACCGCCATTCCAAAGACGCTGACCCAAGCGGCGCGCTCCTTCGGCGTCAGAATCCGGGTGAGGCTCGGAATTCGGAGCGGATTGGCCGGGTGGACTCTGTTGGTATAAATTGTTCTAATGGAATGGTGTGGTCGGGCTAATTGTTGGGGTGGTAGGGCTCGAAATCTTTGACTTGCCGCCTGTCAGAAATTAGCGTCGCACCGTGCGCGAGCGCGATAAAGTCGATTGGATGCGGATTCCGGATTCCGGATCCGGATCAGAACCACGTCTTCAAGGAACCCAACCTCTCACCCGAATAATCCATCATTATGTCTAATCTTGTCTACGTCGTCCCCCTCATTGGATTGGTTGCGCTAATCTTCACCTGGACGCGTTCGAAGTGGGTCGCCCGGCAGGAAGTCGGCACGGAACGCATGGAGCGCATTGGCGGCTACATTTTCGAGGGCGCGATGGCATTCCTGAAGGCCGAGTATCGGGTGCTGTCCATCTTCGTCGTGTGTGTCGCCGTGTTGTTGGGAATCCAGGGAGGCGGAGCCGAGGATTCCTCGCCGCTGGTGGCGGTGTCATTTGTCTGCGGTGCGCTCTGTTCGGCCCTGGCCGGCTTCATCGGCATGCGGGTGGCGACGAAGGCCAATGTCCGCACCACCAACGCCGCGCGCGACGGCCTGAACAAGGCGTTGAACGTCGCCTTCACCGGCGGATCGGTGATGGGCATGGGAGTGGTCGGGCTCGGCGTGCTCGGCTTGAGCGGATTGTTCCTGATCTACGCCAAGATGTTTGGCGCGGGCGACCAGGCGGCCGCCATGAAAGTCATCAC
>JAYPGD010000194.1:4171-5208 GCA_038126655.1 Verrucomicrobiales bacterium
TCTTTCGGGGCGTCGTCGATTGCGCTCTTCGCCCGCGTCGGCGGGGGCATTTACACCAAGGCCGCGGATGTCGGAGCGGACCTGGTGGGCAAGGTGGAGGCGGGCATCCCGGAGGATCACCCCCTGAATCCGGCGACCATCGCCGACAACGTGGGCGACAATGTCGGCGATGTCGCAGGCATGGGCGCGGATTTGTTTGAGTCTTACGTGGGATCGATGATCGGCGCGATGGTTCTGGGGGCGACCCTGATCGGCGCCGCCGGTTACAGCGACAATTTCGGAGGCCTGTCGGCGGTCCTGCTGCCGTTGTTCCTGGCGAGCATTGGGATTGTCGCCTCCATCATCGGTTCGTTTTTTGTGAAGGTGGAGGAGGGCGGCGATCCAAAGTCCGGTTTGAGCAAGGGCGAGTTGACCGCCGCCGCGATCATGCTGGTGGGATCCTTTGCGGCAATCAAGGCGGCGCTTCCGGCGGATTTCCGCCACGTGCCGGACGCTCCGGTCGCATTCTGGCTGGGCGTGTTCCTTTCGACGATACTGGGGCTCGTTTGCGGCCTGGCGATCGGCTTCGTCACAGAGTATTACACCGGGTTCCGAAAGAAGCCGGTTCTGGAAATTGCGCGGCAATCCTTGACCGGCTCTGCGACCAACATCATCGCGGGCCTGGGCATCGGCATGATGTCGACCGCCTGGCCGATCATTTTCATTGCGATCGCGATTCTGGGCTCCTACGAACTGGCCGGCCTCTACGGGATCGCCATTGCGGCGGTTGGCATGCTGGCCAACACGGGAATTCAACTTGCGGTTGACGCCTACGGGCCGATCGCGGACAACGCGGGCGGCATCGCCGAGATGTCCCAATTGCCCGGGGAGGTCCGGCAGCGCACCGACAAGCTGGACGCAGTGGGCAACACCACGGCGGCGATCGGCAAGGGCTTCGCGATCGGATCGGCCGCGTTGACCGCGCTGGCCTTGTTCGCCGCTTATATGGCGACGGCGGGCATCACGGTGATCGACCTTGCCAAGCCCTACGTGATGGC
>JAYPGD010000194.1:5218-10583 GCA_038126655.1 Verrucomicrobiales bacterium
GTGATGGCCTGTCTGTTTGTGGGCGGTATGTTGCCGTTTCTGTTCTCTGCCTTGGCGATGAATGCCGTGGGCCGGGCGGCGATGGCCATGATCCAGGAGGTGCGCCGCCAGTTTTCGGACATTGCTCCCCTGAAGAACGCGCTCGATGCCATGCGGCGGAATGGCGAGAAGCCGGTGGATGAGTGGTCCGACGACGACCAGAAGATCTTTGCCGCCGCGGACGGCGCGGCCGAATACGGCAAGTGCGTGGAGATCTCAACCCGTTCGGCGATCAAGGAAATGGTCGTCCCCGGCATTCTGGCCGTGGCCAGTCCGGTCGTGGTGGGCTTCGGCTTCAAACTGTGGCAGGGCGGCGCGGTCGCGGCCCAGGCCTTGGGCGGATTGCTCGCCGGCGTGACCGTCTGCGGCGTGCTGATGGCGCTGTTTCAATCCAACGCCGGCGGCGCCTGGGACAACGGCAAGAAGATGTTCGAGGAAGGCATGACCATCGACGGACAGGACTACGGCAAGGGCTCCGATCCTCATAAGGCGGCGGTCGTCGGTGACACCGTGGGCGATCCGCTGAAGGATACTTCCGGCCCGTCCCTCAACATCCTGCTCAAGCTGATGTCTGTTGTCGCCCTGGTGATCGCGCCGCTGCTGTAGGCGTCATCGCCCGAAAGCAGCGCCGTCGCAAGGCGCCGTCCGAGAGGGAAGGCGTATCCGGGATCGTCTCACAAAGACGACGCTACAAGGGGCGCGAAAGCTCACCAAGGAGCGGCGGCTTCGTGCTATCGGAGGCGCGGAACGGGCAAAGTGAAGGCGGATACGCGTAAACGCAGCGTCGGCCCGCATCCCAATCTTCGCCACGCTCTTGGCGAGCGCTGCTACTTCGCCCGAAACGGGAACTCCGCCTGATCCTTGTCCATGCGCTTGGAATAGCCGCCCTGCTCGCAGGCGCGGGCCCAGATGTCCTTGGGGACGTCCTTCATCACCCCGAGGGCCTGGGTGATGTTGAGGGCTTCGAGGGAAACGACCGGATCGGTTGAGGTCTGGAGGATGTCGAGGATGCCGGCGAATCCAGCCTTCTTGTCGCCGAGAACGTGGAGGGCTTCAGCGGCGGCGAGTCGGACGGACTCGGATTCGTCTTTCAGGAGCTTTTTGAGTTGGCCTTTGGCCTTGCCGGCTTCCAGGGCGTTGATCGTGCAGCCGGTGGCGCCCCAGTAGCGGATGACCGGGTTCTTGCTGTTCATCGCAACGCGAAGTTTGCGCTGGATGCCGCGGCCTCCCTCGCCGACCTGGAGTGCGGTCTTCAGGACGTCGTTGTAGGGGAAGTCGTCATTGTGCACGTAGTCGTAGACGGTGCTTTTCTTGGAGATGCCCTCATACATGGATTCCGGGACGATGCCGGTGTCGCCGATCTCGCGCATCTTGTTGAGCAGGGCGGCGCGCATCTTGTCGCGGCGTTGCTTGAACTCGGGATCGTTGGCGAGGTTGTTGACCTCCCAGGGATCGTTCTCGATGTCGTAGAATTCCTCGACGGGCTGACGGCTTTCCCAGAAGGCGTTCTGTTCCGTGGTTGTCTGCCCCTCCTGCCTGGCCTTGAGAAAGGAGTTCCAACCGATCTGGCCGTGCGGGTAGCCGGCGAAAATGCCGCGATGACGGTGCGGGTGGAAATTGCGGATGTAGCGGTAGCGGCCGTCGGTGACGGCGCGGACGAAGCGCAGCATGCGGGAGTCGAAGCGCTGGCCGTAGAGGAAGGCATAGGGCTCTGGGTCGCGGGCCTGCTTGCCGGCGATGGCCCGGCCGTGGAAGGCGTCCGGGACCTTGACTCCCGCGAGGCTGAGCACGGTGGGCGGCAGGTCGATGAAGGCGACCACGCGATCGCTGACGGTCCCGGCGTCCGCGGGAGCCAGGTGACGCCATTTCTTGGGGAAGTTGACGATGAGCGGAACGTGGGTGCCGGTGTCGTTGATGTAGCGTTTGTGGCGCGGGACGATGCCGCCGTGGTCGGAGTAGTAGAAGACGATGGTGCTTTCGCGCACGCCCGCGTCGTCGAGTTCCTTGAGCCATTTGCCGACTTCGTTGTCCATGGCGGTGATGATGTCCATGTAGGTGATCCAGTCCTGGCGGATCTCGGGGGTGTCCGGGAGAAAAGGCGGGAGCTTGACGGACTTGGGATCCCGGCTGGGCTTGGCGGGAATCTTGCCCTGTTTGCGGAAGCTTTCGGTCTTCTTGGCGAAGAGGCTGCTTTCGTGGCTGGTGGCGGTGTTGAAGACGGCGAAGAAGGGCTGGCCTTCCTTGCGGTTGCGCCAATGCGCCTGACCGCTGCATTGATCCCAGTGGGACTTGTCGTCGCCCTTGAAGTTGTAGTCGGTCTTGGACCGGTTGACGCAGTAGTAGCCGGCCTCGCGCAGGTAGGAGGGGTAGGTCCTGAACTTCGCTGGAATGGGATAGCGACTGCGCATGTTGTGCGTGCCCATGGACGGGGCATAGCGGCCGAGGATCAGGGTGTTGCGGGCGACGGCGCAGACGGAGCCGTTGGAATAGGCGTGGGTGTAGCGGATGCCGGAAGCGGCGAGGCCGTCGATGTTCGGCGTCTTGGCGTCCTTGTTTCCATAGGAGCCGATCCAGTGGTAGCTGTTGTCTTCACTGGTGATCCACATGATGTTGGGGCGATCTTGCGCGGCCTGGGCGGCAAATGCGGCAAGCAGCGTGAACAGGGAGGTCAAGGCGGCGATGCGTTTCATATCGATTCGTTCAGACGTTGGTTTCGCAATTGGAATTCGCGGAACCTAGGGGAAACGAGGGCGTTCGTCACGTGGAAGAATTGGGGGGGGCGGTTCCGCTCAGGCGCGCAAAAAAGGGCGGAAGTCGCCTTCCGCCCTTTCGCAATGAATTGGAATGAAGCGCCTTACTGGAGCTTGCCGAGGCATTCCTTGACCGCGTCGAAATTCGGCAGGTCTTTCGGGGTCTCGGTCTGTTCGGCGTATTGGACCGTGCCTTCCTTGTCGACGACGAAGGCCGCGCGGGCCGAGGTGGAGCCGAAGCCCAACAGGTCGTCGAGCAGGACGCCGTAGTCGGCGGAGGTGGTCTTGTTCAGGTCGCTGGCGATGGTGATGGAGATGTTGTTCTCCTTCGCCCAGGCCTCTTGCGAGAAGGGGCTGTCGACGCTGATCGCGATCACATCGGCGTTGAGGTCCGAATAGGCGGACAGGCCGGAGGTGATGTCGCACAGCTCCTGCGTGCAGACGCCGGTATAGGCGAGGGGGAAGAACAGGATGACGGTGTTCTTGTTTCCGAAGTTGTCGCTCAACTTGACCTCGGCCGGATCGCCGCCGACGGGCTTGGTCTTGAGCGCGAAATCCGGGGCTTTGCTTCCTACTTCAATGGGCATGGTTTTGTGTGTGTTTGAGGTTTGTGTATGTGACTGAGTGTGTGAGCGCGCGGTTATAGGGAGGGCGCCAAGGGGTGTCAATGGAATCGCGGTCAACCGATTGCCGCCAAGACCTCCTCCGCGTGTTCCGCCGGTTTCACCTTGGGCCAGATCTTCGCGATCTTCCCCTTGGGATCGATGAGGAAGGTGACGCGGTGCGTGCCGTCGTAGGTGCGGCCCATGAACTGTTTTTCGCCCCAGACGCCGTAGGCCTCGACAATTTTCCTGTCCTCGTCCGAAACCAGGGCGAAGGGCAGGTCGAACTTGTTCACGAACTTGTCGTGCGATTTGACGGGATCGATGCTGACGCCGAGGACGACGACATTCTCCTTTTCGAAGGCGGCGAAGTTGTCGCGGAAGGCGCAGGCCTCCTTGGTGCAGCCGGGGGTGTCGTCCTTGGGATAGAAGAACAGGACGACGTGTTGTCCCTTGAACTGTGAGAGGCGGATCTTGCCGCCGCCGTTGGTCGGGGCGTTGAAGGCCGGAGCCTTGTCGCCTTCCTGGAGCGTGATGTCGGGGCCTTTGGGCATGTGCGGAAGATCGAATCCTTTCTGCTTGCCAGAATCAACCGGAAACCGGAGTGATTTCGGACATGTTCTCCCGCTGTGACAAATTGCTCGTGTTTGTGGTTGCGATGTTCTGCGGCTCCGCCGCCCGTGCCGATGTGAGTGCGCCGATGCCTGATCCGGGGCGGTTCGAGATTGCGGTATTGGACCAGGGGATGCCAAAGCCGTTGGCGCTCGCTCCGGCGCCGGACGGGCGGGTGTTCTTCATCGAACTGCACGGCAAGGTGAAGATCTGGCATCCGGACGACGGACGGGTGACCGAGGCGGCGGAATTCAAGGTCTACGACCAACAGGAGAGCGGGCTGCTGGGCATCGCATTGGATCCGGACTTTGAGAAGAATCACTGGCTCTATCTGAAGTATTCGCATCCGGAGCATTCGGAGGAATGGATCAGCCGCTTCACGATGAAAGGGGATTTCCTGGACCGGGAAAGCGAGACGCTGATCATCAAGTTTCGCACGGATCGGAAGAAGGACAGTTGCTGCCATGAGGCGGGCTCCATTGCCTTTGGGCCGGACGGTTGCCTGTTCATCTCGGCCGGCGACAACACGAATCCGTTCGGCGATTCCAAGGGCTACGCGCCCATCGATGAGCGCGAGGGGCGCGATCCTTTTGATGCGCAGAAGTCCTCGGGGAACACCATGGACGTGCGGGGCGGCGTCATCCGTATCCGGCCGAAGGCAGAGGGCGGCTATGAGATTCCTGAGGGGAACCTCTTCCCTAAGGGCGGTGAAATCAAGGGGTTGCCAGAGGTCTATGTCATGGGCTGCCGCAATCCCTGGCGGATCTCGGTGGACCAGAAGAGCGGATTCCTTTACTGGGGCGATGTGGGGCCGGACGCGGGCGCGAATCTGGAGGGTCGCGGGCCGCGCGGGCATGACGAGGTGAACCAGGCGCGCAGGGCGGGGTTCTTCGGGTGGCCGTATTTCATTGCGGACAATCAGCCCTATCACGATTGGGATTACGCGAAGAGCGCCACCGGGCCAAAGTATGACGTCGCGCGGCCGGTCAACCGATCGCCGAACAACACCGGCAGCGAAGTCCTGCCGCCGGCGCAACCCGCCTGGATCTACTATCCATCCGCCGCGTCGGAGAAGTTTCCGGAACTGCGGACGGGCGGGCGCACGGCCTGCGCGGGACCGGTCTACCATTTCGATGAAGACAACCCATCCCCGACCAAGCTGCCCCGTTATTATGATAACTGTCTGTTCATCTATGAGTGGAGCCGCCACTGGATCATGGCGGTGCATCTGGATGAGGACTCGAACATCGTGAAGATCGAGCCCTTTCTGGAGAACCATTCACTCAAGCGGCCGGTGGACATGAAGCTGGGCAGGGACGGCGAGCTCTACGTGTTGGAATATGGCGACACCTGGGGCTTCAA
>JAYPGD010000195.1:0-7852 GCA_038126655.1 Verrucomicrobiales bacterium
CCCATCTGCAACTACGGCGACCCCGTGCTGCGCGCCAAGGGCGCCCGCATCGAGAACTTTGACGATGACCTGGACCAACTGATCGAAGCCATGTTGGAGACCATGGACGAAGCGCAGGGCGTGGGCCTTGCCGCCCAGCAGATCGGCAAGGCGATCCAACTCACCGTGATCGATGTCACCCCCATTGAGGACCGGCCGTCGACGATGAAGGTGAAGGGCGAGGAGGTCGACCCGAAGGATTTCATGCCCCTGATCCTCATCAACCCCGAGCTCAAGCCCTTCGGGGAACGCGTCGCCGGCCCGGAAGGCTGCCTGAGTTTCCCCGAAGTCTACGACGAAGTCACCCGCCCCGAATCCGTCGCCGTCAAGGCCCAGGACGAGGACGGCGAGGCCATCGAGTTCGAATGCGGCGGCCTCCTTGCCCGGGTGGTCCAACACGAGACTGACCACCTGAATGGCATCCTGTTCATCGACCGCATGGACCGCGAGGCCAAGGCCCGGCATCGCGAGGACATCGACGCCATCCAACAGGCCACGAAGGAGGCGCTGAAAAAGGCGCGCAAAGAGCAGGCTGCGGATTGAAGCGTCGCCGCGCCATTGTCATCGTTCTCGACGGCGTCGGCGTCGGCGAAGCGCCCGATGCGGCGGACTACGGCGATATCGGCTCCAACTCACTCGCCAATGTCGCGCTGGCGGTCGACGGCCTCCATCTCCCTCATCTGGCCGGCCTGGGACTCGGAAAGATCGCAAGCATCCGCGGGGTTCCGCCCGAATACCATGCGCGCGGCGCCAGCGGCAAATGCATCCCAAGGTCGGCAGGCAAGGACACCGTGCCCGGCCATTGGGAGTTGATGGGGTGTCTCGTCGGGACGCCATTCCCCACCTACCCCCATGGATTTCCGCAGGACATCATCAACGAATTCAAGCGTCGGACCGGCCGCGGCGTCCTGGCCAACAGGCCCGCCTCCGGCACGGAGGTGATCCAGGAATTCGGCCCGCAGCATCTCGAATCCGGCGACCTGATCGTCTACACCTCGGCCGACAGCGTGTTTCAGGTGGCGGCCCATGAGGATGTCGTGCCCGTCGAGGAACTCTACGCCGCCTGCCGCAGCACCCGCGAAATCCTCGACGGCGAGCATGCCGTCGGCCGCGTCATCGCCCGGCCGTTCCTTGGCGACAATGCCAACGGTTTCGCCCGCACCGGCAACCGTCGGGACTACGCGCTCGAACCCATGTCCCCCACCCTGTTGGACAAGCTGAAAGACTCCGACAGGGACGTCCTGACCGTCGGAAAGATCGAGGATATTTTTGCCCGCCGAGGCGTCACACGCTCCAACCACACGCCGGACAATCAATCCAGCTGCGACGCCATGCTGGAGTTCCTCATGGAAGACTTCGACGGACTGCTCTTCGTCAATCTGATCGAGTTCGACATGATCTACGGGCATCGTCGCGACCCCCGGGGCTACGCCGATGCTTTGGAGGCTTTCGATCGCCGCCTGCCTGAAATCGAAGCCAGGCTGCGCGAGGACGACCTGGTCATCATCGCGGCCGACCATGGCGTGGATCCCACCTTCAAGGGAACCGACCACACGCGGGAACACATTCCCCTGCTGGTCTTCGGACCGCAAATCAACAAGCCGATCGACCTGGGCGTCAGGTCGACCTATGCCGATGTCGCAGCCACTTTGGCGGAGCTGTTCGAACTTGAACCGTTCCCGGTCGGGACAAGTTTCCTGGGAGCTTGCGTATGAGTTGAATCGGCGCGCCTTTGCGGGCGTTTTACACAGGTCCTCGGAACGAGCGCCCCCGATCAGCCTGCACGGCGCGATGACACAATTCGCCTCCCCCTTTCTCCTTGATGCCCCTTCCCCATTCCGTTGAACTTCTCCCCGCATGAACACCGCTCTCCTGTTCGATATCGACGGCACCCTGACCATCCCCCGCCAACCGCTCGGCGCGGAAATGGCCGAGGCCCTGAAGGCCATCAACATCCCCTGGCACGTCGCCGCCGGCAGCAACCTGGACCTCGTCATCCCCCAGTTCCTGCAACCGCTCTGGGACTTCCGCTGTCGTCGCGATTTCGAGGCCTTCGTCAGCAACGGCTCCGCCCACTATCGCTGCCCCTTTTCCGAGACATTCTCCATCGACGAGATCCTGCTGTTCGATTTCGAAGAGCATCTTGGCTCCGGGAGCTTCAGCCTCCTGCTACAAGAACTCGAATCCGTCCTGAACGATTCCCGTTTTGCGCTGCCGGACACGGTTTCCGTCATCGGAGACCAGATCAAGAACCGCGGCTCCATGGTCAACTGCACGCCTATCGGCCGCCCCGCCAAGGCCGCCCTCGACGAGGCCGCCCTGAACAACCGCGCGGCCTTCGTCGCCTTTGACAAGGAGACCAACTACCGGCGCCGCGTCATCGAGCATCTGAATCAACGTCTCGCCGACCTCATCAGTGAGAAGAATCTCCGCATCATGCTCGGGGGCGAAACCTCCTTCGACCTTGTCATTGCCGGTCAGGACAAGACCAACGCCGTGACCACCCTGAACCGCGAAGGCGTCGAGCGGATCATCTTCTTCGGCGACGCCCTCTTCCCCGGCGGCAACGATTCTGTCATCACCGACTTCATTGCCGCCTGGGATTCCAGCGCCCCCTGCCCCGTCGAGGCCATCCAGGTCGAAGGTTGGGAACACTCCGTGGCTGAGCTGAAGAAAAACGGCTGGTTGGCGGGATGACAGAGCGGGCCGAAGCCCCCCTGCCGATTGCCAGACGAGACCAGGAGAGCCCTCTATCTGGGGAATTCTGTTCACTTTGGCTTGTTGCGTCGTTCCGGCCCCGCGCAACTGCAGCGCCTCACGGGAACAACCAACCCGGCATCTATTCGAATCCGCTACCGGACAATCGCGGACGGGATCGAATTGAGCGTGTAGTAGAACGTATCGTTCCAGAGGGTGTCGCCCTCGTCATTCTCGACATCATAGGGGCGGATCATCGTCACATAGCGAGGCTTCCAGCCTTTGACCCGCAGACGCACCTTGAGGCGATCCGGGGAAACTTCGGCCTTGGTCACCTCGATCGCCGTGGCGCTGTTCTCCTTGCCGTCGTGATCGTATTCCTTGGACCCGTAGGTCTGGTGATAACGATAGTCGTACTGCTGCAGGTCGTAGGCCTTGGGGTCGGAGGCGTATTCCTTGTTCACCGGTTGGGTGAAGGTCAGTTCAAAGCCATCCGACCTGACGTGAACCGACTTCACCTCGAATGGCGTCTTCCCTGTCCATCCCACCACGTCGAGTGAAGACTGCCTCGGCGCCACGGCTGCCCAGGCCTTGTTCATGCAGCCGCCGACGTAGAGTCTGCCGTCGTTGGCGAAAGCGAATCGATTGACGCCCGACCAGAATCCCTTGGCCATCGGCCAGACACAACCCTGCCACTCGCCATTCACCTTCTCCAACTGCACCCGCATGATGTTGGCGTTCTTCCAGTCGCCGACCACCAACTGCCCCTTGAAGAACGGACCAAATCGATCATCCGTGATCTCCTTGATATCGCTGGTGGACGCGGAGAGTTTATACGGAAACCAGATCGCCGGATCGTCGCGCCTTGTCGGCTTTTCAAATTGTTCCCGCGGCGCCGGCCAGGTCGAGGGAAAGCCATAGAACCGCCCCTTCTTCACATGATTCAAGGTGCAGGTTCCGAGGTAGTTTCCCTGGTTGTCCGCCATGAACAGATCGCCCTGGTAGACGCCGAATCCATTGGGCGAACGAAACCCGCTGCAAACCGGCTCGACCGTCTTTCCATCAGGGCTGATCTTCAGGGCCCAGCCCATGTAGGGAACGTCGTAGATCCCGCGGTTGCCGGTGCGGTAGACATAAAAATTGCCCTCTGGATCGAGCAGCGGCCCGAACGAGAAGTCATGGTAATTGCCGGTCGCGCCCCAGTCCTGGTTGATGCATTCGAAGAGATCTGCCTCGCCATCGCCGTCGGTGTCCGTGACCCGCGTCAACTCCACCTTCTGAACAACGTGGATCACGCCATCAATCACCTTCAGGCCGCAGGGTTCGCAGAGTCCGCGGGCAAACCGGCGATAGGTCGTCCTGGATGGATCCCCCGTCGGGTTTTCGATGATCCAGATTTCCCCCTGCCAGGTGCAGACCGCCAGGTCGCCATTGGGCAGGACATCCAGGCCATTGACCTGCAGGGAGATCTCCTCGGGAATGGCCAAGTGATCCACGCGGTAGAATTCATTGCCGCCAGGGCGGTCCTTCTGGTTGGCGATCCCCTGGACGACATGGGCCGCCTTGCCCGCGCCCTGCGGCTTGCCCCGGTCCGCCGCCCGTTTCAAATCCGGAGGAGCGATCTCCCTGACAAAGAAGGCGACCTTCCGCTCCGCGCCAAAGGCGCAACTTGCCACCTCCAGCGCAACCGGTTTCCCGTGAGCCGGAATCCGGACCCAGGCCTGCGCCAGATTTCCTTCGCGTCGCACGACCTTCCGTTCGCTGTCGTTCTTGATGGCGCCCCAGACCGCCGCATCGTAGGAAACCTCTTCCGCCCTCGTCGTCCAGGCGCCTCCGCCCCCGCGAAGGCTCACGGCCAGTTTCGCCCCTTTTTCGCGCTTGAACTCAACCAACCCGGAGGTTGTTTGCTTCACTTGGGCGCCGAACTCCGCGTGCGCCATGAACCACAGGTCGACCGGACTGCGATCGATTTCCAACCGCCGCACGATCGCGCCCGACTCCCCGGCATTCTCGACGCGCGGCGTCTCGTGAATTCTCACGGATCCGCCGCCCGGCAACGGCAGTTCATACATCAGGCTGACCGCCCCTCCCTTCGAACTCAGGCCAAGATATCGCGCGCCTTCCAAGGCCTTGGTCCGGACCTCCTTCGGGAGCTTCCCGACCGACCACGGGAACAATGCCGGATTCGTCCACCAGGCCTCTCCGTCGAACGTGCAATAAAACGGGACCTTCGCCTCGCGATAGGGCGATCCATAGAGATTCAGGCTCGGACCATTCCAGGCGGCGTGCGTCCGGAACAACTCCGTGTCAAAGGCGACATGAAACTTCGCCGCCAAAGGGATCGCCACCGAGCGCGGCGCGACCACCATCGGCGCCAGTCGAAACGGCTGATCGACCGGATCGCGGACTTCCTCCCTCTTCGCCGCCTTGCCCTTCTTGTCGCCCTGCGCCGCCGACAACAGCGACGCCCCGGTTCCGATCAACACCGCCGCGAGAAGACCGCGCGCGATTCTCTGCCTTGCATTCATGCCGGAAAGTCTAGTTTCCGCCGGCGGTTCCACACGAGGGAAAACTCCCCGTGGGCGAATTTGCCACAACCGATTGACGAAGCCCGACGAATCCCCCAATCTCCCGCGCATGTTCCGATTTGTCTCCGTCGTCCTCGCGATCCTGACGTTCTGCGCAGTCGCCGCCGCGGCCGCAGAATCGCCGACCGCCGCGCCCGTTCGCGAATTGTCCCTTGAAGACTGCATCCGCATGGCGCTGGAGCGCAACTTCGACGTCCAGGTCCAGAGTTTCGGCCCGCAGATCAGCCGCTTCAATCTCGACGCGGCCCGCGGCGGTTACGATCCGAACCTGACCTTCTCCGGCTCCGAACGTTTCAGCAAATCGGACATCCGTCCCCACCCCGACTTCCCGTCCCTGCTCATCGGCGGCAACGAAAACACCACCGAATCGATGCGGAGCAGCGTCGGAGGCATCCTGCCCACCGGCCTGAATTACAGCCTCTTCACTTCTGCGGACCGCCGCTCCTTCACCGGCTTCGTCGGGGAACAGTTCAGCATGTCCACCGGCGTCTCGCTGACCCAGCCCCTGTTGAAGAACTTTTGGATCGATGGCGCGCGCCTCTCCGTCCAGAACAGCCGCCTGGACCTGAAGATCTCCAAACGCCGCCTTGAGGACACCATCATGCGCACGGTGAACCGGGTCGAGAACGCCTATTACGACCTGATCTTCGCCTCCAAGAACGTCGAGGTGCAGCAGCAGTCGCTCGATCTCGCCGAGCAACTGCTCGAAGACAACAAGAAGCGGGTGAAGGTCGGCTCCATGGCTCCGCTGGAGGAGAAACAGGCCGAATCCCAGGTCGCCGCGCGCCGGGCCGATCTCATCTCCGCCGTGCAGGCTCTCGCCACCCAGCAGAACACCCTGAAGGACCTGCTCACCGACGACTTCATCGCCTGGAACGGGATCGACATCCAGCCGTCGGAGACGCTCGTCGCCGTCGAGGCGCCGCTCGACAAACAGACCAGTTGGAGAACCGGCTTGTCCATGCGCCCGGACCTGCTCGAACTGAAGGAAAACCTGGCAAAGGCCAATATCGATGTGCGTTACCGCCACAACCAGCTGTTCCCCTCGGTCGATCTGATCGCTTCCTACCAACATGTCGGCATCGACACCAATCCCGGCGACACCCTGGGAGAAGCCATCAGCGGCAACAACCCCAACTACTCGATCGGCGCCCAGATCACCATCCCCCTCGGGAATCGCAGCGCCCGCAATCGCTACCAGGCCAGCAAGGCCGCCAAGAAGCAGGCCATCCTTCGCCTGAAACAACGCGAACAAAGCATCCTTGTCGAAATTGACAATGCCATCGGCAATGCGCTCGCCCAGTTCCGTCGGGTCGAGGCGACGCGGGACGCCCGGGAATACGCGGAAGCCGCCCTGGCCGCCGAGGAAAAGAAACTCGCCAATGGAGCCAGCACCAGCTTTGTCGTCCTCCAGATGCAGCGCGACGTCACCACCGCCCGCTCCTCCGAAATTCGCGCCCTGGCCGACTACAACAAGGCTCTGGCCACGGTCTCCAACAGCGAGGCTTCCTCTTTGAAACGCAGGAAAATCGAACTCGATTTCGAGTAAGCCCCCCGCCGCAGGATCCTCTTTGCCGGCTGCGCGGGTCCTGCATCCCGCACTCGGATCAAAGTTTGTGATCCGGATGGGAGCAGGTGGGATTCAACCGCACTTCGTGGATCCCGTAGCGCCCTCCGCCCGTCGGACAGGTCGGTTCCAACCTGATATACCGGGCCGGGCCGAACAGTTCGGCGGCGGTGGGCGTGTCCCGGGCGTTCTTCCGATTGTCGATTGCCCACTGCTGTTTGGCTCCGTCGATCTGTTTCAGATTGGCGATGCAGGCATTCTTCTGCTGAAGGGCGACATTGGCTGTGAGGGAGCCTTGCGTCTGCCGCAACGCCTGCTGGGCGTCCCTGGCCCGCTCCTGCAACTGCGTCGCCTGGATCTGCGCGTGGTTCAGTTTGGATCGCAGCACCTCCATTTCCCGAAACATCGTCTCCTTTTCCTTCTGCAGACGCTGCACATCCGCGGAGGCGGCGCGCAATTCGTGGATTTCCTTGTTTTCGCGACGCAACCGCTTCATCTCCCCCAGTTGCACGCTCACCTTCTCCAGTTCCGCGGTCTGTTCGGCCACCATCCGGCTAAGCTGGGTGTTCTTGACCTGGCTCTCGGAAAGACGGTTCTCGTAGTCCGCCTTGGACGCCAGGTGGAGCAGCAACAACCCCAAGGCTCCGGCCCCGGCCACGATGGCGGTCAGCTTCAATGCGACGGAACCCGATTCTCTCCCGTTCTTTGCGCTTCTCATGATCTGTCGACTCATCGGAGGTCCCGCCCCAGCGCAGGCCCAATACCCAAAATCAATGAAACCTTTCCTAGGCCCAGCCCGTTCTTTCGTCGAGTCCAAACACCACCCAGCGCTTGCCCAAATCGGCGCCAATCACTAGATTTCCCGACTTGTTTCCGTTGCCATCCATGAAGATACGCCCCCTCCGGACACTCGGTTCCGCCCTTGTTCTCCTCGCGCTCTGCGGCTGCAGGACCACCTCGG
>JAYPGD010000195.1:7862-10579 GCA_038126655.1 Verrucomicrobiales bacterium
GGTCGGACCAATTGGAAATCGAAGCGCCCGGCGCCTTCTCGGTCCGTTCGCCGGCAGGCGCCCTGTCGGATCAGGGGTGGTTGGAGGATTTCAATGATCGTCAACTCGACGAACTCGTCGCCGAAGCCCAGAAGAACAACCCCAATCTGCGCGCGACCGCGGCCCGGATGAAGTCGGTGGCGGCCAACGCCCGCGCCGCCTCCGCCGGTCTCTTTCCGACCGTCAGCGCCAGTTCCGGCGCCAGTCGCAACAAACGCTCCGGCGCCGCCGGGTTCCGGCTCACCAACCCGGTCAACGACAGCTTCACCCTGAATGCCGGCATCGCCTGGGAACTGGATCTCTGGGGCAAGATCCAAAACCGCGCGCGCGCCGCCTCCGCAGACTTTGAAGCCGCCGCCGCCGATTTCCAGGCAGCCCGTCTCTCCCTCGCCGCCAACACCGTCGGCGCCTGGTTCAATGCGGTTGAGGCGGAACTGCAGGTCCGCCTCAGCGAGCAGACCCTCAAGAGCTTTCAAACCAACCTCACCGTGATCGAGCAGGGCTTCGACCGCGGGGTCAACGCGGCTCTCGATGTCCGCCTCACCCGCGCCAACGTCGCCAACGCCCGCGCCAGCCTGCGTCAACGCGAACAGCAACGCGACGCCGCGATCAGGACCCTGGAATCCCTGCTGGGCCGATATCCGGGAAACAAACTGGCCGCCGCCGCCGAACTGCCCCGCATCGCACGAGACATCCCCGTGGGCCTTCCCTCCCAGCTGTTGAACCGCCGCCCCGACATCCTTGCCGCCGAGCGCCGTCTGGCCGCGGCGGATGAACGCTTCAAGGCTGCACGCAAGGATCTTCTCCCCACGATCAGCCTCAGCTCCAATGGCGGCACCCAGTCCAGTGAATTGAGGGACATCCTCGACCCCGACTCCAATGTCTGGGGATTCGCCGCCAATCTTGCCGCCCCCGTTTTCCAGGGAGGGCGACTCCGGGCCGTCGCCAAGGCAAACCAGGCCAATATCGAAGCCGCTCTCGCCTCCTACACCCAGACCGCCCTGAACGCCTTCCGCGAGGTCGAGACCGCCCTGGCTGCGGGAGGATTCCTGCGCGAACGCGAAGCCGCCCTTCAAGCCGCCGCCGAGGAATCCGCCCAGGCCGAGCAACTCGCGTGGAGCGAATACCAACGCGGACTCGTGGACATCATCACCGTCCTTGAGTCCCAGCGCCGCTCCTTCAACGCCCGCAGCTCGCTCATCCTCATCTCCAACCAACGCTTGCAGAACCGCCTCAACCTGCACCTCGCCCTCGGCGGCGACTTCGACGCGCTTCCGCTGACCGATCTCGATTCCGAATCCCCCGCTTTCCGACCGTCCGAATGAAACCCTTCAAAATCATCCTCCCCATCGTTGTCCTGGCGGTTTGTTTCAGCATCGTCCGCAAGTTGATCCTGTCGCCGCCGGAGGCCCGACGCTGGGGCGCGCCAACCGCCCAGCTGAATGTCGAAGCCCAGCGCCTGAAGAAGACCCAATACAAGACCACCGTCACCTCCCAGGGCGTGGTTCGCGCGCGAACCGAAAGCACGCTGATCCCCGAAGTCTCCGGACAAATCGTCGAGGTCTCCCGGGATTTCCGCAACGGCGGCTTCTTCGAGAAAGGCGAACTCCTCGTGCAGATTGATCGCAGCGACTACGAAACCGCGCTGATCGTCGCCGAGGCCGCCGTCAGCCAGGCGGAGGCCGCGTTGGAACAGGAAAAGGCCCAGGCCGCCCAAGCCCGGGAAAACTGGAAATCCCTCGGCGACGGCTCCAAGCCCCCCCCCCTCGCCCTTCGCGAACCCCAACTCGCCCAGGCCAACGCCGCCCTGAGCTCCGCCCGCGCCCGCGCCGCCGAGGCTCAACGCAACCTGAAACGCACCGAAGTCCGCGCCCCCTACGCCGGCCGCATCCTCGAAAAGAGCGTCGATGTCGGACAATATGTCTCCCCCGGCGCCGTCCTCGCCTCAATCTACGCCATCGACTACGCCGAGATCAGGCTTCCCCTCTCCGACGACCAACTCGGCTTTGTCGATGTCCCGGAGCGCTATCGAGGCGACCACGTCGACGCCTTGGAAGACGGACCGACCGTCACGCTCCGGGGCAAGGTCGGCCGCCAGGACGCCGCGTGGCCCGGCCGCATCGTCCGCACGGAAGGCGCCTTCGACGCCAGCAGCCGCCAGTTGTTTGTCATCGCCCAGGTCGACGATCCCTACGGCCGCAGCACAACCGGTCAACCGCCCCTGAAGGTCGGCCAGTTCGTCACCGCCGAGATCGACGGCAGCCTGATGCAGGACGTCTTCATCATCCCCCGCTCCGCCCTTCGCTCCGGCGGCGAGGTCCTGATCATCGACAAAGCCAACAAACTGTTCCGCCGCTCCATTGCGGTCCTCTGGAGCGACGAGGAAAACGTGATCGCCCGCGACAATCTCAAGGAAGGCGAACTGCTTTGTCTCACCCAGGTGCCCTTCGCCGTGGACGGCGGCTTGTGCGTCCCGGACATCAAAGGCGAGGGCAAACGCGTCCTCGAGGGCCAGGGCGGCGGTTGGGGCAGCAAGGGCAAGGGAAAAGGCGGCAAAGGCAAGGGCCCGGGATCGAAAGGCGGACCGCCCAACGGCAAGGGAGGCGCGCCGACTGACAAGGCGAAGGGAGGCGCGCAATGAAGGGCGTCATCGCATGGTTCTGCCGCAACGGGGTCGC
>JAYPGD010000196.1:0-10550 GCA_038126655.1 Verrucomicrobiales bacterium
TCGTTGATGATGCGGAGCACCTCGAGGCCGGCGATCTTGCCGGCGTCCTTGGTGGCCTGGCGTTGGGAATCGTTGAAATAGGCCGGGACCGTGATCACCGCCTGCGTGATGGTCTCGCCCAAGCGGGTTTCCGCGTCCGACTTGAGCTTGGCCAGGATCATCGCCGAAACCTCGGGCGGGCTGTATTGCTTCTTCTCGCCTTCAACCTCCACTTCAACGTGCACATCGCCATTGGCGGCGCGGACCACGTTGTAAGGGACGCGCTTGGTCTCCTCTCCGACCTCATCGAACTTGCGTCCCATGAAGCGCTTGACGGAGAAAATGGTGTTCGCGGGGTTGGTGACGGCCTGCCGCTTGGCGGCCTCGCCGACCAGACGCTCGCCGCTCTTGCTGAACGCCACGACGGACGGCGTGGTGCGCTTGCCCTCGGAGTTCTCCAGAACCACCGGGTCGCCGCCCTCCATGACCGCCATGCAGGAATTCGTCGTCCCCAAATCGATGCCCAGTACTTTTGCCATAACTAAACTCTGTCTTGGTTGTCGCAACCCTCAAGCATTTGGCGAGCCAAACCATGAACAAACATGCAACCAACTGATCACGAACAGTTTACACACAACAACCCCGCGTATACCGATCGGAAAAGGTGATTTCAAGCGTCACAGTGACACACTTCAACCCCGGGTGTGACACACTCAATCGACCTGGTTTGGCACAGTGTCACAGTGTGTCAGGGGGACGCCGCTCGGGGCACGGGACCACTCCTGTCACGCGGCTGCATCGGCATCAACGCCGCAGCCATCGCGAATCCGCCAAGCGCGAGATCGTGGAATTGAAGTTGAGGGCGTGGGAGGGTCTGGTGATTGATCGGGGTGGAGGCGGTGGTTGGAGCGCGCTGCAAATCGGGGCGGGTTCGCCGGGACTTGCCTGTTGTCGCAACCTTGGCTCCGCGCTCCTTCAACAACGCCCTTCGGCGGGTCGCTGCCACGCAACCAACGACTGACCTTCAATCAGACGCCCCGGGATTCCTGTTCTTTGGAACTGTTTCCGAGATCCACAATCTCAGGAGGATGGAGCCTTCCGCCAATCATCCTCAGCAACGCCAAACTCGTCCTGGGCACACTGCTTCGCCGCATTCAGATTGTCTTGAAGGAAATCATGAGTTGTCTTGCCTCCTTCAACGTCCGTGTATCGAAGCACATAGAAACCATCAGGAAGATCCTCAATGATCTCGATTCGTTGGCCTGCCTGTTCTGAAACCAAGAGCAACTTCATCATCGTCGCGCGCAGAACTTACGCCTGAGGTGCAAAGACGCGAAAAAAAAACGAGCCCTCAAGCCCCGACCTGTTTTCTGATGGAGCCGCAGATCTGGTCGGACCAGTGTTTGAGAAGGGCGTCGTCGCGGCCTTCGATGAGGAGGCGGGCCTTGGGCTCGGTGCCGGAATACCGCAGCAGGACGCGCCCGCCGTCGGCACCGACGGCTTCCTCGGCCTGCTTCACGAGATCCAGGACGCCGTCGAGTTGCTCGAAGGGCGGCTTCTCCTTGACCACGACATTGGTGACCTGCTGAGGGAAACGGGTCCAGCAGTCGGCGAGCGTGGAGAGTTTCTTCCCGGATTCCTTCATGATCTTGAGGATCTGGAGGGCGGCGACGAGGCCGTCGCCGGTGGTGCTGTAGTCGCGGAAGATCAGGTGGCCGCTCTGTTCGCCGCCGAGGTTGAAGCCATCGCCGAGCATGGCGTCGATGACATTCTTATCGCCGACAGCGGTGCGAGTGACCTTGCCGCCGGCCTTTTCGATGGCGTCGATGAGTCCGGCGTTGCTCATGACGGTGGTGATGAGCGTCTCGTCAATCAAGGTTCCCGCCTTGAGCATGTGCATGGCGGCGATGGCCATGACGTCGTCGCCATCGACCAGTTTGCCGTTCTCGTCGCAGAGCAGGACGCGGTCGGCGTCGCCGTCGTGGGCGAGGCCGATGTCGGCGCGATATTCGATGACCTTGGCGCAGAGTTGCTGGGGGTGCATGGACCCGCAGTTGTCATTGATGTTCTTGCCGTTCGGGCTGTCGCCGAAAACGAAGACCTCGGCCCCGAGTTCCTTCAACACGCAGGGGGTGGACTTGTAGGCGGCTCCGTGGGCGCAATCGACGACGATGCGCATCCCCTCCAAGGTCATGCCGCGCGGGAAGGAGGCCTTGGCATATTCGATGTAACGGCCGAGGGCGTCCTCGATGCGGACGGCCTTGCCGATGGCGCCGGCGGTGGGGCGGATATTCTCGATCTCACCGCTGAAGACGAGCTCCTCGATCTTCTCCTCGATGTCGTCGGCGAGCTTGTAGCCGTCGGCCCCGAAGAACTTGATGCCGTTGTCGTCGTAGGGATTGTGGGAGGCGGTGATGACGATGCCGGCGTCGGCGCGCAGGCTGCGGGTGACGTAGGCGACCCCGGGAGTGGGCAGCGGGCCGATGAAGAGGACATCGACGCCCATGGAAAGCACGCCGGAGGAAAGGGCGTTTTCGAGCATGTAGCCTGAGAGCCGGGTGTCCTTGCCGATGACGATCTGGTGGCGGCCGCGGCTGCGGGCCTGGGTTTCAAGGCTCTTGAAGACGTGCGCGGAGGCGCGGCCCAGCTTGAGGGCGGTTTCGGCGGTGACGGGATCGATGTTGGCGCGGCCGCGGACGCCGTCCGTGCCAAAGATTTTCTTGGGGGTGGTCATTCGTTGTCAGCTTCGGAATCCGTCCCGGTCGCGGGTTCGGCCTTGGTCTGCTTGTCGTTTTCTTCGGGTTGTTCCACTGAATCCGGCCGCGTTTGGGTTGCGCCGGAATCCGGCGCGGCGTTGGTGGCGGCGGCGGCGCGATTCACGTCATTGGTCGCCGCCTTGATCAGGCCCGTCTTGTTGGTCGACACATTTTCGCCGGGCTTGATGGTCTCCGCGGGTTTGATCTCCGGCTTCTTCGGCGGTTCCGGCGGAGGGATGCGCTTCACCGAGGCCAGGGTCGGCGTGACCTTTTCCAGAGCGACGGACTTGGGGGTGTGCACCTCGATGCGCACTGGAATGCCGGCGTGCTGCTCCGCGGTCTTGAATTTCTCGAGGACATCGGTGATATCGACGAACACCCTGATTTCCTTGGTCTCCATCGCTTCCAGGGATTCCTTCTGTCCCTTGACCACGAGCTCCACTTCGGCGGGTTTCACCTCATAGGCGTGGGCGTCGCCGGCCGGTTTATAAATGGCCACCGGGCGGGAGAAGGGGTCGCTGCTGACGACGGTGTCGCCGGCGGGCGAGGGTTTCTTGGCGTTCAGCGCCTCCCCCGGATTGGGCAATCCCACGTCCGGCGCGCCGGACACGGGGATCTTGCCTTCGCTCTCCGCCTCGGCGGAGCGGGAACCCGTCGTCCGGATGCTCAACCAAGTCATGAAGGCGAGCACGAAGGAGAGGAACTTCGCCCAGAAGTTCCGTTGGATGAAGCTGCGCAGTCCCATGATTCAGGGCGTATCGACCTTGGCGACGCCGGCCTTGGCGCTGGGTGAGGTTTCCAGCGACGCCGGGGCGCGGGCCGGCGCGGAGTCCTCGGCTTCGCCTCCGGAATCCCGCTCCCTCTTCTCCTCCCGGCTCCTGCGCATGGCGCGCCGCAGGGCCTTGCGCCGCCGACGCTGCGCGAACCATTCGCCGACGCTGCCCGGCTGGTCGAGGGTGACAAAGATCGAGCTCAGGAACTGACGCAGTTCATTCAACGTGACGCCGCGTTCCAGGTGCCCCTTGTAGGCGTAGGAGATCTGGCCGGTCTCCTCGGAGACGATGATGACCACGGCGTCGGTCTCCTCGCTCAGGCCGATCGCAGCGCGGTGCCGGGTGCCGACGGTCCGGTCAAGGTCATGTCGCTGGGTCAGCGGGAAGATGCAGGCGGCGTAGGTGATGCGATCGCCCTTGATGAGCACGCCGCCGTCGTGAATGGCGTTGTTGGGGAAGAAGACGGTCTCCAGCATTTCGGGCGAGGCGTCGCAATCGAGCTCCACGCCGGATTCGACGGCCTCGCGCAGTTGAATGGCCTGTTCCACGGCGACGAGCGCGCCGATGCGCATCTTGGAGAGGCGTTCCATGGCGCGGACGAGGACCTCGATATTCTCCCGTTCCTGGCGGGCGGTGTTGAACAGGGGTTGGTTGCCGACCTCGGCGAGGATGCGGCGGAGCTCCGGCTGGAAGATCACGAGCGCGACAAAGGGCATGAGGAAGAGCAGATACTGCAGCACGGCGCTGAGGACCTGGAGTTCGAACACATTGGCCATGAAGACCAGCCCAAGGAATAGGATGAAGAAACCGGTCAGACCGAGCACCACCGCCCAGCCCCGGGTGCCGCGCAGCAGGCGGTAGAACTGATACATGCCGATCCACAGGACCAGAATCTCCAGCATCGGCCGCCAACCGACCTGCCAGAAATCCGCGATCAACTTGAGAATCGAATCCGTCGTCATTGCCGCCGCTCGTGGATGGCCTCCATGAGGCGAACCGCCTGAACGGTCTCCGCCACATCATGGACACGCACAATCTGAGTTCCCGCCGAGACAGCATGGCACGCGCAGGCGAGGGAACCGGGCAGTCGATCCGCCGTCTCAATTCCCAGCAATCTGCCAATGAAGGATTTGCGCGATACGCCAAGCAAAATCGGCCGTGTTAAACTTGTAAACCCCGACAGCCCCCCGAGCAACGCCAAATTGTGTTCCAAGGTCTTTCCAAAGCCGATTCCCGGGTCAAAAACGACCTGATCCGGATCGACGCCGGCGGCTTGAAGACGTTCCAGACGATCGGCAAAGAAGGCGGCCACCTCGTTGACCACATCGGCATAAACCGGATTCTCCTGCATCGATTGCGGCGAGCCCTGCATGTGCATGGCGATGTAACCGGCTTTCTCCCGGGCCACGAGCCGCCACATGGCGTCGTCCTCCCGGTTGGCGGCGATGTCGTTGACGAACGCCGCCCCGGCGTCCAGGGCGGCCCGGGCGACGCCCGGCTTCTGCGTGTCGATGGAGATGGGGACCTCGGTCCGCCCGCACAAGCGCTCGATCACGGGGACAACCCGGCGAATCTCCTCGGCTTCCTCAACGGCCGCCGCGCCCGGACGAGTGGATTCGCCGCCGATGTCCAGGATGTCCGCGCCCTCCCCCGCCAACCGCAAAGCGTGATCGACGGCGTTGTCGGCGGACAGGAAGTGTCCGCCATCAGAAAAGGAATCCGGCGTCACGTTCACGATTCCCATGACCAACGTCGGCCGGGGGAATTCGAAGGTGAACTGGCGGGCGCGCAGGATCACATTGTCCCTGCGGTTCAGGCGGTCGGCCTCTGGATCAGTTCGATCTCGTAGCCTTCGGGCGCGTCGATGAAGGCAAATCCGCCGCCGTCGTCCTTCATCCGCGGACCATCCGAGAATTCGATGCCCAGCGAGGCGATGTGTTTGCCGAATTCCTCCAGGCTGTCGACGGAGAAGGCGAGATGCGTCAGATCCTCCTGGCAATGAACCGAACCGCTGTCGGGAAAGCTGCAGATCTCGATCAGTTCCTCGCTCTCGGGCGCCTTGAGAAAAACGAGCTCCGAACCGCGAGGAGATTTCTTACGGTCAACCTCCTCCAGTCCGAGGACTTCCTTGTAGAATTGGATCGTGCGCTCGAGATCGTCGACGCGGTAACGGGTATGCAACAGCTTCCTGACTATGCTCATGCGCGCAGCTTATCGGGCCCGAGGGCAGGCGGCAATCAATTCGATTTGACGACGGACTCATCGGGAACGGATGCTTCGCATATGAATCAAGCCGATCGACCAGAACGCGGACAAAGACGCCGCCGCCCCGGCGCCGTCGCGGCGCTCCTCGCCTTCCTGCTCGCCAGCACCACATTACATGCCTCACAACGCCCACAGGTCATGGCCCACTACATGCCCTGGTATGCGAGCAAGGAAGTCAGCGGCCACTGGGGCTGGCACTGGACGATGAACAAGTTCGATCCGGAGAAGAAACTTCCCGATGGCCGGCGCGAGGCGGCTTCACACGACCGCCCCTTGATCGGTCTCTATGACTCCGGCGATCCGCACGCCTTGGAATGCCAGGTCCAGTTGATGAAGCTGGCCGGCATCGACGGCGTGATCGTGGATTGGTATGGGATCCGGAAGTTCAACGACTACGCGCCGGTGCACGCCAACACGCAGAAACTGATCTCGGTCATCAAGCGCGCGGGACTGAAGTTTGCGATCTGCTACGAGGATCAATCGATCAAGCACATGGTCGCGGGCGGCGCGATGAAGAAGGAGGACTCGCTCGCTCACGGAAAGGAGGTCATGCGCTGGCTGAACGAGAACTGGTTCCGCGATGAGGCCTATCTGAAAGTGGACGGCTCTCCGCTGCTCCTCGTCTTCGGCCCGCAGTATTTTGAGGAGCCCGCGCAATGGCGCGAACTGTTTTCCGGACTTTCGCTGAAGCCGCGACTTCACGTCCTGCCTCACCTGATGAAGAAGGCCGGCACGGATCGCAAATATGGCTGGCCGCCCGTGCATGGGGGCAAGGAGGTGAAGCCCCGGGATTGGCGGGCATCCCTCGACCGGCTCTACAGCGGCGGCTCGGTCGCGGATTCGGTGGTCGGCGTGGCCTTCCCCGGCTTCCGGGATATCTACGAGGAGGCGGGCCTCCATGACAGCTACGGCCACATCGCCGAGAACAACGGCGCGACTTTCCGGGAAACCTTCGACCGGGCCACGGCGAGCGGAACCAAGGTCGTCCAGATCGCGACCTGGAACGACTACGGCGAGGGAACCGTGATCGAACCGACCCTACGAAACGAATTCCGTTTTCTGGAAGATGTGCAACGCCGGCTCCGGCCGGCCGCGACCAACGGCCGTCGATTTGAGGCGGCAGCGCTGCGTCTGCCGGTCGAACTGTATCGCCTGCGCAAACGTCTGGCCGATGAGGATTCCAGGACCGGGACGCTGGACGGCATTGCCGCGATGCTGTTCGAGGGACAGGTCGCCCCCGCGGCATCGGCGTTGAAGCGACTGCAGGCGAAGGTTCGTTGAATCTCCCGCCCCCGAGGTTCCGCCCCTCGAAAATTGGCTTCCGCCCGCGCCACATACAGCCGACCTTGCGCAAGAAACGAAAGGTGTATCGCCGCCGGGTAAATCATGCTATGGGCGTCAGCTTGGGAAGTGGATCATGCACGAAGTCTCACATGTCGAGAACGTCGTCTTGGGCATTGCCGGCATGCTACTGGTGGGGGCCGGAATTCTTTGGGCGACCAAGCGCGTGCGGTTTCCTTACACCGTGGTTCTGGTCCTGTCCGGAATGGGGTTGGCCGAGGCGGCGCGGCAGTTCCCCCACAGCCTGGAGCCCTTGCGCGAATTCGTCATCTCGCCGGACCTGATCTTCTTCGTCTTCCTCCCGACCCTGGTCTTCGAATCCGCCTTCAACCTCGACGCCCGGCAACTTCGCCGCAACCTGGCGCCCGTGCTGATGCTGGCCGTGCCGGGGCTGCTGTTGTCGACCCTGTTGATCGGGGCGGTGGTTTCGTTCGCCACGACGATCCCCTTTCCGGCGGCCCTGTTGCTGGGCGCGATCCTGAGCGCCACGGACCCGGTCGCGGTGATCGCCCTGTTCAAGCAGATCGGCGCGCCGTTGCGGCTGACCGTGCTGGTGGAGGGCGAAAGCCTGCTCAACGACGCGACCTCGATCGTGGTGTCGAAGATCCTGCTGGGCGTGGTCATGGCGGGGGTGGTGTCGATGAACACGGTCATGCACGGGGCCGTGGACTTCGTGGTCCTGTTCGCCGGCGGTCTGACGGTCGGATTGGCCATGGGGTATCTGACCGGATACCTGCTGGGACGGGTGGAATCCGATCCCTTCATTGAAATCACCCTGACCACGGTCCTGGCCTATCTGTCGTTCGTGGTGGCCGAGGCCTGGTTGCACGTGAGCGGCATCATGGCGACGATCGGCGCCGGCCTCGCCCTGGGCGGCTGGGGGCGGATGAAGGTGTCGCCTTCGGTCCGGCATTACCTCGAACACTTCTGGGAATACGCCGCCTTCATCGCCAACACCCTGATCTTCCTGATGGTCGGCCTGCGGGTGGAGATCCCGGAACTCTGGAACTCCATGGGCCTGCTTGTCTGGGTGATCATCGCGATGCTGTTGTCGCGTGCGGTGGTCGTCTACGGGCTGATGCCGCTGATCGGTCGCGGAACCCGCTCCGAACGTGTGCCGAAGGCCTATCAGACAGTCATGTTCTGGGGCGGCCTTCGCGGCGCGATCGCCCTGGCCATCGTGATGAGCCTGCCGGAATTCGAGTATTCCGACCTGTTCTTCCCGATCGTCATGGGAGCCGCCTTGTTCACGCTGTTGGCGCAAGGCACGACCATCTCGCTGCTGATGCGCAAACTGGGCCTGGCGGAGCCGCCCCTGCCCGATCGGATGGCTCGGCTGGAGGTCGAATTGGCGGCCGAGCAACGCTCGCGCAAACGCATCCAGGAGTTGATGAAGGGCGGACTCTTCTCGGGCGCGATCGGCGAGCGCCTCCTGCGCCAATGCAACGAGCGCATCGGCCAGACCCTGGGGCGCATCGACACGCTGCGCGGAACGGAACTGCACCGCGAACAGGAGCTGCAACTCCTCTACCTGCGCTGCATGACCGAGGAAAAATCCCTCTACATCGACCTCTTCAACAAGGGCCACCTCAGCGAACGCTCCTTCCGCGAACTGCTGCTCGCCCTGGCAACCGAGGTCGATTCCATGCGCTACCACCGCATGCTGCCCCTCGTCCGCCTGCGCAAGATGCGCAAACACCCGGTCGAACAGGCCCTGGTCCGATTGCTGAGCGCCTCGCCCGGCATGGCGCCGGTCGCGGAGGGGCTCCGGCTCGACCGCGTCGCGATCAACTACGAGGAGGCCTGGGGACACTTCCAGGGCAGCAGCCGCGTGTTGGAGCACATCCACGAACTGGCGCGGATGGAGGCGATCCCGGACGACGTGGTCGAGGAGGTGCGCAAACAGTATCTCCACTGGCAGGAGACGGCTCGCAAGCACCTCGACCTGATGGCCGAGCAGTTTCCCGAGTTCGTCGGCTCGATGCAGGAACGCCTCGGCAGCCGGTTGCGGTTGATCGCCGAACTGGAGACCAGCGCGGAGCACGCCAAACAGGGAGCGCTGCCCAAGGGACTGGCGGAGGAGATCCAGTCCGACATCGACCGGCAACTGCGCTCCCTGCGCGGCCACTCAGTGGAACGCCTCAAGATCGAACCCGAGGAACTGCTGCGGCAGGCCCCCTTCTTTCAGGACATCCCCCCCGAGGCCTTCGTCAACATCTCCAAGAATCTCCGCTCCCGCACGGTCAACACCGGCGACACAATCATCCGGCAGGATGAGGAGGGTGAGTCGTTGTTCATCGTGGCCCGCGGCGTGGTCCGCGTCTCCCGGGAAGACGACGGCGCCGTGCGCGATCTCGCCTCCTTGATGGCCGGCGACTTCTTCGGCGAGATGGCGCTGCTGCATCCCGAACCGCGCGTGGCCTCCGTGCGGGCCGTCACCCCCTGCGCGCTCTACGAACTTCGCCGCGAAGACCTTGAGGAGACCATGCGCGAGCATCCGATCATCCGGGAGCGGCTGGAGGAAACGGACCGCAAGCGAAAGACCGCGCTGCGCGGGGACAACTGACGCGCGCGCCCGCAACTGACAATCCTGCGGATTGAACGTTGCATTTTCGGTCGTTCTCCCTTCTCATGTCCGGCCGCAGATTTCCAATCCAGCCCATGCCCAAACGCGACGACATTCATTCCGTCCTGATCATCGGGGCCGGGCCGATCATCATCGGCCAGGCCTGTGAATTCGACTATTCCGGCACGCAGGCCTGCAAGGCGTTGAAGGAGGAGGGCTTCCGCGTCATCCTCGTGAATTCCAACCCGGCCACGATCATGACCGATCCCGAATTCGCGGATCGCACCTACATCGAGCCGATCACCCCGGAGTGCGTGGAGAAGATCATCGCGCGCGAACTCGAGGAGATGAAGCGCATCGGCGCCGAGGGCAAGCTCGTGCTCCTGCCCACCCTCGGCGGGCAGACCGCGCTGAACACCGCCATGTCGCTGCACAAGAACGGCGCCTTGGAACGACACAACATCGAATTGATCGGGGCCAAGCCCGACGCCATCGAACGCGGCGAGGACCGCCAGATCTTCAAGGACCTCATGTTGAAGATCGGGCTCGATGTCCCGATCAGCGGCACGGCGCATTCCATGGCCGAGTCCTGGGAGATCGCCGACAAGATCGGACGCTACCCCCTGATCATCCGCCCCGCCTTCACCCTCGGCGGCACCGGCGGCGGCATCGCCTACAACCGCGACGAATTTGAGCAGATCTGCAAACGCGGCATCGACCTTTCGCCCGTGGA
Organism: Verrucomicrobiales bacterium; assembly: GCA_038126655.1. Lineage (GTDB taxonomy): Bacteria > Verrucomicrobiota > Verrucomicrobiia > Limisphaerales > JAYPEY01 > JAYPEY01. Next base: position 10,414 of record JAYPGD010000196.1, read on the forward strand.
CGAGATCCTGATCGAGGAGTCGCTCCTAGGTTGGAAGGAATACGAGATGGAGGTCATGCGGGACAAGGCCGACAACTGCGTGGTCATCTGCTCCATCGAGAACTTCGATCCGATGGGCGTGCACACCGGCGACTCCA
>JAYPGD010000197.1:0-2917 GCA_038126655.1 Verrucomicrobiales bacterium
AACGGGCGATCGACTGCCGCCGGCCGGTGCTGAGGTCGTGGAAGTAGATGTCCGGATTCTGCCGCATATAGGAGGTGTAATACAGCGCGAGCTTGCCCGGCGCCCAGGTCGGCGCCGCGACGATGGTGTTGTCCGAGGTGACGCGGACCGGATTGTGCCCGTCGTAGTCGGTGATGTAGAGCTCCTTGGCGCGGCCGGTGTCGACCTTGAAAACGATCTTCGTGCGGGCGATGCCCATGCCGGGGCCGATGATCTTGTCGACGATCGCATCCGAGAAGGTGTGCGCCTGCACCCGGGCGCTGCCGCCCTTGTAGCGCTTGGCGAGGATCTGATTGTTCTTGTTCAGGCGGTCGAACACGCGTCCCTCCAGGGTGTCGCTGTTCTTGCCGGAAATCAGATAAGCGGCGCCGCCCTCGTCGACAATCTCACAACCCAGGGCCTCGAGATCGAAGCGCAGGACAGACAACGACTCGCCGGTGAACCCCTGCAACGCGACGGGCGTGATGCCGTCCTTCATCTTCTTGCGGATGGCGTCGATATCGATTTCGAGAGGCGCCTTTTGGGCGAAAGCGCCCGAGAGGCCCAATGAAAGCAGGAGGCAGAGGGTGACCGCCGGTCGGATTGTCTGATTTCTCATAATGTGATTCTGCGTGTTACAGTCGGAAGTTGATGATGTAGGTGCGGGAGGAATCCGTGGTCCCGGGGCCGAAGGGCCTGATCTGATCGACCCAATTCAAGGCCTGTTGAACCGCGCGTCCGTAGGAACTCGTCCGCGAGCCCGAAATGATCCGCTCTTCCGTGACCCGTCCGGATCGGGCGATGGTGATGCGCACCTTGATGACCTCCCCCGGACGGCCTTCCTGCGCCCCCTGTTTGCGGAGGGCCGCGTCATAGATGGTCCGGACATACTGGGCGTAGGTCGCATAAGCCGCGCCGCTGCCCTTGGACGTGTCGATGGTCATCGAGGGCTGCAGGCCCGTCCGGATCCGCGAGACGGAATCGCTGGTGGCCTTGGCCAGCTTCTGTTGGTCCATCCGGGTCTTCTGCCAGGCCTTTTCGTTGTCCTTGAGCATGGCCAGTTTGGCGGCGGCTTCGGCCTTGCGCTTGGCCTCCGCCTGTTGCCGCTCGCGTTCGCGGCGTTGTTGCTCGGCCTTGCTGACGCTGGAGGACTTGGTGGTCACCGCGTTGATGTTGACCTTGATCTTGGGCGGCGTTTTCTTCGGCGGCGGCTTGGGCGTGACCTTCTTCACCACTTTCTTCTTCGGCGGATCCGGCTTCTTGGGCGTCGGTTTGGGCGTGACCTTCTTCGGCTCCACTTTCTTCGGCTCCGGCTTCTTCTTGGGCGGGTCCGGTTTCTTGACCTGCTTGGGCGGTTCGGGCTTGGGCTCCGGTTTCTTGACCGGCTCCGGCTTGGGCGTGGGCCGAGGTTGGGGCTTTGGCGGCGCGGGCGCGGGCCTGGGCGGCGTCACCTTCGCCTCAACGACCTTGGCCGACGGCGCGCCGGGCTTCTCCAACAATACATCCACCACCCTGCTGGGGATAAAGTCCAACGGCTCGGTGGGTTGTTCGATCTCCTTCCTGATGAACGCCGGCGCAAAGGCGATGACGGCCACCAGCAGCGCATGCGACGCCACGGAGCCAATCAGGCACTTTTTCTGCGTGGGGTCCATGGCGGGTTATTCGTTCGGGTTGGTGCGCAGTGAGATTCGGGTGATCTGGTTGCGTTCGCAACGATGAAGCACAGCGGCCACGTGCTTGTAGGCGCCGTCGCCGTCGCCCCGAATATAGACGAGCATGTTGGTGTTCGCGATGGATTCCGCGACCAGTTTTTGTTCGATTTCATCCAGCCCGGTTGGACGGCCTTCGAAGAAATATGCTCCGTCGGAATCGACTTCCACCAGTTTGATGTCCTCGCGTTGGAGGGGCTGGGTCTCGGGCTGGCCGCCCCCGGGCAGATCCACCTTGATGCCGTGCTCGAGCATCGGGGTCGCGATCACAAAGATGATGAGCAGCACGAAGGCGAGGTCCAGCAGCGGAGTGATGTTGATGTCATTCAACGTCACCAGTTGATTTCGCTGGGAGAATCGACGCATGGCTCCGGGTCGCTTCGATCACAGGAGGTCGCCCTGCCCGCGCTCGTCCTCTTCCTCCGGTTCGTCCTCGGCCCCGTCCTCATCTTCCACCGGCGCGTTCCGGGACACCCGCAGACTGGACGCGCGCCCGCTCTCGTCATCCTCCTTGAAGAATTCCGTCTCCATCTTGGCGACCAGCAACTGCGCGAAATTGTCGAGTTCGACCGCGGCGACGCGCAGGTTGTGCACCAGCCAGTTGTAGCCGAACATGGAGGGAATCGCGACCAGCAGGCCGGCCACGGTGGTCATCATGGCGGCCGAAAGCCCGGGAGCCATCGTCGCCAAATCCGCCTGCCCCGCCTGGGCGACCTGACTGAACACGCTCATCACGCCCCAGACCGTGCCCAGCAATCCCAGGAACGGCGCGCCGCTCACCGCAATGCCCAGCAGGATCAGGCCGGACTCAAGTTTCAAGGCCTCATCGGCGACCGTCCGCTCCAACGCGCCTTTCACGTGCTCCATCTGCTTCAGGGAAACACTGTCGCTCCGCGTGCGCCGCCCGCCCCCGCGCATCCGCTGATCCAGTTCCGTGGAGCCCTCGCGATAGATCGTGAACAACGGACACCCCTCCACCAGGATCCGCCGGTCAAAAATACCCAGCACCTCCGGCTGCGCCTTGAACTCGATCATGAAATACTCGTTCAACCGCTTCGCGCGGCGAATCTGCAACACTTTGGCCGCCATCACCGACCAGGCAAACGCCGACAGCACGCCGAGCAACAGAATGATGCCCTTGCCCTCGATCGTCGCCTTCTCCCACACGTAGGAAAGGTCCGCGATCGCCA
>JAYPGD010000197.1:3017-10542 GCA_038126655.1 Verrucomicrobiales bacterium
CCCTTGCCCTCGATCGTCGCCTTCTCCCACACGTAGGAAAGGTCCGCGATCGCCAGAATGTCTCCGCCAAAATCCATCTGCAATTTGAACTGAACTCACGCCCCGCGTCCGACACTTCGCCGACGCGTCCGACTTCGATCCCCCGAAGCCGCAATCAATCGTCCCCAGCCTTGGGAAGCCGGATCAAGGTCCCGGCCGCCAAAAGATCCTGAATGCCCTGCGCGATCAGGCGCTCCGCAGCTTCCGCCGCATTCTTCCCATACAAACCAGTGTCGACCAACGCCTCCAAGTGCCCATGCACCATCGGAGTCGTCGACACCGTGATCGTCACCGTCTTGATTTTATTCGGCAATCTGGGCATTTAAATGCCATTGTTATTGGATAGTTTCAAAACAAGGTCAAGCGGTAACAAGGGGAAAAATGGCGCGCGCAAAAGCCCGGTCGGCGGCTTGCCTCCAGATCTGACGGTGGAATTGCTGGCGCGACTCCGGCGAATGTCGTTTGATTGAGGGCATGAATTCGCGAAAGCCCCAACTTTCGAAAGTCCTGGCCGTCATTGCCATCGCCCTGTGCAGCGCGCCGCTGCCCGCGGATGAATGGCCGGCAAGACGCGATCCGCGACTCCCCCGCGAGAACCTGCTGGTATATCGCGACGCGTCGGGCGCCATCCGACCGGTCAAGTCCCCAGCCGACTGGCGACATCGCCGGGCCAACACCCTGGAAGCCATGCAGGCCGTCATGGGGCCGTTGCCCGGCAGGGAAAAACGCGGCGACCTGGATGTGACGATCGAGGAGGAGACCGATTGCGGCAGCTACGTTCGCCGCCTGATCACCTACGCGTCGGAGCCCGATTCCCGCACACCCGCCTATTTGTTGATTCCCAAGAAACTGCTGCAGGTCGAAGGCGCGAAGGCTCCGGGCATTCTGTGCCTTCACCCGACCGACAACAAGATCGGCCACAAGGTCGTGGTGGGCCTGGGCGGCCGGCCGAATCGCCAATACGCGCAGGAACTCGCCGAACGCGGATTCGTCACGCTCGCCCCCTCCTACCCCCTGCTTGCCAGGTATCAGCCTGATGTCCTCGGCCTGGGACACAAGAGCGGCACGATGAAGGCCATCTGGGACAACCTCCGCGGCGTCGATCTGCTGGAATCGCTGCCCTTCGTGAAAAAGGGGGCCATCGGCGCGATCGGCCATTCGCTCGGCGGACACAATTCCGTATACACCGCCGTGTTCGACGAACGCATCAGGGCGGTGGTCAGCAGTTGCGGCCTGGACGCCTACCCCGACTACTACGGGGGCAATCAGAAACGCTGGTTTCCGGAACAGGGCTGGTGCCAACTGCGCTACATGCCCAAGCTCGCCGAGTATCGCGGCCGCCTGCAGGAGATCCCCTTTGACTTCCACGAAATGATCGCCGCGCTCGCCCCCCGACATGTCTTCATCAGCGCGCCCCTGCAGGACAGCAATTTCAAGTGGCAAAGCGTCGACAAGATCGCGGCTGCGGCGGGGACGATCTACGAACTCCACGGTCACAAGGACCGCCTGCGCGTGGAGCATCCGGACTGCCCCCACGACTTCCCGGTCGAGATGCGCGAGATCGCCTACAAACTTTTCGAAGACGCGCTGAAATGAGTTTCGCCGACACACCAGAACCTCCCTACTACGCGGTCATCTTCACCAGCCGTAGCGCGGAAGAGGCGGGCGACGACTACGCCGGGACCGCGGCGCGCATGGTGGAACTGGCGGGCGAGCAACCGGGATTCCTCGGAATCGAATCCACGCGCGGCGAAGACGGCGTCGGAATCACGGTGTCCTATTGGGAAAGCCTGGAAGCCATCACTGCATGGAAGCAGAACGAGGAACACCAGGCCGCGCAAAGGGCCGGCCGCGAAAAGTGGTACGATCGCTACGAACTCCGCATTGCCAGGGTGGAGCGGTCTTATGGATTCGACCGCGACGCCGGGTAACCACAACCCCCGCCTCCCCCCATGCAGCAGACCTACGACATTCGAGCGAGTTATCAGGAGAACTACGACGCCGGTCCGCGTTTCCAGGCCGAACCGCCCGACGTTCCCGAAACGCCGACCAAGGAGTTCCTCGGACTTCCGGTTCGAAGCCGGATCGGCATTGCAGCCGGCCTGCTGCTGAACAGCGACTGGATCCTGGGCTACGCCCAACGCGGCTTCGACATCCTGACCTACAAGACCGTGCGATCAGCCCATCGCCCCTGCTACCCGCCCCCCAACTGGGCGTTTGTCGACGACGACGGCATGTCGGACGGCCCGGTCTACGAGACGAATGATATTCCCTCCGATCCAACCAAGGTCAGTTCGGCCGTCTGTTTCGGCATGCCGTCCATGGCGCCCGAAGTCTGGCGCGAGGACATCGCGCGGGCCAAGGCCGGACTCGCGGCCGGCCAGCTTCTGATTGTCTCCGTCGTCGCCACGCCCCAGGAGGGTTGGGGCCGGAACGAAGTCGCTCAAGACTTCGCCAACTGCGCCCGCTGGGCCGCGGAATCGGGAGCCGATGTTGTCGAAGCCAATTTCTCCTGCCCGAATGTCTGCACGCCCGAAGGCACCATCTACCAGGACGCCGGACTGAGCCGCTTCATCGCGGAAGAGACGCGCCGGGCGGTTGGCGACAAACCGCTGCTGCTGAAGGTCGGACACTTCCCGAAAGTCAAACAACTGCGCGAATTCCTGCAGTCCATGAACGGCGTCGTCAGCGGATTGACGCTGGTGAACGGCATCAGTCGACCCGTGCTGCGGCGGGACGGCAGCGCGGTCTTCGGGGAACAATACAAGACCGCAGGCGTGCTTGGGAGAGCCATTCACCAACCTTCGGTCGACAACGTCTCCATTGCGGCGTCAGTCATCCGCGAGGAAAGACTCGACCTGACCATCGCCGCGGTCGGCGGCGTTTCGCAGCCACAGGACGCCGCGGATTTCTTCACCGCCGGCGCGGATGCGGTCATGCTTGGGTCTTCGCCGATGTATCTCCCGGATCTCGCGGTTGAGCTCAAGAGCGCCAACCCAGATTGGTAGCCGCCCCTCGACGCCGACAAACCACTGATTCGACTCCACGGATGGCAAAGCCGACCCATGGATGACGGGTACAGGCGGGCAGGACATTTATCGGCGCCCGACCGGCCGGCGGCCGCCACTCCACCACTACACGCCCTCACCTTCTCACCGCCAGATCCATCGCCAGCCACCAGGGCGCATAGACGGCGGCCATGAACACAATCAGGCAGACGGTGTTCAGGACATCGCCAGTCCGTTCCTTGGAGGCTCTCCAAGCCAGCAGGCCGCCCAACGCAACCCCCGACACAAACCCGCCCAGGTGCGCGGCCATGTCCGCCTCGGGACTGGCGCCGAAGAACAGGAACAGGATGCCAGATCCGGCCAAGGCCGCCAGGATGCGGATCACCGGCTTCGGGCCGCGCAGCCAATGATGAATCGCCTCCAGAGCCAACAGCCCCAAGGCGCCCAACACCATGCCCGAAGCGCCGAGCGCGCGGTAAGGCTCCGCGTAGAGCCAGACGCCGGCCATGTTTCCCAGCACGCCGCAGGCATAGGCCGCCAATAAACCCAGCCCGGCCCCATAACGCGCCATCGCCAGGCCGAACAGCACAATGCCGGTCGTGGCGTTTGAAATCAGGTGCGGCCAATCGGAATGCAGCGTCACCGCAGTGAACAGACGCCACCACTCGCCGGCCTCGAAGGCGGCGCTGTCCATCCGGCCGATCTCCTTCAGCCTGAATCCCGGCCCGGAGACAAATCCGTGCAGCCAGATCAGGGCCAGGATCCAAGCCGTCGCGCCCCGGTGAAAGACATGGGTCACATCGATCGGCGGCGGCGGCGGACGGACGCCCCGATTCTCCTCCACGAACAGCTTCACCTGCAGCGCCGCCTTCGGATAGTCCGCCTCGTCCACCCGGATCAACCACAGGTCCGTCTCCGCATCATGCTCGATCTCGTGCGCAATCGCGTGGCTCGCCAGCGTCAGACCGAAATCCATCGCCTCCTCTCGGGTGCGGGCCGGTATGGTGGGCTCGATGTCGGACATGGACTGCAGTTCAACGGGTTTGCATCGGTCGACCAAACCTCAAACCTTCAACGCCGGATGTCGAACTTCAAACGGAAAGTTCCGGCCTGTCCCCGGCGGAGGCGATTGCTGAAACTGGGGAAGCCGGCCGAAATTCCCTCGACACAACATTGCCCCGGCCCGCACATATTCGCGCGTGCGCGTCTGCCTCATTTTCAATCCGACGGCCAAGGGCGACAAGGCCCGGCGGCTGCAGCGTCATCTCGACGTCATCAGCGCCGACTGCACATTGAAGCAGACCTGGGCCGCCGGCGCGGCGCGCCAACTCGCAAGCGAAGCCGTGCGGGAGGAATACGACGTCATCGTGGCGGCCGGCGGCGACGGCACCTTGAACGAGGTCGTCAACGGCATCGCCGACGAACCCGGCGGATTGGAGCGCGTCAAGTTGGGAGTCCTCCCCCTCGGAACGATCAATGTCTTCGCCCGCGAATTCGGGATCCCCATCGACCTCAAGAAGGCCTGGAACACGGTCCTGAACGGATCTGACACCGAGATCGACCTGCCCTGCATGACGCAGCGCGCGAACGGCGGGAAGATCCGGCGCCATTTCGCGCAACTGGCGGGCTCCGGCCTGGATGCGCGCGCCGTGGAACTCGTCGATTACAGCCTGAAGAAAAAGGTCGGGCCGCTGGCGTATCTCCACGCCGGCGTCAAGGCGCTGACGGCAAAGCAGTTCCGCATCTCGGTGGACTGCGACGAACATGCCGCAACGGGGGAACTCATTCTCATCGGCAACGGCCGTTACTACGGCGGAACCTATCCCATCTTTCATCGCGCGGATCCCCGGGACAGACTGCTGGATGTCTGTGTCTTTCCCAAGATCGACTGGGGGGCGGCAATGAAGGCGGGTTGGGCGTGGTTTTCAAGGAATTGGACAAATCTCGCCGGAGCGGAGTATTTCCAGACCGCGGAAATACGGCTGTCCAGCGATCCCGCTGCGCCGCTGGAACTCGATGGCGAACCCTGCGGCTCACTGCCCGCCACTTTCGCGATCGGCGACCGCCGCCTCAAGGTCATCGTGCCGGGGAATAGCGGACCTTGATCATTCGTCCGGGGCATCACACTCCGCTTCACCGCCCCCCGGATGAAACCGGTTCATGCCGCGACCGCGCCTCCACTACGGGGCCGCCTGCCGCACCTGGTAGAACTCCCGCCCCAACGCCGAGGCGTCGACGACCTGTTCCATCTCGGGAAAACTTCCGGCTAGGGCATTCGTCGTCCACTCCGATCCCAGGTCCGACGACTTCAGGAACTCGTAGGTGAGATTCCCGGAACCGGGCCAACTCACGCGCCAAGCGTCGCCGCGGATCGGCGACACCTCCAGACGCAGATCCAGGTTCGACGCTGTCGGGTCCGTCCCCATGATCTGCTCGCGGGCGTTGCTGTAGCCGTCGTTGTCCGGATCGCCGGTCGGACCATTGGCAAGATGGGCGAAAAAGCCGCGCTCCCAGTCATCGTCCAACCCGTCGCCATCGGTGTCGAGGATCTCGACCCCGCGCAGGATCAGGTCGACCGAGGTCACTGAACCGGAGTTGCCCTCATTCGCATCGCCGACCTCGACCCGCCACAGGCCGGCCGAACCTTCATAGAAGTGTTTGGTCGTATAGTAGGTCCAGTTGTCGGGCCCTGGTGAGTTGTCGAAGTTCACGCGCTGCAGGACGCTGCGCCCGCCGTGCGGCGAACGCAGGGTGATCCGGAGGTCGCCGCGACGGGAATGCGAGGCGGTGACGCGCACGCCGACATGCTCCAGCAGGAGACTCTCCGTGACCGCGAACTGAACCTCGGCCTTCTGGAATTCCAACCGGGCGAGCGTCGTCCCGTTCGTCGCCACGTGATTCGTCAGAGCCTCGCCGTTGATCTGGGAGATGAACACCGCGGGGATCGGGTTGTAATCCGTCGCCGCCATGGTGATGCGCTCGGTGGCGTCGCGGTTGTTGTAGATCACCGCAAACTTGGCGCCCGCCTGCGCCGCAAAATCAATCTTCTCCAAGAAGAAGTTTTCACCCCGTTGGATCAGGGCCGCCTTGCCGGAAAGGTCCTGTTGGATCGGCTCCAAGGCCTGCCCCACATCGACCAGCGGCACGGTCGCCGTCGGATCATCCGCCACCGGACCGACCCCCGGCGTGGAGGGTATTGACGCCACGTAGGCGGGGCCGCCCGGCAGGGCCACGCGCAGGGCGTCGTCGGGAATGGCGGCGTTCGGCGTCGCGCTCAGAACGACCTCCGTGAAGGCCGGGCGATTGGGCCAGTTCATCGCCAGGCGCACGGCATGTCCGGCGTCCGGAACGCCGAAGCCCGAATTGTGACTGAAGTCGAACCCCGCCGCGTTGACCTCCCGGTCGGGATCGCCGTCATCGGTCTGGCGCGCCGCGTGCAGCAGGACCTGCTGCACATCGCGCACCGCCAGATTCGGATTGGCCGACAACAGCAACGCCGCCACGCCGGAAATCTGCGGCGCGGCGCCGGAGGTCCCGCTGAACCCCGTCGAGCCAAATGCGTAATCGGAAAGGTCGCCCGCCAGGCTCGTCCGATTGAATCCGATGTTGCCGCCGCGGTCGGTCGTGGTCAGCTTGCGCGAATCGCTGTCGCCGCTGGGCGCGCCGACCAGCAGACAGGCCCCGGGATTGCTGTAGGACGCGGCCCGTCCGTCCTCGCGGATCGCCGCAACCGCGATGTTGTACGGAGTGTTGGGATAGCCGTCGTCGTTGGTGTTGCCGTTGCTCTCGCGGTTGTTGCCGCCCGAACGCACAAACACCACCCCCAACCCGCCGCGACCAAGCGTCGCCGCATTCGAGATCGACATCTGCTCCAGCAGGCTCGGCTCCAGAACGTCCACCGACGCGTTGCCCCAGCTGTGGTTCTGGATGTCGACCCGATTAGATTCGTAACCGAACGCCTTGGCCAACTGCACGCCCGAGGCGATGGCGTCGCCGGAGGTGAATATCGGAAAACTGGCGAAACGCGCGCCGGGCGCCACGCCCGTGACGCCGGTCCCGTTGCCGCCCTCCGCGACGATCAGTCCCGCCACCGCCGTGCCATGCGCCTGATTGTCGATCGCCGGAAATCCACCGGGCGCATCCAGGGTGAAATTGTAATGCAGATCCGCCACGCCGACGTTGAGGAACTCGGGATGGTTCAATTCCACCCCGTCGTCGCCCACCCCGACAACGACATTCTCGCCGCGGGCAATCGCGCTATCGTCAAGGCCTCGGAACTGGCGCCCGCAACCGGAGCACTGCTTGAAAAAATCATCGCCGCAGACTTTGACGCCGCCGAACTTGCCGTCGTGAATGGCGGCGTCAGCCTTTCCGAGCATTTCGCCGGCCTGCCGTGGGACCACCTGACCTACACCGGCGGCGCACGGGCGGCGCGCGCAATTATGGCGGCGGCGGCCCAAAATCTCACCCCTCTAACG
>JAYPGD010000198.1:0-10542 GCA_038126655.1 Verrucomicrobiales bacterium
GGGCGCGTAATTTATACCGCTACACCGCGGGATTTCGGGGGGCTTTGACTTTTTACAACAACAGGGGCGTTTGGTGGTTGTTGCGTAATGAATTCCGCGCCCCGACGACGCCATTCGGTTGAATCGATTTGCATTCCGGCTGCGCAATTGTGTTGATCGTTCCCGATGAGAGTCTTTGCGGCGATTCCGATTGAGGGGGAGCTGCGGGAATGCGTGACGGGCCTGATCCGCGAACTGTCCCGGCGCTTTCCCAACTGTCGGTGGGTGCGCCCCGACAATCTCCACGTGACGCTTCGTTTCTTCGGTGAGATTGCTGACGATTCACTCGATGAGGTCATCGAGTTTGTCCGAAGGGGTGTCGTCGGGGCGTTGCCGGAACCGATTGCGCTGCAGGGCAACGGGATGTTCTGGAATCGCGATCGAGTCGCAATCTGGCTTGGTGTGCAGGGCGGGGACTGGATGCGGCAGATTGCGGGGAACTTGTCCGGTAGCGTGGCAGGTCTGCCGACGGAAGACCGGTCGTTCAAGGCCCATCTGACCTTGGGGCGCATGCGCGTTCGCAAGAAGCAACAAGGCGAGGTGGAATCGGTGATGGCGGCCTTCGAAGGAATGGCGGAGCCCGAGGTTCGGCAAAGCGAGGTCCGGTGTGCGCTCTATCAAAGTGAATTGTCCGGGCGGGGCGCGCGGTATCGGGAGCTTTGGTCGGGAGAGTTGGGCGGCTTGGAAGGTCGTGCGGACCCACCCCGACCTGTCGCGGCGAAATGGAATGGAGACGGATCCGACCGCGCAGCGATGCTTGAGGACTGAACCGGGGCGGTTCGCGCGAGATTGCCGGTTGCTTCAAAACTCTCCCACAAATCACCCCAAACTTGCCATCCGCCCCGGCCGCCATTAGCGTTTCGCGCCTTATGGAAAAAGTAGTCATCATCGGAAGCGGTTGCGCCGGCTACACGGCCGCCGTTTACACCGCCCGCGCCAATCTCAACCCGCTGTTGCTGACCGGACAGATGCCGGGCGGCCTGCTTACGACCACGACCACCGTGGAGAATTACCCCGGTTTCCCCGAGGGCATCGACGGCTTTGAATTGATGATGAACATGCAGAAGCAGGCCGAGCGTTTCGGGACGCGCGTTCAACTCGGCGTGACGGTCGAGGAGGCGGATCTTTCGGGCCGTCCGATCAAGATCAAGGCCGGCGGCGAGACGATCGAGACCGAGACCCTGATCATCGCGACCGGGGCGGGGCATCGTCGCCTGGGCCTGGAAAGCGAGGACAAGCTCGAGAATCACGGTGTCACCTACTGCGCCACCTGCGACGGCGCCTTTCCTCGCTATCGCGACAAGCCGCTGGTGGTCGTTGGCGGCGGCGACTCAGCCTGCGAAGAGGCCAACTACCTGACCCGTTTTGGATCGGTGGTCTACCTGATTCACCGACGCGACGAACTGCGCGCCTCGAAGATCATGGCGGAACGCGCGCTCTCGAATCCCAAGATCAAGCCGGTCTGGGATTCCGTGGTGACCGAGATTACGGACGTGGAGAAGAACGATGTGACCGGCGTGAAGCTGAAGAACGTCAAGACCGGCGAGGAGAGCGCGCTGGACTGCACGGGGGTATTCATCGCCATCGGGCACGTGCCTCACACGCAGATCTTCAAGGGGCAGTTGGACATGAACGACGAGGGCTACATCAATCGGACGGAGGGATCGAAGACCACCGTCCCTGGTGTGTTCGTGGCCGGCGATTGCTCGGATCACGTCTATCGCCAGGCGATTACCGCCGCGGGCATGGGCTGTCAGGCTGGGATCGACGCCGAACGGTATCTGGCGGATTTGGAGAGATGAGAGCGGCGGGGTATGGGCGGATAGGGGTGTGAGGGTGTTGGACCTTTCAGGGGCTGAAGCTTTTGGGAAGGCAACGTCAAACGCTCAACTCCCATCCCCCAATACCCTTACACGCCCATACTCCACAGCAATGACACCCGTCGAACTTTCCGCACGCCTTGCCGCCGGTGATGATCTGGCGCTGCTGGACGTTCGTGAACCTCACGAGCATGAGTTCGCGGCCCTGCCGAATTCACTTCTGATTCCGCTGGGGGAGATCCCGGCGAGGGTGAGTGAGTTGGAAGAACTGCGGGATCGCGAGACGGTCGTTTACTGCCATCACGGCATCCGCAGCGCGCACGCGATTGGCTACTTGCGGCAGATGGGCTTCGAGAACCTCCACAATCTCAGTGGCGGCATTGATCGCTGGAGCATTGAGGTCGATCCGCAGACGCCGCGCTATTAGCGCAGGTAATCGGTTCAATAGCGCGGCGAAATTCGTGCGGTCGCAGGGCAACGATTCCTTCCATTTGTCGATCAAGATGTGTTAAATCGCCGGCTCATGGCCCGAAAGGCACAAATCAAGCGCGATACGAAGGAAACGCGCATCTCGTTGCGGCTGAACGTTGATGGCTCCGGCAAGTCGCGGATCAAGACGGGGATCGCCTTTTTCGACCACATGCTGACGTTGTTTGCAATACATGCGGTTGTGGACTTGAATCTCACCTGCAAGGGCGATCTGGACGTGGACGCCCACCATACGGTGGAGGATTGTGGGATTGCGTTGGGCGATGCGTTCGTGGAGGCCTTGGGCGACAAGAAGGGGCTGCGTCGCTACGGCACGGGGTTCGATCCCAGGAATCCTTTCACCGGGGAGGCCTATTTGCCGATGGACGAGACTTTGGCTCGTTGCGTGATTGATTTCAGCGGCCGGCCGTATCTGGTTTGGCGCAAGCTGGACAAGTTGAGCCACAAGAAGATCAGCGACGAGGAGAAGAACCAGGACATGTCCTCGGCGTTTCGCTTCGGTCTGGCCCGGGAATTCTTTCAGGGATTCACGAATGCGGCCCGCTGCAATCTGCATCTGGAGTTGCTCTACGGGGAGGAGCCGCACCACGTGGTGGAGGCCCTTTTCAAGGCATTTGCGCGCGCCACGGACTTTGCCTGCCAGCGGGATCCCCGGATTGAAGGGCAGATTCCGAGCACGAAAGGGAAACTTTGAGCGAAATTGACTGAATACGAGTCAAGAACGTCCCGTCTCAGCCATGTCCGAATCGATTGACTATACCCAGCTTGAGGATACCGAGCTGGTTGCGAGGTCCAAGGATCAGGACATGCAGGCGTATGAGGAGCTTGTGGCGCGGCATCGCGACAAGATCTACGCGCGGGCGTTCAGCATGATGCGGAATGAAGAGGAAGCCCTCGACATGTCGCAGGAAGCCTGGGTGAAGGGCTGGCAACGGCTGAACCAGTTTCACGGGCAGGCGAGTTTCGCCACCTGGATGACGCGCATCACGATCAACCTCTGCTTGGACCTGATCCGGAAGAAGAAGCGGCAGCGGGCGGAGTCGATCGAGCAGTTGGACGACGATCTGGGCGGGGTCGAGCGCCAGATGGACGTGGTCGAGACCAATCCGACCGAGGGGTTGGAGCGGCAGGAGCTGCGGGCCAAGATCGACCGGGCTTTGGAACAGTTGTCGGAAGCGCATCGCACTGCGATTGTGATGCATGAGTTCCAGCAACTTGAATACAAAGAGATCGCGAAACGTATGAATTGTTCGATAGGAACGGTGATGTCGCGGTTGTTTTACGCGAGGCAGCGGTTGGCCTCATTGTTGGCGGGCTTGAAGAAGAAAGACGAATTCTGATGGAACTGGAAACACAGCTCAGCATACAGGCGCTGATCGACGACGAGCTTTCAGACGCGAAGAAGCGCGAAGTCGAACAGTTGATCGCGACAGACGCCGACGCCAAGGCGCTGCACACCGAACTCTCGAACACCGTAGGCGCATTGCGCGAAGGGGAGATGGAGCGCAAGTTGCCGGAGTCCCGGGAGTTCTTCTGGTCCAAGATCGCCGACGAGATTGAATTGAGCGAGCGCCGTGAAGCGCGCGCGCAGGCCAAGCCGGTCGCCGCGATCGCCTGGTGGAAGAAGCTCTTGCTGCCCGTTGGCGCGGCCGCCGCCTTGGTGCTGGCATTCACCGTGTTTCAGACCGAAGGGCCGCAGGTGGTGCGGCCGATCGGGGACAATCTTGGAGTGGAATCGGTTGCGGACACCGAGTTGGAACTGCCGGAATCGCTGATTTTTGACATGTATCAGGAGGATGCGACCGTCATCTGGTTGAATTCCGAGACGGACGTGAATTAGCGGTTTACGGAGCTACGGTCAGCATCTAGAGTCGCATCCCATGGCACGCATCAGCACATTCACCCGTTTGTTTCAGCTATTCGCCGTTTTTGCGCTGGTTGGCCTGCCGCAGCTTCGCGCCGAGGCGGGGAATTCGCCCGAGGGCTCCGATGTCAAATTCCAGGGGCAGCTTGTCTGGGGCACCAATGACGATCCCAAGAAACATCCCCAGTTCAAGGAGCTGGATGCCCGCAATAAGAAGATCCTGAAGAATTTCAAGTGGAAGAACTACTTGGTGACCAACCGGAAGAACTTTGCGCTCAAGCCGGGGCAGCAAAAGCAGGTCAAGATGAGCGACAAGTGCACGATTGTCGCCAAGCACGGCGGAGCCGCCAAGGAACAGAAGAACAAGCGTGATCCCCAGAGCATTGCTGTCACCTTGCTGGGTGAAGGCAGGCCCGTAACGCGTCACACCAAGCCCGTCTGTGAAGGGCATACCATTGTTCTCGGCGGCGATCTGGAGAATGGGACAGCGTGGTTTGTCCTGCTCAAACGCATGCCGAATCGGCCCGCCAAGAAATAGGCGCGCCGTTGGCTTCGTTCTTCTGAATTACGTCTGATCCGGTCCCTCATCGGGAGCTGGTTCGCCCAGATTGGGCGACAGATTGACTCACTACATCCCGTTGCCGGCATCCGAATTGCCGTTTTTCCGCATCGGGATGCATCGGATGGGACTTGATACACAACAGAGTTGAATCGAGGATTTTGAAACCACAACTGGTTGTGGTTTGTTGTCAAAAAAGACCCAATTCAGCGTTGTCTTTTCGGGGGGGTATCCATAAACTGCCCCCTTCTTCCGAGACGAGACCTGAAACCCGCTTGGATTGACTGATATGGCCGACGAAACACAAAGCGACGACAAAGAGTATAACGCCTCTGATCTGGGCACGCTGGAGGGCTTGGAAGCCGTCCGTGAGAAGCCCGGGATGTATATCGGCGGCACGGATGAACGGGCGTTGCATCACTGCGTTTCGGAGGTGCTCGACAACTCCGTGGACGAGCATCTGGCGGGCTATTGCAAACGGATCGACGTGACCATCCATGTCGACGGCTCGTTGTCCGTCAAGGACAACGGCCGAGGCATCCCGGTTGACATCCATCCAGAGAAGGGCGTGCCGGGGGTTGAGCTTGTGCTGACGACGCTCCACAGCGGCGGGAAATACGGACAAGGCAACTACACATTTTCCGGCGGCACCCATGGAGTGGGGGCCAAGTGCGTCAATGCGGTGAGCGAGTGGTTCAAGGTGGAGGTGACCCGCGATGGCAAGGTGCACCACATGGAATTCGAGCGCGGTCAGACTTCGAAGAAGCTTGAGGTGATCGGCAGCGCCAAAGGGACGGGGACACTGATCACCTTCATGCCCGATCCACAAATCTTCAAGGAGACGACGATCTTCAAGGGGGAGACGATTGCGCAGCGCCTGCGGGTGCTGGCCTTTTTGAACAGCGGGTTGGAGATCCATTTCGCGGACGAACGCGAGGACGGAGCCAAGAACGAGGTTTTCCTCTACAAGGACGGCATCTCCGAGTTCGTGAAACAGCTCAATCAGAACAAGAACCCGCTGTTTCCGAAGACGATCAACATTCACCGCGAGGAAACGATCATCAACGACGACAAGAAGGTTGAGATCCACGCGGACATCGTCCTGCAGTACAACGACAGCTACAACGATCAGGTCCTCTGCTACACCAACACGATCCACAATCCCGACGGCGGCGCGCACCTTTCCGGTTTTCGCGCGGCATTGACCCGGGCCATCAACCAGTATGCCAAGTCGAACAACCTGCTGAAGGACAAGGATCCGGCGATCAGCGGAGACGACGTGCGCGAGGGCCTCACCGCGGTGATTTCGATCAAGCACAGCGACCCCAAGTTCGAATCGCAGACCAAGGTGAAGCTGATTTCCCCCGAGGTTGAGAAGCTTGTCGGGCAGACCGCCTACGAGGGATTCATGAGTTATTTCGACGCGAATCCCGCCATCGCGAAGAAGGTCATTGAGAAATCGGTGAATGCGGCCCGCGCCCGTGAAGCGGCCCGCAAGGCGCGCGAAACCGTCCGCAAGTCGGCGTTGGCGGGCGGCGGGTTGCCCGGCAAGTTGGCCGATTGCTCGGATCGCGACCCCGCGAACACCGAGCTTTATATCGTTGAGGGTGACTCCGCCGGAGGTTCGGCCAAGCAGGGCCGCGATCGAAAGTTTCAGGCGATTCTCCCCATTCGAGGCAAGCTGATCAACGTGGAGAAGGCGCGCCTCGACAAGGTTCTTCAGAACAATGAAATCCGCACCATGATCACGGCGGTCGGGACCGGAATCGGCTCCGGCGAAGGGGACGGAGCCTTCAATATCGAGAAGCTCCGTTACCACAAGATCATCATCATGACGGATGCTGATGTGGATGGCTCGCACATCCGGACGCTGTTGTTGACCTTCTTCTACCGCCAGATGCCGGAACTGATCAAAGGAGGCTTCGTCTACATTGCCTGCCCGCCGCTTTATGGCGTGACCCGACGCAAGAAGACGGACTACGTCGAGGACGACGCGCAGTTGAACAAGATCCTGATCCGCCTCGGGACCGAGGATGTGCGCCTGCGCGATATTGCGTCCGATACCGAGATTCCCTCCAAGAAGCTGGCGGAGATCCTGGAATTGTTGGAGGCGTTGAGCAAGTTTGCGGCGGGCATTCGTCGACACGGCGGCGATTTTGAGCAGTATCTGGATAGCCGGAACAGCAACACGAACGAGCTGCCCAATCACCTGGTCGTTGTGCGCGAGGGCAATGAGGAGAGCGTGCATTACTTCCGCACGGATTCGGAGTTCCACAAGTTCGGCGATGAGAACCCGGATTTGAATCTGTTCGGCGACTCCGATGAGGAAAATGGCGACGAAAACGGGGAGGCTGAAAAACAGCCGGTCTCGGCCAGAAAGGAAGGGCCCGCCCGGCGCGCGCGCCACGTGGAACTCCACGAAAGCAAGGCGATTCAGACCCTGCTCGGCCAGCTGTCCCGCAAAGGGCTGGCCATCGAACACTATTCAGCCCAGGACAAGCCGCTCTTCGAATTGATCGAGGGCGACGGGGAAAAGGCCAAGTTGAAGCCCATCTTCTCGATCCCGGAAATCCTCGAAGGGGTGATGGAGGTCGGCAAGAACGGCTTCTCCGTCCAGCGCTTCAAGGGGCTGGGCGAGATGAATCCCAAGCAGCTCTTCGGCACCACCATGGATCCCGCGACGCGAAAACTGTTGCGTGTGGACCTCGCGGACGCCGTCGAGGCGGAGGAGATGTTCACCAAGCTCATGGGCAGCGAGGTGGAGCCGCGGCGGCAGTTCATCGAGGACAACGCCCTGAATGTGCGCAACCTCGATGTCTGACGAGCTGCGGCGAGCGAATGAATTTACAAGGACCCTAACGGACAGATCGGCGACCCATGGCTGACGACAACGAAGAGAATCAGGATGCGGGGCAGGGCAACGCCCCGGAAAACAACGAGGCGCAGGAGCAGCCGCAGCAACTGCCGGTGACGAACACGCCCCTGTTTGCGGCAAACGAGAATGTCGCCAAGATCAATGTCGCCGACGAGATCAAGAACTCGTTCCTCGACTATTCGATGTCCGTCATCGTCTCCCGCGCCCTGCCCGACGCGCGCGATGGACTGAAGCCTTCCCAGCGGCGTCTGCTCTACGCCATGAATCAGTTGGGCGTCCAGCCCAACAAGAAGCACCTGAAGTGCGCCAAGATCGTCGGTGAGACGATGGGCAACTACCATCCGCACGGCGACCAGGCGATCTATCCCACGCTCGTGCACATGGCCCAGCCCTGGGCGATGCGCGACACGCTGGTCGACGGTCAGGGCAACTTCGGCTCTGTTGAGAATGATCCTCCCGCCGCCATGCGTTACACCGAGGCCCGGTTGACGCATCTCGGATCGGTGATGATGGAGGACATGGACAAGGACACGGTTGACTTCATGCCGACCTACGACGAGGCCAATACCGAGCCTGTCGTCCTGCCCTCCGCCTTTCCCCAACTCCTCGCCAACGGCGGCACCGGCATTGCGGTCGGCATGGCGACGAACATGGCTCCGCACAATCTGGGCGAGGTGATCGACGGCATCTGCGAGGTGATCGACCGGCCGGAGATCACGATCGACGAGATCATGGCCAAGCACATCAAGGGGCCTGATTTCCCGACGGGGTGTGTGATTTGCGGCACGGCCGGGATCAAGAGTTACTTCCACACGGGGCGGGGCAGTGTGAAGGTCCGCGGTCGGGTGGGCGTGGAGCAGCTCAAGGGCAACAAGGAGCAGATCGTCATCACGGAGATTCCGTTCAATGTGAACCGGGCCAACCTGGTGTCGCGCATCGCGGAACTGGTGAATGAGAAGACGCCGGGCTTTACGGAAATTTCCGCCGTCCGGGACGAGTCGGATGAGAACACGCGCGTGGTCGTCGAGTTGAAGCGCGACGGCATTCCCAAGGTTGTCATCAACAACCTCTACAAGTCGACCGCGCTGGGCTCGACCTTCTCGGTCAACGCCCTGGCGATCGATCACGGTCGGCCGAAGACGCTGAACCTCAAGGAGTTGATCAACTGCTACATCGAGCATCGTCGGGAGGTGGTCCTGCGCCGCACGCGTTACCTGCTCAAGAAGGCGGAGGATCGGGCCGAGGTGCTCGAGGGCTACCTGATTGCGTTGGCGAATCTGGATGAGTTCATTCACATCATCCGCAGCTCCCGGAACCGCGATGAGGCCAAGGTGAAGTTGCTGGCCTTTGAGTGGAGCAAGGAACAGGTGCAGAACTGGGGCATCTTCCTGCGCGATAACGCGAACATCGACGAAACCGGCCAATACGCCCTGAGCGAGCGTCAGGTCAACGCCATCCTCGAACTGCGGCTGTATCAATTGACCGGGCTTGAGATCGACAAGGTCGAGGCGGAATACAAGGAGCTCCTCGAGACGATCAAGGATCTACTCGACATCCTCGCCCGCGAGGAGCGCGTGCTGCAGATCATCAAGGACGAGCTCTCCGTCATCCGCGACAAATACGCGACCCCGCGCCGTTCGGACATCGTGCCCGACGAGGGCGAGATGGCGATCGAGGATCTCATCGCCAACGAGCCCGTGATCATCACGCTGACCCACAACGGCCTGATCAAGCGCACCAACATCAGCTCCTATCGCGCGCAACGCCGCGGCGGCAAGGGCGTGATCGGCATGGAGACCCGCCAGAAGAGCGCGGTGGAGGGCGCGGACAGCGACTTCATCGAACACCTCTTCACCGCCAGCACCCACGACTACCTGATGTTCTTCACGAACACCGGCCGTGTTTATGTGGAGCGCGTGCACGAGATTCCAGACCTGGGCCGCGCGTCCAAGGGGCGCAGCATTGCCAATGTCCTGGAGATGCAGTCCGGCGAGAAAATCGCGGCGATGAAGCGCGTATTGGGCAAATACGACGAGGAGAAGAACGACATCACCTTCAAGCAGCCGGGGCATATCTTCTTCTCCACCCAGAACGGCACGGTCAAGAAGACTGAACTGAGCGATTTCTCCAACGTCCGCAAGGGCGGCATCATCGCCATCAAGATTGTCGAGGGCGACGATCTGATCGACGTGAAGTTGACCTCCGGCCGTAACGAGGTCGTGCTGATCACCCGCAAGGGGCTGAGCATCCGTTTCAATGAGGAGAATGTCCGTTCGATGGGGCGCGCCACCACCGGCGTCCGCGGCATCAATCTGACCAAGGGGGACGAAGTCGTCTCCATGGCGATTGTCGAGGAGGATCACACTTTGCTGGTGGCCGGCGAGAACGGCATCGGCAAGCGCACCCCGTTCGACGACTACCGCGTCCAGAGCCGCGGCGGCAAGGGCATCATCACCATGAAGACCACCGACAAGACCGGCGGCGTGGTGGGAGCGCTCAGCGTGCGCGATTCCGACGAGATGATGCTCATCACCTTCAAGGGCCAGATGGTCCGCACCCGTGTCCACGATGTCCGCGAATGCGGCCGCAATACCCAGGGCGTGAAATTGATCGAACTCTCCTCCGGCGACAAACTTCAGGCCATTGCGCCGGTCATCGACGAGGACAAACCGGCGGAGGTCGGCGACGAGGCGAATCTGGAAGAGGCGGAGGATTGAGGCCCTCCAATTTCGCACGCGGCCGGACGAATTGTTTCATCCTGACCTGGCCAAGGTCGACAAATCGCCCCAATTGGAGACGGCTGTGCCCGGTTCGACAGCCAATGCCGAGCAATGCTCGGCGCTCCGGATAGCGGGCTCGATCGCGCCGTATTACCGTGACATTGGGGGAGGGGCTC
>JAYPGD010000199.1:0-10535 GCA_038126655.1 Verrucomicrobiales bacterium
CCGTGTAGTCGAAGCCGGCGGCGGCGGCCGTGGCGGGGGTGGTTCCGTCCTGGGTCCGGAACAACGCGCTGACCGTCTCGTTGGTCCGTGTCAGGCGGGCCACGTTGAGCGTGATGTTGGTCGCGTTCTCGTTGACCGTGTAGGTTGCGGCGTCAAAGCCAAGTTCGATGTCGTTGTCGACAATGGTGAGGCTGGACATGGCGAGCCCCAAGGCAACGCCCGGCTGCAGCCGCGCGAGGTTTAGAATGGTTTGTCCGCTGAACATGGTGAAACTGCCGCCAACAATCAATTGTTCGTCCGCCTGGAGCGTGAAGTCAAATATCGGCCCGTCAAAACCCCAGCAGGGTTCGAAGTTGGTGTCTCGGGAGCCGTCAAAATTCAGTCGCTCAATGCGGTTGCGGTTGACGCCATTGAAGCTTCTGAAGTTGCCGCCAACAAGAATCTTTTGATCCAAGGCGTTGGTGGCCGATGTCACCGCAAGCGCGAGGACGGAGGTCTGCAACCCATTCAACGTGTCGGAGCCGGAACCGATGCTGAAGCTGTTGTCCAGCGCGCCATTGGGCAGCAACCGCGCCACGCCGCTGTAGGGGACGTTCGCGACGTTGTTGAAGCTGCCGCCCATGACGATGCGTCCATCGATCAACTGGTCCAGGGCGAACACCGAGCCATTGCGAACGGCCTGGAAAGGCCCGCCGATGACGCCGCCGGACTGGAAGTTGGTGTCCAGGTTGCCGTTCTGAAGCAGACGCGCGTAGCCGACCACCCCATTGGTTCCGCCGTAGGAGGTGAATCCGCCCGCGATGACCGCGCCAAAATCAAGGCGGCCGCTGTTTTCCAGCACGCGGGTGTGCGGGATGAGGGCGAAGACCGGGCCGTTGGCGCCCATCTGCGTGTTCAAGCCGCCGTTCAGGGAACCGTCCGTGTTCAGGAGCGCGACGCGCTGGGCTGCCGTGCCGGCATATTGGGTGAAGTCGCCGCCGATAAGGTAGCGTCCGTCCACAGCCCGGCGCTCAATCTTCCGGATGGTCCCGTCAGCGCCCGCGGCGGCCATGAAATTGGTGTCGATCGTTCCGGAGGGCAGGAGCCGCACGATCCGGCCGTGGGCGTTGGTGTTGAAACTCGTGAATGAGCCGCAGAGAATGATGTTCTGATCCGGCTGCACGAGGATGTCGAGGATCTGGCCATTGGCGCCAAATCCCGGATTGAAGGTCAGGTCCAGCTCGCCGTTGGCCAGGATTCGAACGATGCCGCGAACGGGCGTCGAGCCGTTGCCGTCGACCCAGGTGTTGAAGGCGCCCGCCACGAGGATCCTACCGTCGGCCTGAACCTCCGTCGCCTGGACAGGGCCGTTCGGACCGCGGAAACCGCCGCCCAAGGCGTCAAATCCGACGTTGAAGTTGGTGTTCAGCTCGCCGAAGGGGGAGAAGCCGGAGAGCAGCGCTCCCTGCGCGTCGCTGAGCATCAGATTGACCGTCTCGTCCCCTTCGACCTCCGCCGGGACCTCATCGATGATCGGAACCTGGATGATCCGTTCGATCTCCCCATCGGCGAAGGTGACCGGTTGCGCGACGTGGGTGAAGTCGAGCCCCGCGGTGGCGGTGCCGTTGGTGGTCATGAAGTTCGCGCTGGCGACGCCGTTGGCGCCCAACACCCGCTCGATCCTGATTTCCGCCTGACCGGCGTTCTCGTTGGTCGCATAGGACACGCTGTCAAAGCGGATGAATCCGGGGCTGAACTCGTTGTCGACAATGCGCAAGACCGCGTTGGGCTGACTCAGCATGGCGCTGCCGACGAGATTGGACAGGGTGAGATTGACGGTTTCCGTCCGCTCAATCTTGGTGTCGTCGAACAAGGGAACCTGGAAGGTTGCCGTGCGTTGGCCGTTGGAGAAGCTCAGCGTGCCGTTGGTGGCGACGTAGTCGACGATAACCTTGGCCGTGCCGTCGCTCACCGCGAAATCGACCGTGAGCGGCTCGATCGCGCCGCCGGCCCGGACGACGGTGATGGTCGCGTTGGTGTCGTTCTCGTGAACCGCGAAGAATGCGGACTCGAAACCGACGACGCCGTCGTTGTCCAGGATTGTCAGGACTGCGTCTGTCGGATCGATCAAAAGATTCGGATCCGCCTCCAACATGGCCATCGCGCCTTCCTTCTTCGAATTCGACAGGGCCAGGTTGACGGTCTTGTCGCCGAAGGGGTTGGTGTTGTCGATGACTGGGATGACAATGTTCTTCAGGGTTTCACCCTGTTCGAAGGTCAACGTTCCCGAGACGCCGGTATAGTTCACCGTGTCCAGGGCCGAACCATTCGAGGTCGCGTAATCCACCGACACCCGCCCGGTGAGGCCGCGTGTGCGGATGACCGCCGTCTCGGCGTAGACGCTATTCTCGGCGACCGTGTAATCCGATATCAGGAAGCTCAGGTTTCCGGGACCGATGTTCTGACCGCCGTGGAGGCGCGCAATCCGATTGTGGTCAATCCCATTGACG
Organism: Verrucomicrobiales bacterium; assembly: GCA_038126655.1. Taxonomy (GTDB): domain Bacteria; phylum Verrucomicrobiota; class Verrucomicrobiia; order Limisphaerales; family JAYPEY01; genus JAYPEY01. Next base: position 2,490 of record JAYPGD010000199.1, read on the forward strand.
CGGGTGAAGCCGCCGCCGATCACAACCGTTCCGTCGCCCTGAATCAGCGAGGTGGTCACGATGCCGTCCGCGCCGAGTCCGACATTGAACGACGCGTCCAGGGAACCGTCCACATTGAGTCGCGCGAACTGGTTCAGATTGGTGACCGAGGCGAACGAGTTGAAGCCGCCGCCAATGAAGATGCGCTCGACGTCATCGCGCGAGGCGTCCACGGCCACGGTATGAACCAGCCCGTTCGGGCCTCCCGCGGTATCAAAAGCCGCGGCCAGGGATCCGTCCGTGTTCAACATCGCGACCCCGGCCATCCGCGTATCGCCGTTCACAGCGGTGAATTCGCCGCCCAGAACGACGGAGCCATTGTCCCGGAGGAAATCGATCGAGTAGACCGATCCGTTGGCGCCCGATCCCGGATTGAAGGTCTTGTCGACCGAACCATCGGTCCGCAAACGGACCACCGCGCCGGCGGCGACCCCGTCGAACTCTGTGAAATCGCCGCCCGCCACGACGAAGCCGGCCGCGTCGACCGCGAGCGCCCGCACGATGTCATTCGCGCCGTAGCCGGGGTTGAAGGAAAGGTCCAGGGAGCCGTCGTCATTCAGTCGCGCAATGTGGTTGCGCGCGACGCCGTCGACCTCGGTAAAGTCGCCGCCGATGACGATGCGGCCGTCATTCTGCGCCAGCACGGCGTGAACGAAACCGTTCGGCCCCGCGCCAGTATCAAAGGTGGGATCCACGGCCCCGTTGTCGTCCAGACGGGCGACATTGAAGCGATTGGTGCCGCCGATCAGGTCGAAGCGGCCGCCGATCATCACCTTGCCGATATGGACGCCGTTGGTGACCATGCTCACCGAGCGGACGGTTGCATTGGTGCCGTCGAAGGTGACAGCGCCCGCGTCGAAGGTGGTGTCGAGAGTGCCGTCCATGTTCAGCCGGGCGACGCTCTGACGGACGATGCCATTGAAGTTCTGGAAGTCGCCGCCGATGGTGAGCCTGCCGGTCGGCGCAAACTGGGTCACGGAGTAGACGGTCCCATCGGCGCCAAGCGCCTGGGTGAAGGAGTCGTCCTGCGCTCCGGCCGCCGCCTCGTTGTCGATGATCACGAGGGTCCCGGTCGGCTGACCGATCGTGGCGCCGCCGGTCGGCGACGACAGGTTGAGATGGACCGTGAAGAAGCCTTCCTGCGCGGGATTGTTGCTGATCGGCACATCGAAGGTCTTTTCGCTCTCCTGGTCGGCAAAGGACAGGGTCCCGGAAACATCGGTGTAGTCGTCGCCCGGGGTCGCCGTGCCGGCAGCGGTCGCATAGTCGACCGTGACCGGCCCGAAGATGCCATTGGTCCGGACCACAGTGATGGTCGCCGCGCCGGAAGTCTCGTTCACGTCGAACCGCGCCAGCGAGAAGGCGAAGGCTCCGTTGAGATCATTGTCATCCTCGGTGATGTTCACCTGCATCGTCGGATTGACGCCGAGCGCGGATCCCTTGGTCGGGTTGGAGAGCGTCAGGAAGAGGGTCTCATCGCCCTCGAACAGACGCGGATTCTCGTCGATGATGGTGAGCGGTTGTGTCTTCTCGGTCTCGCCGTCGAGGAATTCAAAGGTGATCGGCGCGAAGTCCTGGTAATCCAGTCCCGGCGTCGCGGTTCCCGGGGCGATGGTCAGATCGACCTTCACGTCGCGGGTCGTGCCGCCGTTGCGCAGAATCTTCGCCATGGTCGTTCCGCTGCCTTCGCCCAGATCCAGTTCGGCAAACTCGAAGGAGAAGGAGCCGTGGAGGAATCCGTCGTTGTTTAGAATCTCCAGGTTGGCGGTGTTGCGACCGCCAAGAACGGCGCCGCCGCGCGGGTTGGAGAGCAGCAGGGCGACGTTCTCGGTCTTTTCCTCCGCCTCCATCTCGTTGCCGTTCACTTGAACGGTGAATGTCCGATTGGTAACGCCATCGGCAAAGGTCAACACGCCCGAGGTGGCGGTGTAATCCTTGTCCGGGCCCGCGATGGCCAGGCCGTTCAACGTCGTGTAGTCGACCGAAATCGTGCCGGTGACGCCGTTGGTGCGGAGGACGCTGATCTCAATGCTGCCGCCATTCTCATCAATGGTGTATTTCGAGGACGAGAAATTCAGCTCTCCAGCCTGAAGGTCGTCGTCCACGATGAACAGGGGCGCAACGCCGCGATCGGGATCAATCACCGTTGCCCCCTGCGGGTTCATGAGCATGAGGAACAATTGTTCTCCGGGCTCCACGAGGGCGTCGTCGATGAGCGGCACGCCGAAGGTCTTCAGGGTCTCGCCGGCCGCGAAGGACAGCGTGTTGGTCACGGAGATGTAATCCACTCCCGATGTCGCGGTGTCTTCGATCGTCACGAAGCCGACGCTCGCCGGGCCGGTGGCGCCGCCGATGCGTTCGACGGTAATGATGGCGGTCCCCTCGCCTTCCGCGAGGCTGTAGGACGTCGCCGCGAATCCGATGCTGCTGTCGTTCTCGGTGATGGTGACTGTCGCCAGAAAATCGGGGCCGAGCAAAGCCGGGTCGGCTGCCATGACGCCGCGCCGCGGATCAGTCAGTTCCAGGTTGATGGTCTTGTCGGGATTGGCCTCGTTGTCGTCCACCAGCGGAATGGAAACAGTCTGAAGGGATTCACCCTCGGGGAAGCTCAGCGTGGTCGTCACCGGGGCGCTGAAATGCGTCCCATTGATCGCCGTGCCGCCAACGATGGTCACCCCGACATTCAATTCCCCTTCCAGACCCCGTGAACGCAACACGGTGACCAGAGCGGCCGAGGCGTCTTCCGTGACGACCACGTCCGTCGTCAAGAAGTCGACTTCGCCGTAGCGCTCGGTCGGGCCGTCATTGGCGCCGCCGATGATGCGCGCCACGTAAGGCCGGGGTACGCGGTTGAATTCCGTGAAGCCGCCGCCGATCACCAGTCGCCCGTCCTCCTGCACGGAGACGCTGGCGATGAAGTTGTTCGCGCCGGTTCCGAAGTTGATGTAGGGGTCCAATGATCCGTCCGGATTCAGGCGAACGATGCGGTTGGCGGTGACGCCGTTGAAGGTGGTGAAGTCGCCGACCGCCACGATCTTGCCATCCTCCTGCAGGGCGATGTCGAACACGGTGTTGTTCACGCCGGCGCCAGGGTCGAAGGTCATGTCCACTGTGCCGTCGGCGTTCAGACGCGCAATGCCCGAACACGCGACGCCATTGACCCACTTGAACACGCCGCCGATGAGGATCTTGCCGTCGTTCGGCTGAATGGCCACCGCATGCACGGCGCCATTTGTCACGCCTGCGCCCAAGGCCAGACGGAAGGCCTCGTCGATCGAGCCGTCCGCAAGGTTCAAGCGGGCAATCCGGTTCACAACCCGCCCGTCCATATTGACGAAATCGCCCGCCACGACCGCCTTGCCGGCGTGAACGCCGTTGGTGTGGATGGCCACGGCGCGAACACGTCCATCCGCGCCCGTGCCCGGATCAAAGTTGCGCTCCAGGAATCCATCAGGACGGATCAGGGCGACGCGGTTGCGGCCGACCCCGTTGTAGGTGGTGAACTCGCCGACCACCACCGCCGCGCCATTGTTGTTCAGGGCGATGTCCAGGATCGGATTGTCGGCGCCCGCCCCCGGGTTGAAGGTCGTGTCCACGCTGCCGTCCTTCATCACCCGCACAATGCCCGAGCGATTGGTGGCGGAATAGGAGTCGAAGTTGCCGACATAGATGATGCGGCCGTCGGGTTGGAGAGCAATGCCGTTCACGACGCCGTTGGCGCCCTCGCCCGGATCGAAGCTCGTGTCCACGCCGCCCGACAGATTGAGTCGGGCCACCTTGGACAGGAAGGTGCCGTTGACGGAATCAAAGGCGCCGCCAAGCAGGATGCGTCTGTCGTCCTGGATTTCGGTGGCAAAGACAAAGTTGTCGGGCCCTTGTCCGCTGTCGAAAAAGGTGTCATCGGAACCCGCCGGGCGATGCAGTGAATCGGTGTCGACGATGGTGAGGGTCGCGGAAAGCGGATCGCCCGCATCGGCGAGAACGATACTGTCGAGCAACAGGGAAATCGTCTCCTCCGACTCCACCAGATCGTCGGACTGGATGTTGATCTCGATGGATTGCTGCGTGATGCCGGGCGGGAAGGTGACCGTCGCCATGTTGTTGCCCTGGTAGTCCGCGCCCACCGAGGCGGTGTCATTGAATGGGTCGCCAATGGAGATGGACGCGGAGACCGTTTCAGCGAATCCGTTGACCCGCACCACCGTCACGATCGCCTTGCCCGCATTTTCATTCACGAAGAAGTCAGTCGACATGAATTGCAGGGCGCCACGGAAGTCGTCGTTTGCAATCTCAAGGACGGCCCGGCCATCGACGCCGATCGAGGCTCCCGGGCTCACGCTGACAATCTCCAGGTCCACGACCACGTCGCCGTTGATGTCCGGATCGTCAATGATGGGAATGTCGATGGTTTTCTCGGTTTCGCCATTGCCGAAGGTGATCGTCTGGAAGACACCCTGATAATCGACGCCGCTGAAGGCGGTGTTGTCGACCGTGCGGAAGACGACATCGATTGCGCCGCGCTCGCCGCTGGTGCGCTTGAGCGTGACGGTGGCCATGCCGGAGGATTCCGTGACGCTGTAGGTGTTGGTGGACAGGGAGATGGTGCCCGTTCCGAAATCATCGTCGAGAACGGTGACAGTGGCAAAAGTGCGCGGGCCCAAGGTCGCGCCGCCGTTCGGATTGTCCAGGATCACGTGGATCGTCTGGTCGAACTCGCGCTCCGTGTCATTGATGATGGGAATGCGGAACACGCGGTTGGTCTGCCCCGGTCCGAATGACAGGGTGTTGGTCACACCGACATAGTCCAGTCCCACGTCGGCGCTGCCGCCCAGAATCGTGGAATATTGAACGGACACGCTGCCGAAGGAACCGTCCGTGCGGGTGACCGTGACCACAGCCTCGCCAGCGGCTTCGTCAACCAGGTAGTTGGTGACGGAAAGGTTGAAGGTCCCGAAGGCAAAGTCATCGTCAAAGATCGTGAGCTTGGCCGCCCCTTGGCTGGCGACAGCGACGCCGGTCGCGACATTTGTGGGCACGAGCACGGATTGAATATTGAAGAAGACGATGTCAGGCAACAACTGCGAGGAGACCGGATTTTCCAGAACGACATCAAGCGTCTCATCGCCCTCGACAAGGAAATCGTCGTTGATCGGCACGAAGAACAGCTTGTTGGTCAGATCGGACGAACTGAACATATTGAGGTTTTCGAACCCGTGCCGGGCGCGCCAGGTCTGAACGGCCGTGGTCCCCTGGTAATCGGGGCCGGCATTCGCAGTCTCGTCAAGGGTACGCATGGTGATGGACGCCGTGGACAGGCGTCCGTTGGTGCGCGTCACCTGAAGGACCATATTGGTGCCGTTTTCGTCCTCCGAATAGGCGGTTCTGAGGAAGCCCAGATTACCCGGACCGCCGTGTTCACCGAGGTGATTCTCGGTGTCGCCGCCATGCACCCGGGCAAAGTTGCGTCTGGTTCGAACGCCCCAGCGGGTTCCGCCGGTGCCGCCCAATTGCCGTTGCCTGACAAATCCGGTGCCGGCGAGCAGAAAATCGATCGGATCGTCCTGGGCGTTCAATCCGTTGGCCGGCCAAGTCACGCCGAGCGGGGTCCCGATATACTGGCGGCCACCGTTCTGGATGCCATGGCCCAAGCGTCCATGGGAACCGCCCACCTCGGTGAAGGAACCGCCGATCACGATGTTGCCGTCGGGTTGGATGGCCATGTCGTTGATGTGGCTACGGATGATGGGGCTGTCATTGTAGACGCCGGCTTGCTGGTTGTAGGCGGTGTCCATGAAACTGGTGTCCAAGGCGCCGTCGTGAAACAGCCGGGCCAGGTTGGTCCGGGCGACTTGATTGAAGGACAGGAAGAGACCGCCCAGGATGAACCGGCCGTCCGGTTGCCGCTCGACCGCGAAGACCGTGTCGTCGAATCCGCGCCCCACCGAGAAGGTCTCGTCCAGGGTGCCATCCGAGTTCAGGCGGGCCACGCCATTGCGGCTGCGGAAATCCACCGTGTTGAAGGCTCCGACAATGACCGGCTTCTCGATGCCCTTGGGAACGATGGTCAGACTGTACTGCCACAACGTCCCGAAGAGACCGGAGCCCTCGTTCATCACGATTTCAACCTCGGTTTCGTCGCCGGGACCATAGGCAACCTCGATCGTGCCGATGCCGTTGGTGAGACCCGTCGCGAATATCTGCTGTCCCTCGTAGTAGATGGTGAGCGAGTCGGGCAGCGCGGTCAGAAAGTCGTAGTTGACGATCACCGTGCCTTCGTTCGAGCCGGTATCGGTCGTGAAGCGATCCTCCGCCGGTCCGCCGGAAGCCGTGCGGTCGATCGAGACGGCGGCGCCGCGGGAATCAAGCTCCAGGTCGTAGATCACATCGTCCACGCCCGCCCCGGGATCAAAGGAGAGATCCAACGTTCCGTTGGGGTTGACCCGGGCCACGCGATTCCGGGCGATTCCATTGTAGGAGGTGAAATCGCCGGCAATGACAATCTTGCCGTCGATCTGGGCCTTGATGGCGTAGACCGGGCCGTTCGGGCCCGAGCCTGTCTCGAAGGTTCCGTCGAGGCTGCCGTCCGAGTTCAGCCGGGCCAGGTAATTCCGGTTGGTGCTGTTCACCTGGGTGAATTCGCCGCCGATCACGATCTTGCCGCGAGCCACGCCATTGGTGACAACCTCGGCGACCCGGGTGACGCCATTGAAACCGGTGCCCGGATTGAAGGTCGGATCGACGGACCCGTCGGTATTCAACCGGACCACGCCCTCGCGGGAAAACCCGTTGAAGGAGGTGAAGCCGCCGACCAAGATGGGCTTTTCGTCCGGCTGGAGCACGATGTCATCCACAAATCCGTCGGCGCCGGTGCCGGGCGCAAAATCCGGGTGAAGCAGGCCGTCGCTGGAGAGCTTTGCCAGTCGATTGCGACTGCTCTGGTTCACCGAGGTGAAATCACCGCCGATGATCACGGCCCGCCGACGGAAGAAATCGGTCACATAGAAGGGTGCCGCGCTGATCTCACCGTGAGAGGAGAAGCTGATGGGCACCGCCGGCCCGCCGCCCGGACCGATGAGCGAGGTCGTCAACTGGAAGTGGTCGTTGGCGGCATTGATGACAAACAGGTTCGCCCCGGGCCCCACCACCTGTTGCAGGCCGTTGGGCAGACCGAAGGAGAATTCCACCGTGCTGCTGGACCCGACGCTCACCTGCGTCCCATTGGCAAAGCCATGATTATCGATGAAGATGCGGTTCGGCAGGAAGTTGGTCGTATTCAGGGAGACGTCGTTCGTGGTGAAGGACTTCTGGTTCAGGATCACGGTCTCGTTGTATTCCAACACGGAATGCACCGGCCCGTTGGCGCCCGGATTCGGGTTGTCGTCGTTATAGGGCGGATCCGAGTTGAATTCGAGGTCATTGGCGCCCGCAGGGGGATCGTCCAATTCGATGGTCAGTGTTGCGATATCGAAAATTGCACCGTTCGCTGGATCCCGCAGAACCAAAAGGATGTCCTCGTCGAATTCAACGTCGTCGTCATCGATGATTGTGATCGTGTGGTTGATTGTTCTCAGTATGGCGCCATAGTCAAAATTGAGGCTCAGCGGAACATAATCGAGATTTGGCTGAGCCAATTCGGAGCCACCGTTGATGTAGCCGAGGCTCATGAACAACCTGACGTTGTTAGCGGTCGGTGGAAACGTTTCAAGTCGCGCTGCGCCGATGCCTGTGCTTTGGAATGTCACCGTTTTCTGATCCCCGGAGTCCCTGGGAAGATAGATGGTGCGCGCGTGCTCATTGGTGCGGTAGTTGGTGAACTCGAAGTGCGCATTCGGGAAGACCAACCTCGGCGCCAAGGTGCCTGAGTTGGTGCTGGTGGTTGCCGCCCCTTGCGCCCCGATGGCCGTCGCCATGAGGCACAGACCCGCGAGCGCCTTTGTCCAAAGGCCTTTCAATTTCAAAAGGTTCCGTATTTTCAAATTCATCGCAACGGGAACTGCGTTGTCGCCA
>JAYPGD010000200.1:0-10530 GCA_038126655.1 Verrucomicrobiales bacterium
CCAGCCCAGCCGGTATATTAACTTCATCCTGGCGACTCCGGGCTTGCTCATGACGCGTCGTTCAGGTCGGACTTGATGCGCTCCACCTCGTCGATGATCGACTGGCTGGTCTCGTCCGGAGTCTGGCCGGAGTTGTTGATCACCTTGGCGCCCAGCGGGATCATCAGCGGGGCCGCCTTGCGTTGGCTGTCGCGCTGGTCGCGCGCGGCGAGATCTTCCTTCACGCCGTCGGCTTCGCGACGGCGGTTGCGCTCATCCAGCGAGGCGTCGAGGTAGAACTTGAAATCCGTTTCCGGAAAGACGTTGCTGCCGATGTCGCGCCCCTCCATCACCAGGTCGCCAAACTTCACGCACTCGCGTTGTTTCTCCTTCATCCACTTGCGCACGGGCGGGACTGCGGCCACATGCGGCACCGCGGCGCTGGTTTCAGCGGTGCGGATCTCCTGCTCGGGGTAATAGCCGTCGACGGTCAGACGCACGTGCCCGTCCACGCAGTCGAGCGAGGTCTTCCAGCGGCGCACCAGGGAGCCGACGGCCTTGGCGTTGTGGATGTCCGTGCCTTTCTGCAGGCAGTGCCAGGCCAGGGTGCGGTACATGGCGCCGGTGTCGACGTAGGCGTAGCCGAGTTTCTTCGCGATGAGTCTGGCGTTGGTGCTTTTGCCGCTGGCGCTCGTGCCGTCGATGGCGATGACTGTGGGATCGGGCATGGGAATGCGGAATATCGAATACGGAGTGCGAAATGGGATCAATCGCGGACCTCAGTCAGCGAACAGGTCTTCCGGCGACAGCGAACGGGCGGCGGCGTCGAGGATGCCGACGCCCAGGCCGCTCGGCGGCGGGGAGGCGAGTTTCTGGAAGAAATTGGGGAACGTCTTTTTCACGCACGCGGGATTCTTGATTTTGATCCCCGGAACTTTCAACCCCAGAGTCGCGAAACACATGGCAATTCGGTGATCGTTGTAGGTTTCGATCTCCGCGCCGTGGATTTGCGCCACTGAAGGCTCCACGATCAGGGTGTCGCCGTCCTCCACGACTTCGACGCCGCATTTGCTCAGCTCCGTCCGCATGGCGACCACGCGTTCACACTCCTGCAGGCGTAGGCGGCCGAGGTGCGTGAAGCGGACCGGGTGGCTGGCGAAGGGCGCCATCACCATGGCGGTCAGTATGCTGTCGCCCAGGTCGGTCTGCCGGGAAATCTCATGGATGTCGGTCGCCAAGCCACAGAGGCGGAAGTCGGGGAAACGCGCGTCGATCTGCCAGTCCGTGTCCGGCCAGCCGGCCACCGAGGCCTTGAGTCGCGCGCGGTCGGAGGCCATGCGCCTCGCTTCATCGGAGACGCCGTCCCCGGAGGCGGCGTCTTTCGCCGATTGAAAGACATCCGCCAGGCCCGCGCCGGGGAGGCAGTTCGCGATCCAGGCCGCGAGTTGAAAGTAGCTTCCGCTGGAGGCGTCCGGCTCGATGTGGAACGTTCCGCCGTCCTTGGGGAAGGCGGCGATCAGCTTCTCGGTCATCGCCACGTAGGGCGAATTTGAACCGGCCGAAGTGTCCACGCCTTCGTCGGTGTATTCGTCTATCTCCACCCGCCAATCGCCCTGTTTGGCGCAAAGCAGCAGGGCGGACGCGAATTGGGAACTCTTTTCGATGCTGACCCGGCATTCGCCGGGCAGCGGTCCGACGCCGTGAATCGTCACGGGCAGCCGGTCCGTTTCCGAGTCCAGCCGATAGCCCAGTTCGCGCAGGGCGGCGAACAGCTCGGCCTGCGGACGCTCGTGCATGCGGTCGATGCCGCTCAGGCGATACACGCCCTTGCCCAGACAGAGAAACGCCGTCAGGAAGCGCGCGGCCGTGCCGGCATTCTGCACGAACAACTCCAGCGGTTCCGCCTCCGTGCCCGCCTTTGGAATCACGCCGCCCAGTCCAGTGACCGTGATTCGGCGATTCGACGCCTCGGCCGGATCGTCCTCCACCGCGATCTCGAAGCCCAATTGCCGCAGGCATTCGACCATCGCCTGCGTGTCCTCGCTCCAAAGCGCGCCCTTGATCGTCGCCTCGCCCTTGGCCAGGGCCGCCAGGATCAACGCGCGGTTCGTGATGCTCTTCGAGCCCGGAATCGCAATGGATGCGGAAACCGGCTTTTCCAGCGGGACGATTTCAATGACTTCGGGGAGTGGCATTTATGGGTTCAAAAAAGTGACAATTGACTCCGGGGTGCGGTCTATTCCGATTGCCTCGGCCAGGCGTGGAAGACGTAGACCTCGCCATCGACCAGGGCCTGTTGGTATTGTTCGCCGCCGTCTTCGCCGCATTGGTAATCAAACTTGGAAACGGAGCGCTGCTTTTCGAGTGATTTTACGATCCACCCACTGGTCGCGAGCCACTCCTTTGCTACGGTGAATGCCTCCTCTTCTGTTCTGTCCTTGATCCAGCAGTTGACGAAGGCCCCGCCATACTCCTGATCGAATGTGAACGCCGGATTCTGCACGGCGGACACGATGAGGCGCTGCATGTGGATCGGCGAATTCCGGTTGGGGACGGGGGGCTCCATGGCGGGTCACTTCTCCCGGTCGCGCCGAGCCTTCGCCCACGCGTCCCTCGCCTCCTTGGCGGTTTGGAAGAATTGTTCGATGGCTTTCGTGTCGCCCTTTTCCAGACTCGCCTTGATCGCGGCCAGTTCGTCGATCACCTCTCCCAGACATTCGGAAACGTTGCTTCGATTCTCCATCACGATGTCGCGCCACATGGCCGGACTGCCCGATGCAATCCGTGTCGTGTCACGAAAACCCGGCCCGCAGACGGCTCCAAGTTCCTCCGGTTGGCCGCCTTGCAGGACAGCGGCCGCCACGGCTGCCGCCGCGACATGGGGCAGGTGACTGGACCTCGCGACCAGCGCGTCGTGCGCCGCCGGGGCCAGGGACAAGACACGCGATCCCACTGCGCGCCAGAAGGCGTTGATCTTCTCCGAAGCGTCCGCGGCGGAATCCGGAGTCGGCGTCACCACGACGGTCGCGCCGTCAAACAAATCCTCCCGCGAGTGCGCGACCCCGGTCTGTTCGCCGCCCGCCATGGGATGCGATCCCACAAAATGCCCGCCGGCCTCGGCGATCAGGCTTTCCAGATCGTTCACCACGCATTCCTTCACGCTGCCCACGTCGGTGACAATCGCGCCCGGTTTCATGAACGGCAGGAACGTCTCCGTCAGGGCGCGCATCTGGGAAATTGGCGCGCAGTGCACGATCAGGTCCGCGTCCTTGATGGCGGCTTCCGTGTCCAGCGTCGCTTCGTCCACAACGCCAAGGTTGCCGCACTCGGTCACGCTTTCCGGCCGCCGCGCCAGGCCGACGACGCGCCCGGCCAGGCCGCGCTTCTTCACGGCCAGGCCCAGCGAACCGCCCAACAGGCCCACGCCGACCAATGTGATTTGCTCAAACTGCACGGCCGGATTGAACGGGGAAGCCGGACGAATGAAAAGGAAAACAGGTTGGGGCGGATGTTGTTGAGGCAATGCCGGCGGGGTGAAGCGCGAAATGATCTCGCTCACGGCAGTTGACTTGCCTTGTCCGTTTCGGTGTATTGCTGGTTGTGATGAATAAGACCCCGATTATTGTGGTTGCCTTTCTGGGTTGTGCCCTGCTTGCGCAAGCCAATGAAATCCGTGTTCCAAGCGAACATGCCACCATCCAGGCGGCCATCGATGCCGCCAAATCCGGCGATGCGATCCTCGTTTCGGCGGGGACGTATCGAGAGCGGATCGCCCTGAAACCAGGCATCGTCCTGAAAAGCGCCGGCGATGACGCCGGGGGCGAACTTGGATTGAAGCGCGCCGAGGCGACCATCATCGACGGCGGCGGCGCGGATGGCTCAAGGACGCCGGGCGTCACCCTGGCCGAGGGCGCGACCCTGGACGGTTTCACTGTCACGCGGGTCGGACTCTACGACGACGCGCGTTGGAAGAAGAGTTGGGAGAAGAAGGGCGAAGACCAGTCGCATGATCACATCGGGAACTTCGGTGTGCCGGCAGTGGCGGTGATCGGAATGACCTGCCGCGTCGTGAACAACATTGTCCACCACAATGGCGACATCGGCATTGCAATAAGGGGCGTCGAGGGGAAGGCGTGTTCGCCCGAGGTTTCCGGCAACACCAGTTACCGCAACATGGGCGGCGGGATCGGCTCCATGATGGGATCGACCGCGAAGATCGACTCCAATCATTGCTTTGAGAACTTCTTTGCCGGGATCGGGCACGACAACGCCAGCCCCCTGGTGACCAACAACCACTGCCATGACAACATCCGCGGCGGCATCGGCATCAGCGAGGGCGCCTGTCCGACGGTGAGGGGCAATCGCTGCCATCGCAATCGTCGCGCGGGGATCGGAATCCGGACGGGGGCCAACACGCGGCCCATTGTCGAGGGCAATGAATGCGAGGAGAACGAGATGGCGGGGATCGGCGTGAAGGAAGATGCGCGGCCGACGCTGCGCGGCAACCGTTGCCTGCGGAACAAGCTGGCGGGCATCGGCTGCAATACCGCGGACCTGGTCATTGAGGGGAACCACCTGGAGGGCAATTTGAAGGCGGGGATCGGCGTCAGCGGGCGTTCGAAGGCCAGGCTCACGCGGAACAAGTGCCTCAACAACCGTCTGGTCGCGGTTGGCATCGTCGGGGAGAGCGAGGCCACGCTTGAGGGCAATACGCTTTCACGCGAGGGGGGGATGCCTCCGATCATCATGATCGCGACGAAAGCGAAGGCGACGTTGAAGGACAATCACCTCAGCGGCGGCGGCGTGGCCGGAATTCTTGTCGGGGGGAGTCTCCAAGCCTCGGACAACACGCTGAAAGGCGAGAACCACGGGACGGGCATTGTATTGAAGAAAGGCAGCCAGGCGACGTTGACGGACAACGAAATCACCGGCTATCGCAACGCCGTGGCCGATCAGCGGAAGTGAATTCGGTCATTCTGCGCCCCGCGGCAACCATTGGATGCCCGGTGTTTTGATTTGAAGCCCCAAAGGGGCGGGGCAACACAGCCCAAGGTGAAACCCAGGGGTGCGAATAGAGAGACATTGAGCTCTGTAAGGGCGGCATATTTCTTCAGAGTCTGCCTTGTCGATTGTCGCGCCCTTTCAGGCCTCCAAGGCATAGGGGGGCGGCTGACAAGAACGAGCGTCGCGAGGAGTCGTCTCTGCAGGCGGCCGGCGCTACGAGGCATCGGCCATTTCGCGGACGCGTTCCATGATGACATCGGGTATGTGCGGTTCGCTGCCGACGCTGTTGGTGTACCAGACCCGTTTGCCGCGCTTTTCGGTGGGGTTGCGCCAGGTGGGCTGGCCCTGGGCCAATCGTTCCTGGATCAATCGCGAAGGCTCGCCCAGCATCTCGGGGATGTCCTCGTAGGAATGCAGTCCGTCGCTGATGAAGAAGGGGACCATTACGATGTTCTTGGTCTGTGACATCTGGTAGCACTGCCCGATCTTGGGATCCTCCTCCATGAAGATCGCGTGCACGGCGGCGTAGTCGCTGCTTTCGGCGATCAGTTCCGCCTGGCGTTCGATGACCTTGCGGGAGTTTTCATTGTTGCCCGTTCCATGTCCGGCGATGAAGAGCGTCGTGTCGGCCGGCTTGGGCGCGACGGGGTAGGGGTATTGTTTCACGATTGCCTCGGCGCGTCCGACAATCACGCCGGTCATGCTGTCGTGCGTTCCGACCGGGCCGCAGTAATGGAAGGTCTGGTCGCCGCGAACCTGCGTGCGGGCAAAGTCGGGTTCGTCATTGCCGCAGAAGCCCATCTCCCGCGGGATCACCTGCTCCGTGAAATAACCCTCGCTGATGAAGATCGGCACGATGAAGACGCGTTTGGCGAACACTCCGCGAAGCGCGCCATAGATGTAGGGCTCCTCTTTCCAAAAGCATGGCAGGACCTGGGCAAAGATGTCGCGCCGCTTCAACTCGTCCGCGTGGAGATGGGTGGGCGCGGAGGAGTCGGGATTCAGCGTCGCGCCGTGGCCCACCAGGACCAGGGCGGCGTCTTTGAACTGTTCGTCAGGCACGCGCCATCGTTAGCGCTGAAAGCTCCAAATACCAAGCTCCAAAGAAGCTCCAAATCCCAAGTTCCAAGTGTCGCGCTTTGGTGGGACAAACCTGCCGAGACTTTCTCAAAAGTCCGAAAACTCCGTAGCATTCGACGTGATGGAGGAGGCTCATTCTGAAAGGAGTTCATTGATTTGAGCCTCGTCACCTCGACTGCTACGAGGTTTTGAGACAGTCTCTGCCGGGGCGCCCATTTCTCAGCCAGAGCGAGCGAAGCGATGCGCAGGCGTCCCGGACACGAAGGTGGTTGCATTCGTGACGTTCGCCCGCAGCGAGCCCGGCGATTCCCATTTTGGAATTTGGAGATTGGAGCTTCTTTGGGATTTGGAGCTTGGAGCATCCGTTCCCGCCCGTCTCTGTGCTTGAACTCTGGGTTGGAATTGCGAGGTTTTGTGCGAACGAAAGAACGCACATGACGCCTTACCACAAACTTGTTCAAGATTTCGCCCGCCTGGTCGAGGAAGGGAAATCGCTGCCCTTGGGAACCTTTGACAAACCGGATCGCGCCGCGCCTGCCGAGGACGCGCCCCGGGTCCTGGTCTTTTCGCCGCATCCGGACGACGAGTGCATCATCGGCGGCCTGGCCTTGCGGATGATGAAGGAATGCGGCATGCGCGTGATCAATGTCGCGGTCACGCAGGGCAGCGCGAAGGACCGGCAGGGGCCCAGACTGGAGGAGCTTCGCGGCGCCTGCGATTACCTGGGCTTCGGCCTGGAAACCATCGGCGAATGCGGCCTGGAGAAGGTCAAGACCGCGACCCGCGACAACGAGCCGGAATTCTGGGCGGAATCCGTGAAGGCCGTCGCCGTGATCCTGGAGAAATATCGCCCCCACACGATCCTGTTTCCGCACGACTCCGATTGGAACAGTTCCCACATCGGCGTGCATCACCTGGTCATGGACGCCCTCAAGAGCCTGGGCGACGATTTCGAATGCAACCTGGTGGAGACGGAATTCTGGGGGGCGATGGACGATCCGAACCTGATGGTGGAGGTCGGCGTCGAGGACCTGGGCGACCTGATCGCCGCATTGACTTTTCATGTCGGCGAGGTGAATCGGAATCCGTACCACCTGCTCACCCCGGCCTGGATGCAGGACAATGTCCGCCGTGGCGGGGAACTGGTCTGTGGGCAGGGCGGAACGCCGCCAGATTTTGGTTTCGCCACGTGCTATAGGCTGCGGAGGTGGACCGATGGTGAAGCGCGGGCGACATTCGAAGGCGGACGGACGTTGGGCGTGGGGGAGAATCCGTTGGGGTTGTTCGGTTGATTGGGGGGGCGGGTGTTACGAAGGCGAACGTTGAACGTTCGTTTTCCCCGTCTTTACGCATTTCCCCTTTACCCGTTCCGCTTCGCCCCGTAATTCAAGCCGGTGGATTTTCTTGTTTCAGATGCGGACACGGTCGTGCTGGGCAACGCGCGGGCGGAGTCGATGTATTGTTTCCTCACGATTGTGTTCTTCACGTTGGTTGCGGGCGTGATCTTTCGTTTTCTGGCCTACGACACGGGTTTCCGGAAGGAGTTGCGCGGCGCGATCGACCGCGAGATGAAGCCCCTGCCGAAGAAGACGGCTTTGTTCTTCATCCTGCCGCCGTGGCTGTTGCTCTGCGGTTGGTTCTACAATGCCACCTTGGGTTCCAAGTTCTTTGCGTTGAAGAAGGAGGGTGAAGGCGCGGACCGGGTCTGGACTTTTGTCTATGAGTATCCGCATCGCGAGCGGCGCGTTTCGGCGGCCCAGGTCGATACCTGGGGCAACTACGTCATCTGGAAACGCCGCTATGTGAAGCATGCCCTGGTCGCGCGCGTCGGCGAGGATCACCGGATCATGAGCAGCGGCCTGGACCCGGACGCCTACCGGAAGCAGGCGGAGATTCTCCGATCGTGGGGAATCAGCATTGTGACCGTGGATCCGAAAGACGGGGAGCCGATGCCGCGGTAACCGCGTTCGCGGAAAGGCGCGAGATCGCGATGGGTTCGTAGCAGACGAGGGGCGCGTGCGAATAAGGAAGGGTGGTGATTGGAGTCGGTCGCGTTTGGAATGCGCGCCAATGACGAAACCCGAAGCGAGCCTCAGTCTCGTGGGTATCGCGTCAGGATTCTGGATTTCGTCACTCGGGTTTCTTTCGGCTTTTTTTTGGGTGGGTGTTTCTTCGTTTCGTCGGAAGAGTCGGCCACCCACTTTCGATCGCATGCCTTTAGGGCTGATTCGAAATTGAGCGGTTGCGGCCTCATGGATGTCTGATACACTGACCGCAACGAACGCGCTTGATGAAACGCATTGCCGCCATATTCTTTTGCCTGCTGATTGTTGTGGCTCCGGCGTTGGCATTGGTTCCCGATGCGGCGGTTGGCGCCAAGGATGCCTGCGAGACCTGCGCCTGCGAGGCGAAGACGTGTTGCGCCGGAAATGCTGATTCCGAATCCCCGACCCAACCGGCGGCGCCGGTCACGGGCGGCAAACGCAGCTTGTCTCCTGTTTCGGCTCCGGGCGCTTCTGTCGATCTGCCCGCCGCGGCGGAACTCGAGGTCTCCTTTGCTCAAGCGACCCATGATTCCTTCAAGTCTTCCGCAGCTCCGCTCTATGTCTGGAACTGCGCCTACCTGATCTGACGCTTCTTCTTTGACGGGAGCATTGCGCCCTCGTCCCTTTGTTCTCCGTTTCCCGCGGGTGGATTGTCGTTCTCTCCTCCTGTTTCGAAACCGGAGGTTCCCCGTTTGAATCACAACAGAAGAAATGTCAGACATCATGATCCAGAAACAGAAATGCGCGCCGGCAGTTCGTCGCCTGCTTGGGGTTGGCTTGATCGGAATGAGCGCCTTCTCATCGCCGGCCGCCGGAAAGGACGGCGAAGCGCAGGACATTGGCAGGCGTGCGGTTGGAACCGGGATGAGTCAACGTGAACGGAGCGCGGCTGTGTCGGAGACCAGCCGCAGCAGCGCAGCAATGCGCGTGCGTCCAGGTCTGGCCGCACGCGAATCTGATTTCCAAGTTCCTGCGGCTGGTCCCGAAGACGGGACACAACCGCGCTCCACCCAGTTGCAATCACGCCCCATTGGTAAGGCTTCCACCCTGGCCGAATGCCTTGATCACGCCGCGCGTAACAACGCCGGACTTAAGGCCGCCCATGCGCGTTGGCGCGCCGCGGCGGAGCGGATTCCGGAAGCGCGCGGCCTGCCGGATCCCCGGTTGAGCTACGGCTACTTTGCCCGCTCGGTGGAAACCCGGGTGGGGCCGCAGCGGCACAAGTTGGGCGTCGCGCAGGCATTGCCCTGGTTTGGCAAGCGCCGGTTGCGCGGCGAGATTGCGGACAACGAGGCGCAGGCGCTTTACGAGGCGGCGGAGGCGACAAAACTGAAGTTGTTTCATCGCGTCCGGCACACCTGGCACGAACTGGCCTATCTGCGCCGCGCGATCGAGATCACGGAGAGCAACATCCGTCTGCTCAAGGACCTGGAGGGCGTCGCCCAGACCAAGGTGCAGGGCGGGGCCGGATTGGCCGGCGTGGCCTCGGCGCAGGTGGAACTTGGCCGATTGGAGGATCGACGCCTCACGCTGCTCGATCTGCGCGAGCCGCTTTCCGCGAGGTTCAATGCGGCGCTCGGACGGGCGACGGATGCGGACGCGCCTTGGCCGGACGCAAACACGATTTCCGCGCGCAGGATCGATGGCGATGCCTTGGGCGCGTGGCTTGCCGAATCCAATCCCGAGCTGCGCGAATTGGATTCCCGGATCATGGCGAACCAGAAGGCCGTCGATCTGGCGCGCAAGAATTACAACCCGGACGTGACCCTGGGCGTCGATTACACGCAGACCGACCGACGCGGCGTGGCCGGGTTGCGCGGCGATGGCAAGGACCCGGTCATGGCGATGTTCTCCATCAACATTCCGCTGTGGCGCAGAAAGCAGGACGCCGCGTTGCAGGCGGCGCAGTCGCGGCGGGAGGCGAGTCTCGCGGCGCGGGCGGACCAGGAGAACCTGCTGCGCGCGGACCTCAAGATGGCCCTCTACCGCTACCGCGACGCCGAACGCAAGATCGACCTCTATCGCGACACCCTGACCCCGCTGGCTGAGCAGTCCTTGAGCGTCGCGCAACAATCCTGGGAGGCGGGTAAGGCCGATTTTCTGAACATCATCGACGCCGAGCGGCAGTTGCTGGAATTCCGCCTGCAATTCGAGCGCGCCCGCGCCAATCGCGAGCAATGCCTCGCCGAGATTGAAATGCTCGTCGGGCGGGAACTGCCGGCGGCCACTCCCGCGTCCTCCGGGGCGCCCAATCCTTCAAACCAATGAATCCCATGAAAAAGACAGTCGTTTTCACAGCCATTGGGGCGACCGCCGCGCTTGCCCTCGTCATCGGCATTCTCATCGGGCGCGGCGCCCGAAGCCGCGAATCCTCGCCCGGAGGAGCGACGGTGGAATCTGAGGCCAAGGCGGAGTTCTACAC
>JAYPGD010000201.1:0-10490 GCA_038126655.1 Verrucomicrobiales bacterium
CCCCACCCCCCGGGCCGGTGGCCCCCCCCCGGGCGCCTTTATTTTCCTGGTGGCGGGGTATCCACCCCCCCGCTCCTCATCCCAGCTGCAATCACGCCCTTGCCGTTTGTTCGCAACTTTGCGGTTTGCATCCGGGACGCCCGGACTACACTGGCCGGTGATGAATCACCCTTCCGTTTCCTACCTGATCTCTGACGATGTCCCCACCTCCAACCTCCCTTTCAGCCCCGCCGTCACGGTGGGCGAGACCATCTTTGTCTCCGGGCAGGCCTCGGTGGACGACGACGGCAACATCGTCAGCGACACCTTTGCCGGGGAGTTTCGTCGCTCGATCGACAATATGAAACGCATCCTCGAAGCGGCGGGCAGCGGATTGGATCATGTCGTGCAGACCCGGAATTATGTGCGCGATCCCGCGGACCTTAAGGAGTTCAACGCGCTCTACCGCGAATGTTTCTCGGCGCCCTATCCGGTGCGCACCACCATCACCCATTGCCTGCCCAAGTCGCTCAAATTCGAGATTGAATGCGTGGCGGTGAAGAAGATTGGGTGATCGATCCTTGAGACCGATGAGCGCCGCCGGACAGTCTGCCAACGTGAGGTGGAAGGTCGGATTGTGCGCGGCATTGATCTCGATCTGCGGCGTCGGATTCGGGGCGGAACCCCATTGGGCGTTTACGGCTCCGGGAAAGGCGCCGCTTCCCGCGGTGTCCGACCAGGCCTGGCCGCGCGGCGCCACTGACCGGTTCATTCTTGCGCGACTTGAGGCTGAAGGTCTCACGCCGAATCCGGAGGCCGATCCGCATACGCTGTTGCGGCGGTTGTCGTTTGATCTCGTCGGCCTGCCGCCTTCGCCCGAGGAGGTGTCGCAGTTTGTGCAGGCGTTTGGGCGCAATCCGGACGCGGTCTGGACCGCCGCCATCGACCGCCTTTTGTCGTCCCCGCATTTCGGCGAGAAGTGGGCGCGCTGGTGGATGGATCTCGCGCACTACGCCGACACCGACGGCTACACCGTGGATTACGATCGGCCGCACGCCTGGCGTTGGCGCGATTGGGTCGTCAACGCCTTCAACCGGAACCAGCCCTTCGACCAGTTCACCATCGAACAAGTCGCCGGCGACCTGCTGCCCGGCGCGACGATTGACCAGAAGATCGCCACCGGCTTCTTCCGGCACACGCTCAGCAATCGCGAGGGCGGCGCGGATCTGGAGGAGCATCGGGTCAAGAAGGTGATCGATCGCACGGCGACCTATGGCGCGACCTGGCTGGGACTGACCATCGAATGCGCGCAATGCCACGAACACAAGTTCGATCCCATCTCACACCGGGAATACTATGAGCTCTACGCGTTCTTCAACAACGCGGACGAGGTGAACATTGACGCCCCATTGCCCGGCGAACGGGAACGATTCGACGAGGCCCTGAAGGAATACCGGCGGCGCTGGCAGGAAACGGTGCAGCCTGTCGCCGCGAAGCTCGACCCGACGATGCGCAAGTGGGAGCAGCTCATGCTCGAAGCCGAGCGCGAACCGGGCGTCGATTACAAGCGGGACCGCGCGCTGGAATTGCTGGGCATCCTCTGGGGAGCCGGACAGGGCGAGGGGCAGTTGGAAGGCATCCGCATCACGCGCATCCCGCCGCACGAGCGCAGCCAGCGGGATCGGGAGCGATTGCTGGAGTACTTTGTCAAACGCGGGCGGTTGGGACTGGAGACGGAATTCAAGGAACTCGACAAGACCGCCCTGCGAAAGACCATCGGCGAGCTTGCCGGGACGCTGCCGGCCTTGAGCCGCCCACAGACCATGCAGGCGGCCCTGTTTCCCCGGGAAACGCGCGTCTTCGATCGCGGCGACTTCCGCACGCCGAAGGAATCGGTTTCCACCGGCGTTCCCGCCTTTCTGCCGCGGTTGAAGAAGCCGGATCCGACCCGCCTTGATCTGGCGCGTTGGACGGTTTCCCCGGACAATCCCCTGACCGCCCGCGTCCTGGTGAATCGCATCTGGCAGGAGATGTTCGGCCGGGCCCTGGTGACAACGCCGGAGGACTTCGGCTTGAAGAGCGCGAAGCCCTCGCACCCCGGACTGCTCGATTGGCTCGCGGTCGATTTCATGGAGAGCGGCTGGGATCTCAAGCGGCTGATCCGCCAGCTCGCAATGACCGCAACCTATCGCCAGTCGTCGGAAGTCTCTCCTGAAACGCGGACGCGCGATCCGGACAACGAACTGCTGGCGCGGGCTGCGCGCAATCGTCTGTCGGCCGAAATCGTTCGCGACGCCGCGTTGTTTGTCAGTGGATTGTGGGAGCCGCGGATTGGCGGGCCGAGCGTGCGGCCGCCGCAGCCGGAAAGCGTCACCGCGGAGGCGAGTTACAACGCGACGTGGAAGGCCAGCGAGGGCGGCGATCGCTATCGGCGCGGCCTCTACACCTGGATCCAGCGCGTCACGCCCTATGCGCAATTTGCGACCTTCGACCTGCCCAACGTCAACCGCGCCTGCGCCCGCCGCGACCGCTCCAACACTCCGCTGCAATCGCTCACGCTGCTGAACGATCCGGTCTTCACCGAGGCCGCCGCTCAGTTGGCCAAACGCGTCCGCCGGGAGACTGCCGGGGCTTCGGCGCCAGACCAATTGGCGCATGCGTTTCTTCTGTGTCTTGGCCGACCCGGCAAACCGGCGGAGTTGGCCCGCCTCGAATCGTTTTGGCGCGAACAGAACGCGGCCAAGGGAGCCGAACATGCGTGGAATGCCGCCGCCGTCGTGCTGCTGAACCTCGACGAATTCATCACCCGCGAATGAACCCGGATGCCTTGAATCGCCGCGCCTTCCTGGAACGAACCGCCCATGGTTTCGGTTCGATCGCGCTGTCGAGTCTGCTGGCGTCGGAAGGCTTGGCCGCGGCGCCGCACTTCGCGCCCAAGGCGAAGAACGTCATCTTCCTCTTCATGGTCGGGGCGCCGTCGCACCTGGACCTGTACGATCCCAAGCCCGAGCTTCGCCGCCGTCATGGCGAGCGCGCGCCGGACCACCTGCTCAAGGGCTTGAACGATCCGGTCGTGAAGGCGTCGCCCACCCTGTTCGCCAGCCCGCGCGAGTTCGCCCCCCGCGGGCAATGCGGCACGGAGTTGTCGGATTACCTGCCGCGGATCGGATCGGTCGCGGATGAGATCTGCCTGGTGCGGTCGATGCACACGCACACCAACGTGCACGATCCGGCGCAGTTGTT
Organism: Verrucomicrobiales bacterium; assembly: GCA_038126655.1. GTDB lineage: Bacteria > Verrucomicrobiota > Verrucomicrobiia > Limisphaerales > JAYPEY01 > JAYPEY01. Next base: position 3,223 of record JAYPGD010000201.1, read on the forward strand.
GTTTGGTTGCGGCAACACGTTGTTCGGGCATCCGAGCATGGGGTCGTGGGTGAACTACGGCCTCGGCAGCGAGTCGAGGAACCTGCCCGGCTACGTCGTGTTGACCTCCGATTCCGGTCACGGCATCTGCGCCGGCTCCAACGTCTGGTCCAATGGCTTCCTGCCCTCGCAATACCGGGGCGTCACCTTTCGAAGCAAAGGCGATCCGGTCCTGAACGTCGCCAATCCGAAAGGCGTCTCGCGCGCGGATCAACGGGCGCGGCTGGACGCCATCCGGTCGTTGAATGAAATGCGGTTCGATGCGGTCGGCGATCCGGAGATCAACTCGCGGATCGCCTCATACGAGATGGCCTTTCGCATGCAGGCGGCCGTGCCGGAACTGGTCGATCTGTCGCGTGAATCCGCGGGGACCAGGGCCATGTACGGCCTGGATCGCGAGATCACCCGCGACTTCGGATCGAACTGCCTGCTCGCCCGCCGCATGGTCGAGCGCGGCGTGCGCTTCGTGATGCTCGCCCATTCGAACTGGGACCATCACAGCCAGCTCAATGTGAAGTTGAAGAAGGACTGCGACATGGTCGACACCGGCTGCGCCGCGTTGATCACGGACCTGAAACAGCGCGGGTTGCTGGACGAAACCCTGATCATCTGGGGAGGGGAATTCGGCCGCACGCCGATGCACGAAGTGCGCCGCGGCTTCACGCCCGGTCGCGAAGGGCGCGACCATCACCCCTATGCCTTCTCCCTGTGGTTGGCCGGCGGCGGCATCAAACCGGGCTCCGTGGTCGGTCGGACGGATGACTTCGGCTATCATGCGGTCGAGGATCGCGTTCACGTCCATGACCTGCACGCGACCGTCCTGCATTGCCTCGGCATCGATCACGAGCGGTTGACCTTCCGACATCAGGGCTTCGACCAACGCTTCACCAACGTGCACGGCAATGTGATCGACAAGATGCTGGCATGAAGAGGCTCCGCCCGATCCTGTTCGTCCTGCTGGCCGCATCGCACGGCGTCCTCGCAAACGGCGCCGGATCGCGCTTCGCTTACCTGGCCGAGGAGGATCCCTATTACCCGGACGGCGAATTCCCCAGGTTCACGACGCCGATGTGGGTGGGCGAAGAGGGCGTGGAAGCCGTCATCGCGCTGACCATCGACGACATGTGTCGCCCCTTTCCGCAAGGACGGCCGAAGGGGCTGCCTGTCTATGCCCGCCAACCGCGCGTCTACCTGGACTTCCTGCAACCGGTGGTCGATCGCCTGCTCGCCATCGATGGCCGGGCGCCGGTCAGCGTGTTCTCGCTGCAGTTGGACGAGGAGGACGCGGTCGTCCGCAAGATGCTGGCGCTGGGCATGTCGATGGAGTGTCACACCTTCACGCATCCCGTGCCTCTGATGCGCGCGGCGGAGGGCGGGGACAGCCTGGCGTTGGTCAAGTCGGACTACCTGCGCAGCGTCGCCAGCCTGCAGGAGGTGAAGGGAAGCCGCCCCGTGGCGCATCGGACGCCCGGTTGCGACGCGCGCAACACCGCTTCGCCGCGATTCTACGCCGAGGTCTTTCCGCGCGCGCCATTGCAGATGGACAGCAGCATCTTCACCGCGTTTACGAAGCCCCTGCCAGGCCTGCCCGGCGAATGGTTTGTCCGCCCGGATGGGACGCCGCGGTTCGCGCGCTTCATCGCTGGCATTCCCTTCACGAAGAAGTTCGTCAATTACGTCGACAGTCATCCCTACCCCTACGTGATCAACCGGCGCATCTGGGAACTGCCGGCGATCATTCCCGGCGACGCGCACGGCGTGCACGCCCACGGGCGCAACAGCGATGAAACGGTCGAGGACTGGAAGCGGGCGCTCGATATCATCGTGGCCCGGCAGGGCGTCATGACGATCTGCTTTCATCCGCATGGCTACATCAAGGCGGAACAACTGGTCGCCTTTGTCGATTACGCGGACAAGACCTACGGAAAAAAGATCAAGTTCCTGAATTGTCGCGAGATCCTGGGGCGTATCACGAAGAACGCGGGATTGGGCGAGGCGCTGATCGATCGCGAAGGCGGCGACAATGGCGTGCGCTATCTGGACGCGAATGCGGACGGTTTCATGGATGTTCTGATCGCGAATCCGGACAAGCATGTTTCGCGGATCTGGAATCCAAGCGCCCGCCGGTTTGAGGACGCGCCGTTTCCCTTGAAGCGGCTGGATTCGAAGACGCATTTCTTCACGGCGAATCGCAATGGCAGCGCCGGGATGGCGCGCCAAGCGCAGGGCGGTTTTGATGCCTGGCGGTTTGAGAAGAGCCGTTGGGTCGCGTCGGAAAAGGTCCGTGGAGTCGAGGCGGAGGGAATGATCCGCTTTCGCGATTTCAACGACGATGGCATTTCAGACATCGCTGTCGGGCGCGACGTTTGGTTGTCCCGTCGCGGCGGCGACTGGAAGCGGGCGTCCTTTCGCTTGCCGCGCCCGTTGGCAAGGAGCATGCGCTTCGTCGACATCGATCGCGACGGAGATGACGACCTGATCCACAGCGATGAGACCGACTACGCGATCTGGCTTTTCGACGATGCGCGGACGGGTTGGTCGACAACGTTATTGTCGGGAGAAGCGTCGCCGGATGCGCCGATTCCGCCGCTGACGGTCCGCGGCCGGAACAACGGCGCGTGGTTCCGCGACGGCGAAATGGTCGTGGTCAATGAGTTCACCGCCAATCCCAAGGCGGACCACCTCCTGGTTCGCCGGTTTGAGGATTGGTTGGAGGGGCGGTGAAGCTTGCGTGGTTGCGGGGCGCTCCGATGGCCGGACGCGTTTCCAGTTCGGAGCACCGAGCCTTGCTCGGCATGGCGCACGGCATTTCAAGCCCAAGCCGAGCAATGCTCGGCGCTCCGATCTGAGACCGGGAGATGAACGCGGCTTATTCCCCCAGTTCCATGGCCAGGATCTGGCGTTCGTCGCGGACGTAGAGGACGCCGTCGACGTAGGCGGGAAAGCTCCAGGTCTTGCCGCAAACCTGCGCGCGGCCGAGTTCCTCGTATTTCTCGGGATTGGCGCGCAGCAGGGTCAATTCGCCGTTGGAATTGAGGGCCAGCAGTTTGTCGCCGATCGCGATGATGGAGGCGTAGTCGCCGAAGGAGCGTTCCTGGTTCCATTTCACCTTGCCGGTCGCGTAGTCGATGCAGACGAAGTCGGCGGTGTTGCGATAGGTGGTGCCGAGGCCGTAGAGGTGGCCGCCCACCAGCACTGGGGTGGAGAGCTGCGTCTTCACGTCCTCCAGTCGCCAGGCGCTTTCGATCTTTTTGCGGCCGTTGACCTGCGTCTTGTATTGACCCTGTGAATGGGAGGAAACCCAGACGGTGTCGCCGTCGAGGATCGGGGTGACGGTGTGACGCTTGGCGCCGGTCTTGATCGGGATGCGAAACAGGATGTCGCCATTCTTGGCGTCGGCTCCGACGAGGGCGTCGGCGTTGAAGTGAATGACGTGATCGACGCCGCCGAGCTTGCCCGCCATGAGCGAGGAATAGGCCGCGTTGTCCGTGCCGCACTGCCAGAGTTTCTTGCCAGTGTGCTTGTTGAAGGCGACGAGGGTCGCGCCGGCGGGATCGCCGACGCCGGCGAAAATGCGATCGCCGAGGATGACCGGGGCGCCATTGTTGCCGTGACGACGGGCGGCGGTTGACTTGGCTTCGGGGTTGCCGCTGCGATTGCCGAACCAGGTCGCGCCAAAGTCCTTCTCAAAGTCGACCGCCCAGCGGACCTCGCCATCAGCGAGCCCGAGACAGGCCAGCTTGCCGCGACCGGACTGCACGTAGACGCGGTCGCCATCGACGGTCGGCGTGGAGCGGGGACCGGTTCCGAAGTTGGAATACTCGGCCGGGTTGGGATCGTACATCCGTCGCCAGATTTCCTTGCGGGTCTTGAGATCGATCAGGTGGGCCACCTCTTTGCCGTCGACCTGGTCCTGATAGAGCAGCTTGCCGTCGATGACGACCGGGCCGGAGTGGCCGCCGCCGACGCGCATGCGCCAGAGAACCTTGGGATTGGCCGGCAGCTTGTTCAGGTCGGACGTGCCGCCGGAAACGATGGCGTTGCGATCAGCGCCGCGCCATTGCGGCCAGTCCTCGGCGGAAACCAGCAGGGGGAGGCTCAGGGCGGCGATCAGGAAGCAGGAGGTGTGATGAATTCGTTTCATGAATGGAGCGTGATTGGAGGACTTCAATATCCCGGAAATTCAAACAATCTTTTTGAACGAGTGGCGCTCTGAATAGCGGGGCGGTCAGGCCGGGTCAAGCGGGGAGAAACCCAAATCCGCGGGAGTGATGGTGGCAAGAGGGACCGTAGGCAGTCACCATCACCCCCGCTTACACCTCCAAGGCAATTTGGAACGGACAGGCGTTCCACTCGATCAAGGCGTCCGTTCTTTGAAGCATCCTCGACCGACCCGTGCATCTTCACCCGATCGATCGGAGCGCAAACAAGAATCGATTATCCATTCACGACATTCGTCACTTTTTGTTATCGAAATGCGACAGGGTGTTTTTTTGAGGGTGGGATTCTCTCGAATTCCAATCAGAGCGAGATTCCCAGCCAGCCGCGGGTCATCTGGAAATCCGGGGCGGGCATTCTGGCCCCGGGATCGGAGGTCCAGCTCTTGAGCGATCTGGACAGGTCGCCGAGGAACTCCGTGGCGCTTCCCCAAGCGCAGGGAAAGACGGGCAGCATCGGATTGCCCGGGGCGTCGCCTTCGGCGCCGAGGACGACGATGGCGTCGACGCCTGTTCCTCCGAGCCCGGTGATGATCTCCAGAAGATTCCGCGTGGGCGTCTCCATGATGTGAAGGCCCGACTCCTCAAAAGCCTGACCGTAAGCGAGCGTCGGCTGGGGAGCTGCGGAATGGTCGCTGACCTGCTGGCGTAGCGCAGCCGTCCCGGCTGCGGGTTCATTCGGCGTTCCGCCGCAAGGTTCGCCGAAGATTGCCGCGAATCCGGATCCCGTTCCACCGGCGACGTTTTCCGCAATGACGGCGGACCCGCCGGCGTCGACCACGGCCGCAATGGCCTGCGAAACGCCTGAGGCGGTTTTGCGCACAGGGGCATCCCCTATGACAATCCCCAATCGGAGCGCGGAAAGATCTGCTTCTTCCCGAACCGGAGCGCCGGAGCGCGGCTGTGTCCCGTCATCGGGACCAGCCGCAGAAACCTCCGATCCGCCGACGTCTGAAGACCTGCCGGGCTTTGGTTGTCGCCACCGTTGCTGCGGTTGGTCTTCGACACAGCCGCGTTCCGGATACGTCAGTTCCGGTTCACGAGAGCCATGCTCGGCGCACGGATCGCCGGATTTGGAGGCGTTCTCGCTCCGGAACCAATTCATCACCCGGCTGGTCACCGCGTCGATTCCGCCGTCGTTCTGGATGCTGGCCCAACCAAAGCCCGACGCCTCGACGCCGAGCTTCTTGAGATTCACGCGGAATTCATCGTTGTGGGTCTTCTCGCAACCGTGCTCCAATAGCAGGGCCCTGGCGACGGCCCGGTGACGCAGGTAGCCGATCATGGTGAGCACAAACAACTCCTCGGCGTAACCGCGCGATGTGCCGCAACCCTCGGTGTGAGGGAGGGCGGCAAAACGATCAATGCCCGGCGGCATCGGAGCGGCGTTCAATTTGTCCACGATGCCCGAGGCGATTTGGCCGGCGCAGAGACTGGTCGGCGCGATCAGGCCAATGCGTTCCAAGGCGATGCTGTCCCCGCGCCTCCAGGCCGGGAATTGAAACCCTGACAAATCGGTGTCGGCCCCTTTCGCGGCGGCTTCCGGAACGGGCAGCGGCCGACCATCGGGCTTGAGCGCTTCAAGAACCCTCTCAAGCCCGCGTTCGTCGGTCTGCCGCCATTCCCGCCAAAGCTGAACCTGCGAATGCCCGGCGGCCTCGCCCACGCTTTGGAGCCCGGACGCGACCTCGATCGTGTAGTCGAACGCCTCGCGCGCCAGGCGTTCCATCGATTCGCCTTCCAGGTAGCAGCCGGCGTCGATGTCCATGTCATTGGAAAGCAATTCGTAGCGCCCGCTGGTGGTGACGATCTTCACGGTCGGCACAAACGGAAAATTGGTGATGGACCCGTTGCCGGTGATGAAGTGAACGACATTGCAGCCGCAGGCCACCTGGCCGGCGATGCTTTCGAGATCGTTGCCGGCGCTGTCCATGAAGTAGTAGCCCGGGTCGGTCATCTGTTCCCCATATTCGACCACCCGGTCCAGCCGCACGTCGGGATGCTTCTTCATTGCGGCGCCGATCGACTTGACCACGATGTTGTAGAGCCCGCGCAGGAGGTTGCCGCCGCTGGGATTGCCCTCCGCGCTCTGGCCGTGCCATTGGGCCAGCCTTTCGTAGCGTTCGATCTGGTTGAGAAAGGCGCGGGCGGTCCCGATGTCGCGCACGTTGTTCAGCACGTAGTTCTCCGCGCCGATGAGTTCGGTCGTTTCGGCGAGATTGGCCGAGCCGCCATGGCGCAGGATCTCCCTGGCCACCTCGCTGGAAAGGGGATTGCCGGAGATTCCGGAAAAGGCGTCCGAGCCGCCGCACTGCATCGCGAGTTTGAGATGGGCGATGGGGCGATCGGTGCGCTCCATGGCGTTCACCATGGGCAGCCAATCCGCGACGATTTCCGCGGCGCGATCCAGATCGACGGCGCGGCTGCGCTCGTGTCGGAAAAAGGCGTGGGGGACGTCGCCGATGGGATGGTCGTTGGCGTCGAGGTGTTCTTTGAGAGCATCGTTGTCGATCGGGCCGGGGCCGGAATCCACCGCGAGGATCGCGCCGACATTGGAATGCGTCATGAAGCCGGCCAGCGTCCGCAAGACGAGTTCGCAGTTGTTGGGCCGCTCGTCGGTCCCGCCTTCCGTGTGAGCCACGGCGACGACGCCATCGATATTGGGGAGTTCCTCCGCCTGCGTCTTGAACCGCGCCGCCAGTTCGCGGGCGAACGAGCCGGTCAACGCTGTCGTGCCGAGGATGACGATGAAATTGCGCGTGCCGGAGCCGCGGGCCGGCCCCCGATCGAAGCCTTGGAAGGTTCCCGGACTCTCCGTCAGCGCAACCTGTTCGCCGGTTTTGAAGGCGGCCTCGTCGAGGATGTACTCATGGCGCGCGTCGGTGAAGTTGGGTTCTTCCGGCAGTTCGAAGTCCAGGTTCCGGATCCGCAGCTCCGCGAGCATCTTCTCGTTGATCACGTAGTCGCCCGGTTGGAGATCGACGCGCGCGACGCCGAAGGGGAGTTCCCAGG
>JAYPGD010000202.1:0-6056 GCA_038126655.1 Verrucomicrobiales bacterium
AGCCGACGCTACATCTGTGAAGCTGTTGCGATTGCTGTTCATGCGTATGCCCTGTTGATGCATTGCATTCCGTTGTCTTTGCAAGGCATCGGACCTCAACGCCGCCCGGTCTGTTCATACCAGACGACATTCTTTGAATTCTGCCCGGCGACAACAAGGTCCAGGTCGCCATCGCCATCAACGTCGCGCGCGACCAGATCGTAGGCGGACTGGTCCTGCGAAATCACGCGCTGCGTGAACGATCCCTTCCCGTCGTTCTCGAACCAGGCCAGGACCTTGCTCTCGTAGGCGCAGGTCGCGCCATCCAGGTCCCCGTCGCGGTCCAGGTCGGCGAGGACCAGGGTGTGCGGCTGCTTCAAGGACTGGTCGATATAGCGCGGCTTCCAATCGGGCGCTTGAAACCAGAATACGCCGACATGATGCCCCTGCGTCGCCATGATGTCGTTCTTGCCGTCGCCGTCGATGTCGCCGATCTGCACATTGGTCGCCTGGGTATAGCCGGAGCCGATCTCTTTGAACTTCCAAGGCCTCGCCGCGTCCTTCGGCTGCGTCCAGATGCGATACCACTCGCCGCCGTCCTTGAACTTGGCCGCGTGCGCCACATCCGGCTTGCCGTCCATGTTCAAATCCCCGATCGCCGGATAGTGCGCCAGACCGCCGCCTTGATCCGGTCCCAGGACGCGCTTGGGCCAGGGTTTGTTCTGATTCGGATTCTTCGGACACTCATACCAAAAGACGCTGTTCTTCGGCGTCGCGTTGGCCTCGCCGGAAGCCACGATATCGATCCGTCCGTCGCCGTTGATGTCGCCCAAGGCAACCGCATGCGCGCCAATGCACTGCCGGTCGACGAACCGATGCGGCCAGGGCTGCTTCTTGACCGGCCCCTTCCCCGGGTTCTCGTAGTAGCGAATGGCGTTCCTGTGATCGGCCACGATGACATCCACATCCCCATCGCGGTCGATATCCGCAGTGCGCAGATGAATGCAGTTCGCCGGCCCCTTGACCTGCGCGATCAGGTGGCGCTCGCCGTCGCGATACCAGTAAACGTGATTGCCGGCCGAAGCGATGATGTCGGCCACGCCCTTGGCGTTGCGGTCCCCAATGTCCGCCCCCCGCGCGCCAAACTCGGCGTCGACGACGTGCTTCTTGAAATTCAATTCGCCGCCGGATGCGCCGAAGGTCGCCAAGGCCACGACGCCAGCCACGCCAATCTGAAGAAACTGTTTCCCGTTCACGCAGCCAATTCACCGGCAACAACCGCCAACGTCAAGCCCAAGTCAGACCGACGTCGGCCTTCCGTTGTCGCCTTCATCGAAACCCAGGATCGTTGGGACCGCGCGCTTCGCCCATTCATCCGGCGTCGGATAGCTCGAAGCCGCGCCGCCGAAACAACTCCGCAGCATGTCCGTGTCGATGATGCCGGGATTCAATGGAATCGCCGCCATGCCGGCTGGCAACTCCTGCGCCAGCGCCTGGGTCAGCCCTTCGATCGCCCACTTGGTCGCGCAATACGGCGCCACCTCCGGCGAAGTCGATCTCCCCCATCCCGAACTGAAATTCACGATCACGCCGCTCCCATTCTCGGTCATGGCCGGAACGAAATGCCGAATCATATTGGCGACGCCCTTGATGTTCACATCGATCACCTCGTCAAACTCCCTTGCAGTCAGGTCCACCAATGGCGCGCTGCGATTGATGATCCCGGCGTTATTGAGCAACAACGCCGGCGGCCCGAATTCCTCCACTACCTGATCGGCCCATTCCTTCACCTCGTCGTCCGACGCCACATCCACCACATCCAGCCGATGCGGCTCAGGGAAGGCTTCAACCGCGGCTTCCACGGTTTCCGCGCTCGATCCGCAGCCGGCGACCGTCCAGTCCCGGTTGCTGAATTCCATGGCCATCGCCCGGCCGAGTCCCCTCGTCGCGCCGGTAATGACGACCATCTTCGATTGTCCGCGTTGCATGATCATGATGCTTCTTTCCGCGGAAATATCCTCGCGACCACCGAAACCTGACAACTACAATCACCCTCATGGGACTCATCACCCTCACCACGGATTTCGGCGCCGCCGACTGGTTTGTCGGCGCGATGAAAGGCGTCATGATCAGCGTCAGCGGACGCAACCGCATTGTCGACATCACCCACGACATCCCGCCCGGCGACATCCTAGCCGGCGCCTTCGCCCTCGCTCAGAGCTACAAATACTATCCGCCCAAGACAATCCATGTCGCCATCGTGGATCCGGGCGTGGGCAGCGACCGCCCGGCCATCGCGGTGGAGACCGCCAACTTCATTTTCATCGGCCCGGACAACGGCGTCCTCTCACTCGCCTTGGCCAAAGAGGAGATTGAAGGGATTTATCGCATCGAAAATGAGGATCTCTTCTGCCAACCGGTGAGCCGCACCTTCCATGGTCGGGACGTCTTTGCGCCCGTCGCCGCGCACCTCGGGCGCGAAGCGTCCATTCAGGACGTCGGGCCGGCAGTGAAGAACCACATCCGTCTCCCGTTCCCCGGCGTTCAGATCCAGGGCGACCTGCTTATCGGCGAAGTCATCCACATCGACCGCTTCGGCAACTGCATCACCAACCTGCCGGCCGATTCCGTCGAAAGCGCAGCCGCACCGCAACAGGTCGTCCTGCACGACGGAAGCGTTTGCCCGGTAGGCAAGTTCTACGACGAGGTCGCCTCAGGCGCGCCGTTGGCTCTTATCGGCTCGACCGACTGCCTCGAGATCGCCGTCAATGGCGGCCGGGCATCCGAACAACTCCGGCTGAATGTCGGAACGCCGGTGTCCCTGAAAATTCGCTGACGCGCCCTCTCTCAGAACTAGGAATTGAATTTGCCGGCGGGACTCCGCAATCTCCTCGGCGTGTCGCGCAACGTCCTTTTTGTCATTACGGCCGCCATTGCCCTGTTTTCCGTCGCCTGCGGAAAGCGCGGCGGCGCGTCGACCGGCGCGACACTCCCAACAAGGCCGCCTCCCGCGCCGGTCGCCGCCAAGGGCTCGCCCCAGCCGAAGCTTCCCACCCTCCAGCTGTTCGTCGGCACGAATGAGATCACCGCTGAGATCGCGCGCACACCCCGCCAGATCGAAACCGGCATGATGTGGCGGACCGAACTCGGCGAGATGGAGGGCATGCTTTTCGTCTTCCCGCGTCCGGAGCAGCGCTCCTTCTGGATGAAGAACTGCCCCCTCCCCATGACCTGCGCCTACATCGCCCCCGACGGCGAAATTCTCGAAACGCGGGACATGATCCCCCACGAAACCCGGGGCATTTTCTCCCGGACCGCATCCGTTCAGTTCGTGCTTGAGATGAACCGCGACTGGTTCAAGGACCACGGCGTCGCCCTCGGCGCCGTCATCGCTACCGAGCACGGCCCGCTTCGGGAAACCTTTTTTCAACGTTAGACGCAGCGCCAGCCATTCATGAAGGTCGCACTCGCCCAGCTCAACACCATCGTCGGTGACATCGACGGCAATACCGAGAAGATTCTCGAGGCCTACCGCCGCGGCGTCGAAGCCGGCGTCGAACTGGTCGTCTTTCCCGAACTCACGGTCACCGGCTACCCGCCCCGCGACCTCCTCTATCGCAGCGGCTTCATCAAGAGGAACTTCGAGGCTGTCGAACGGCTGGCCAGGGAAAGCGGCCAAGTCGGCATGGCCATCGGCTACGTCGGCAGTCGCGAGGAAGGCCCGGGACGCGACGCCACCAACTCCGTCGCCCTGCTCCAGAATGGTGAGATCCTGGCCACCCGGCACAAGACCCTGCTCCCGACCTACGACGTCTTCGACGAGGACCGCTACTTCGAACCCGCCTCATCCAACGCCCCGATCCAATTCAACGGCCGCAAGATCGGCCTGACCATTTGCGAGGACGTCTGGAACGACGAGGACTACTGGAGCCGGCGCCGCTACGCCGCCAATCCGGTCATCGATCTCGTCAATCACGGCGCCGAACTCATCCTCAACTGCTCCGCCTCCCCCTGGCATCTTGAAAAGAACGAGACGCGGCATGCCATGCTCACGAGCATGGCCGCCAAGATCAAATGCCCGCTCCTGTTCTGCAACGCCGTCGGCGGCAACGACGAACTGATCTTCGACGGCAACAGCATCGCCTTCAACGCCAAGGGCGAACTCATCGCCCAGGCCCGCCGCTTCGAGGAGGACTTCATCATCGTCGACACCGACTCCGCCAACCCTCTCGACTACAAGACCAACTGCTCGGAGAAGGACCTGCACGACGCGCTCGTGCTCGGCCTGCGGGACTACATCCACAAATGCGGCTTCAAGTCCGCCGTGCTCGGTCTCAGCGGCGGCATCGACTCCGCCCTCACCGCCGCCATCGCCGTGGAAGCCCTGGGAGCTGAAAACGTCCACGGCATTTCCCTCCCGTCGCAATATTCCTCCGACCACTCCTTGGCCGACGCCCGCGGATTGGCCGAGAACCTCGGCATCCGCTACAACGTCGTCCCCATCAAGGACGCATTCGAAACCCTCAAGGGCGGACTGGCCGACCTGTTCGAAGGACGTCCCGAGGACACCACCGAAGAAAACATCCAAGCCCGGCTCCGCGGCGTCATCCTCATGGCCATGTCGAACAAGTTCGGCTCGCTGCTCCTCACCACCGGCAACAAGAGCGAACTCGCCGTCGGCTACTGCACGATCTACGGCGACATGTGCGGCGGCCTCGCCGTCATCAGCGACGTGCCCAAGACCATGGTCTTCAGACTCTGCCGCTGGATCAACCGGGACCGCGAGATCATACCCGAAAACACGATCGTGAAGCCGCCCTCGGCCGAACTCCGCCCGGACCAGAAAGACGAGGACTCCCTGCCGCCCTACGACGTGCTGGACCAGATCCTCGAGGCCTATGTCGTCGAGGGCAAATCCCGCGCCGAGATCATCGAGGCCGGCTTCGATCCCACCGTCGTCACCCGGATCGCCCGCCTGATCGACTTGAACGAATACAAACGCCGCCAGGCCGCCCCCGGACTCAAGGTCACCAGCAAGGCCTTCGGCATGGGCCGCCGAATCCCCGTCGCCCAGCGCTACCGCGAATCTTGAAGAACATGAACCGAGAAAAATCAGAGAAACTCTTCGAAGCCGCCCTGAAGCATATTCCCGGCGGCGTCAATTCCCCCGTCCGCGCCTTTCGCTCCGTCGGAGGCAATCCCTTCTTCGTCGATCACGCCAGCGGCTCCAAGGTCCGCGACGTCGACGGCAATGAATACATCGATTACGTCGGCACCTGGGGTCCGGCGATCCATGGCCACGCCGCGCCGCGCATCATCGAGGCGGTGAAAAACGCCGCCGACCACGGGACGAGCTTCGGCATACCGAATCCCTACGAAGTGCAGATGGCCGACCTGGTGGTGGACACAATCGCCAGCGTGGAAAAGGTGCGCATGTGCAACTCCGGCACGGAGGCGACGATGTCGGCCATCCGGCTGGCCCGCGGCTTCACCGGCCGCGACAAGATCATCAAGTTCGACGGCTGCTACCACGGACATGCGGACTCACTTCTGGTCAAGGCCGGCTCCGGCGCGCTGACCTTTGGCGCGCCCGACAGCGCCGGCGTGCCCGAGGCCTTCACCTCCCACACCGTCGTCCTGCCCTACAACGATCCCGACGCGGTCAAGGCCGCGTTCGAGGCCAACCCGGACCAGATTGCCGGCGTCATCCTCGAACCCATCCCCGCCAACGCGGGCCTCTACTTTCCGGAGAACGATTTTCTGAAGTTCCTCCGGGAGATCACCGAGGCCAACAAGTCCGTGTTGATCTTTGACGAGGTGATGACCGGATTTCGCGTGGCCCTGGGCGGCGTTCAGGAACGCTACCAGATCACCCCCGACCTGAGCTGCTTCGGCAAGATCATCGGCGGCGGCCTGCCCGTGGGAGCGTTCGGGGGGCGCGCTGAGATCATGGATTGCCTCGCGCCGCTCGGAGCGGTCTACCAGGCCGGGACCTTGAGCGGCAACCCCCTCGCCATGGCGGCCGGCATCGCGGCCATCGAAGGACTTCAGGATGGCGGCGGTTACGAAAAGCTGGA
>JAYPGD010000202.1:6127-10382 GCA_038126655.1 Verrucomicrobiales bacterium
CCCCCCCCCCGACTCCGACCTGCCCTTCGTGTTCCACCGCATCGGATCCATGTTCTGCGCCTACTTCTCCAACGACGCCATCCACAATGTCGACGACGTCATGAAGGGCGACGCCGAACGCTTCAACAAGTTCTTCCACGGCATGCTGGATCGAGGGATCTACCTCGCTCCCTCGCGCTTCGAAACCGGATTCATCTCCACCGCGCACAGCGAAGAGGACATCGACAAGACCGTCGAAGCGGCCCAGGCCGTAATGAAGACATTATAGTTCCGTAGCCGAGACCTTCAGGTCGCGCCTCGAGTCCGCACGGACGAGAAGTCAGCCCCGGCGATGATGCAGGCGTCGCAATCCCGTAGCCGAGACCTTCAGGTCGCGCCCCGAGTCCGCACGGACGAGAAGTCAGCCCCGGCGATGATGCAGGCGTTGTGATCCGCCTGAGGCTCCCCGCGCAGGCGCAGCCTGAAGGCTGCGGCTACCGGAGTGCCTGGATCTTCCCCCAGATCTCCGCGGCCTTCTTCTGCGCCTCCTCCAAAGGCAGTCCCTTCTTCGTCTTGGGCCGCTGGTGACCGCAATGGGTGATCCACGCGTCGCGCAGGATATGTTGCCGTTGCGCCACCAGTTTCTGCAATTCCGCGTCCACCTTCACCGACGATTCGTAACCCCAGGCCTGCAACAGCGCCTCGGCTATGATGCGATGTCCCTCCTCGTTGAAGTGCACGCCGTCGCCCGACATCACGTAATCCGGATCGGATTTCCGCCGCTTGGCAATGTAGTCCAGCATCGGTTGCCGCGCGTCGAAGACCCGCTCCACGCGCTTGTCCTTGAGCGACAGGAGCCAATTCGAATAGTCGGCAAGGACGGAGTCGTAATCCTCGTAGATGGAGAACCACGCAAACTTTGGCGCGTTCTTGGGAAGCAGTTTGCCCTTCTTGCGCTGCGGCAGCGGATCGAACGGCGGCGGCGTGACCAGATAGAGCTTCGCTCCCGTCTTGTTCACCTTGCGGATCAGGTCCGTGATGCCCTTCTTGTAGGCCGCGAATCGCTCCGGGCTCTGCGGATAATACATGCCGTCGTTCATTCCGTAGCAGGCGATGACCACATCCGGCTTCATGATCTTGAGCACGCGCTCCAGACGTTCATGCACCGTCGGACGGGGAAAGGGATGATCCGGCTCCGACAGACCGCTGGTCGTCTCGCTGGGCAGTCCCACATTCAGCAACTCGACCTTCAGATCGGAAGCCTGCGTCAACAACGACGCCTCAATGAAATCCACGTAATGCGCGGCATACGTGTTTGAAACGCCGAGAAAGACCACCCGCTGACCGGATTTGAGGATGCCTCCGTTCGCACAAACGGCGACCAAGAGGAACAGCGCCGCCAGCCAGGCCCGCCCAAGGCGGGAAACAAGGGGAAAAGATTTCGTCATGCTTCGATCCTGACACAACCGGTCTTTGCCGCGCCATGAAAATTGCGGGTTGGCTCCGGGGACGGGGTTGCTTATGTTTCGCGCCCCGTCGCAGAACACCCCGACGGGAAACCTGCGTCCAACAAAACAACAGATTTATGAAAGCCATTGCCGTCAATCGCACCGGAGAAGCGGGACGCCCGCACCTCGACGGTTCCGACAATGACACCATCCACCTGCGCACCGACGTCGCCGAGCCCTCCCTGGAGGAGCATCCCGACGGCCGCGGCGTCCTCGTCAAGATCCTCCAGGTCGGCACCTGCGGAACCGATCGTGAGATCAACCGCGGCGAATACGGCCAGGCCCCTCCCGAAAACGACTTCCTCGTCCTCGGCCACGAGTGCTTCGGCGAAGTCCTCGAAGTCGGCCCCAAGGTGAAGGATTTCAAGCCCGGCGACCTGGTCACCGCCACCGTCCGCCGCCCCGGCACCGGCGTGCTCGACCGCATGTTTTTCCACGACATGACGCATGATGACGTCTACTTCGAGCGCGGCATCAACCTGCTGCACGGCTTCTTCTGCGAGCGCATCGTCGAGCACGAAAGCTTCCTCATCAAGATGCCCGGCCACCTGAAGGAGATCGGCGTGTTGTCGGAGCCCATGTCCGTGGTTCAGAAGGGCATCCGGCTCGCCTACTTCATGCAACAGGCCCGCTTCCCGGATTTCCATCCACGCAAGGCCCTGGTCACCGGCGCCGGAGCCATCGGCCAACTCGCCGCCCTCGCCCTGCGTTTGCGGCGCGTCGAGGTCGTCGTCAGCGCCCGCACCCCGGGACCGCATCGCAAGGCCGAATTGCTGGACCACATCGGCACCCGCTACGTCGCCACCGAAGGCGCCAACATGGCCGAGGTCCTTGAAAGCGAAGGGCCGTTCGACATCATCTTCGAATCCTCCGGCAGCTCCAAGGTCGCCATCGCCGAGGCCCCCTTTCTCCTGGCCAAGAACGGCGTCTGCATCTGGAGCTCCATTTCAGGCGGCGAAGGCAAGTGCGAGGTGCGCACTGACGAGATCAACCAGGCCGCGGTGTTGGGCAACCAGCTCTTCTTCGGAACCGTCAACGCCCACCTGATCGACTTCGAACGCGGCGTGCGCGACTTCGAACACGCGATGGAACACTTCACCGGCTGGCTCCCCCAGTTGCTGACCAACAAGATCGACCTCTCGCAGGCCACCGACCGCGACGCCCCGCGCGAGATCATCAAGCCCGACCGCGACGGCGTGAAGGCCTACGTGAATCTGGTCTGAGCGAACCGCGCCGCAACCTCGTAGCCGCAACCTTTAGGTTGCGCCACGAGCGCGCCCGCGCGAGAGGTAAAAATCCGCCCCTTCGCCTCAACTCGCGTCCAACCACGGCTTCAACTTCTCCAACGCGCGCGCGCGGTGACTGAGCCGATTCTTCGTCTCCTCCCCCAATTCGGCGAACGATTGCTCAAATCCTTCCGGCACAAACAACGGGTCGTAACCAAACCCGGCGTCTCCGGTCGGGCCTGATTGAATCCGCCCTTCGCAGGCTCCATCAAAGGTCTCCGCTCCGCTTTCGAATTCTCCAACCTCCACCACAGCGATGACGCAGCGAAAACGCGCCGTTCTTCGATCCGCCGCCGCATCCTTCAACTCGCGCAGCAACCGCGCATTGTTCTCCGAATCCGGACTGTTTCCCGCGTCTCCCGTTTCCAACGCCGCATAGCGCGCGGAAAACACACCGGGCGCGCCGTTCAGGACATCCACCTCTAATCCGGAGTCATCCGCCAGAACCAGCAGCCTCCCCTCCGGCTTGTCGGCCCGATCCGACAGCCACGCGGCCAGTTCCTCCGCCTTCTTCGCGGCATTCCCGGCAAAGGTGTCCCGATCCTCCTCGACCTCCGGCGCATCGGGATACTCGTTCAACGTCAGATAGCAATAGTCGCCACCGAGAATGGATCGGATCTCCTCGACCTTGTGGCTGTTCCGCGTCGCAATCAAAAGCGTTGTCATGCGCGCATTCTGCAATCCAACGGAATCATGACGACTCAAAAGTCGTCGGCAATCGTTGAAAACAAACCACCGCTCCCCCCTGTGTGCGGAATCGCGCATACGGTCCATCCGACTGAGCAAAATGCTTCAGATCCCGAGCGCAAGAGCTCAGCCGACAACTCTCATCGGCGGCTCCGCCTCCAAATTCCCGCAATCCAACGCCGCGCGCCCCTTGCGAACTCCCTCCATTTGCTGACGTTTCCCCCTGTATGAACCGCATTCATCCCAAGAACAAAAACTATGCCCCAGTCTCGGATGCCAACTGGCACAGGGGCGGCTTGAGGGAGCATCGAAGCGCATCAAGTTCTTCATCGATCCGTCGCGTTGTATCGGTTGCAAGGCCTGTGTCCAGGCCTGCGGTGAATGCGACACGCATCGCGGCCACCCCATGATCCATCTGAACTATGTGGATCGCGCCGAAAGCGTCCAGACCGCGCCCGTCGTCTGCATGCATTGCGAGGATCCCACCTGCGCCCGGGGCTGTCCGGCCGACGCCATCAAGCAGGACGATGAAGGCGTCGTCCTGAGCGCCGCCAAACCCCGCTGCGTGGCCTGCTCCAACTGCGTCCTCGCCTGCCCCTTTGGCGTGCCCAAGATGCAGACCAGTTACGACCTGATGATGAAATGCGACATGTGCTACGACCGCACCAGCGTCGGAAAAAAGCCCATGTGCGCCACGGTCTGCCCCAGCGGCGCCCTCTACTACGGCCCTCGGGATTACGTGGAGAAACACCGCCGGGAAGAACCGCTCAACGAGTTCCAGTTCGGGGCCCAGAC
>JAYPGD010000203.1:0-10362 GCA_038126655.1 Verrucomicrobiales bacterium
TCTCCATGGAGTGGAGATCCGTCTCCGGCTTGTCGTGTTCGCCGCGCATGAAGAGGATGGGGGGATCGCCGACGGAGATGTGCTCGTAGGCGTCGGCGAGTTTGTAGGCGTCCATGTGCTGGTCGATTGTGCGGCCGATCCAGTGGTTGGCGTTGGACTTGTCGCCGGCCGTGCGGGAGCGATCGGCGACGCTGCCGGAAGCGATCTGCATGGGGCCGGCCATGACGATGGCGGCTTGGAGCCTGGAGGGGCGATCGGGATTGCCCGCGGCGCCTTGGAGGCCTTCAATATTCCACCCCGTGGCCATGAGGCCGACCAGATGGCCGCCCGCGGATCCGCCCACCGCGCCGATGCGTTTGGGATCGACGCCGTATTTTCCGGCCTTGGCGCGGAGAAAGCGGACGGCGGCGTTGCAGTCCTGAATGCCGGCCGGGAACCGAGCCTCGTATCCGAGGCGGTAGCCGACAGACATCGTGACATAGCCGCGTTTGGCGAGGGCCAGGGTGAGGGCGCGGAACTTGGTCTTGTCGCCGTTCAACCAACCGCCGCCGTGGACGACCACGATGGCGGGGCGGGCTTTGGCCTTCTTTGTCGGCGCGGCGATGTCCGCCAACAGTCTGCGATCGCCGTCTTGTCCGAAGACGACGTCTTGTTCGAGGCGGACGCCTTCGGGGACGACGGTTGACGGGCGGCCTTCGTTGGACGGTTGGAATTCCGGATCCGCGGGAGGATGGGGGGCAAGGCCGTAGATGTTCATGCGTTGGCGGTAGAGTCCGCCGAAGCCGGTGATGTAGAGCGAGCGCAGGTCGGAATCGCCGAAGGCGCAATTGATGGGACGTTCGGGCGTGCGGATCTTGCCGAGCAGCTTTCCGCCGGGGCTCCAGATCCAGACGTCCTTGGCTCCCGCGCAATAGACATTGCCCGCTCGATCCACGGTCATGCCGTCGGCGCCCTTGTCGGGACCGTCATCCATTTCGGAGAAGATGCGGCCGTTGGAGGCTTTGGCGTCGGCATTGATGTCATAGGCCCAGATCTTCTTCGGCGCGTAGGAGGCGACGTAGAGTGTTCCGCCGTCGGGTGAGAGGGCGATGCCGTTGGGCGTTTCGATCTTCTCGATGGCGACGGTTTGCGCGCCTTGGGGATCGATGTGGATCACCTGACCCTGCCGGGTCAGGGTGTAGTAGACGCCGCCGTGTTTGTCGACGACGAGGTCGTTGGGCCGGGCGGGCGGCTTGGCGTTGGGATCCTGGCCGGCGATCTTGATCTTTTCTTTTCCCTGGAGCCGGGAGATCTGGCTGTTGCCGTTGTCGGAAAGGTAAAGGCGGCCGTGGTTGTAGAAGGCGGCGCTGATGCGGCCGGCGTCGGGCGCGACGACCTGGATCTGTTTGTTCCTGGGGATGTAGCGGTAGAGCTTGCCGCCCTTGACGTCGGGAAAATAGAGAGCCCACGAGCCGTCCCACGCGGGGCCGTCGGCCAGCTCGAAGTCCGAGGAGATGAGCTCGAGTTTGGACGAGGCGTCGATGATCGGGCGCTCGGCGGCCTGAGAGGAGAAAAGGGCGAGGAACGCGGTTGAGATGAGGACGGGTCGCATGATGTGTTTGCAGCGATGCATGGTGGGAGAATGGAGAAGCGCACGACCGGCGGCAAGCAGAGTCGCGGGTGTTGGCGGAGCGCGGATGGAAGCTGCTGCGGGACGCCGTGTGAACCCGCAGCCGGGACGGCTGCGTTACGCGTCTACTCGTGCAGCGGAATGGAGAGCTTCACGCGCCTGCCGTTTCTGAGGACGGTCAACGGAAGATTCTGGCCGGGGCGGAAGTTCTGTTTGATGTAGTAATTGACGGCGCGATGCCCTGGAGGGACGGGGAGACCGTCGAGTTCCACGACGATGTCCTTCAGACGTAGGCCCGCGCGTTTGGCGGCTTGCGCGGTCTGGTTGTTGTTGGCCATGTAAGTCACCCGGCAGGCGATTGCATCCTGGGGCAGACCCGCCTTTTTGAGTTCCTCCGGCTTCATCTGGGGGAAGAAGATTCCCACCTGGGGCGGCATGGCCCAGAGCGAGCCGCGCCAGGAGAAGTCGGTCTTCTTCCAACCGGGCTTCGCGGCCACCTTGTAGTCGGCGGTTCTGTCGCCGCGTTTCGACGTGACGGTCACGGAGACCGCGGTGTTGGGCAGGTTGTGCAGGACCCACTGGAAATCGGCGATGGAGATCATGGGTTGGCCTTTGACCGCGATGACCTCGTCGCCGGCCAGCAGGCCCGCCTTTTCGGCGGCGCTGTCTCTTTTGATGGCCTTGATGAGGCGGCCGTCGTCGGGATCGATCTCGATGCCGAGGTTGTTGGGGTAGGGGTAGCGCCAGAGCAGGTCCCAATCCATCTTGCCGGCGCGATAGGCGTGGAGGTTCTCGGCGTCGTGGATCATGTGGCAGTGGATGCAGTTGCCCCGGTTGGTCGGGCCGCGGAGCCTGTCCTTGTTCTTCATGCCGGGCATTTCGAGGGCGGTCCGGTAGCTGCGGTCCTTTCCGCGCTTGCCGGCGAGGGAGGACTGGTTGCGCGGATGGGCGGCATGCAATTTCAACACGCGTTGCATGGCTTTCTCGAGCGATTCGATGGAATTGAACGCGTCGGGGCCTGCGGCCGATTGCGTGCCGTAGCGTCCGTAGATGGTTCCGTCGGCGTTGATGAACATGGCGGCCCAGTTGAGGTCGTGGTCGAATTGAAACAGGTTCAGGTCCACGCCCTTCATCTCCACCTGGCGCAGCGAGACGAACTTCTCCCGGGCCAGTTTCTTGATGATCTCGCTGCCGTTGGCGACCTCGGCGTCGAAGCTCTTGCAGGCGTTTCAGGGCACGCAGCGGAAGGTGACGAAGATCGGTTTGCCGGTGCGTCGCGCCTCGGCCCTGGCGGCGGCCAGATCGTTGTAGATCCAGTGGTTCGCGTAATAGGCGTTCATGTCCGTCAGCGTCTGCTTGAGCGGATTGTCGGCGGCGTGAAGCGCGGCTGCGGCGAAGAGGCCGGTCAGGATGATTGCGAACGGTCGGAGCAGGGTGCGGGAGAAGGGCATGGTCTATTCCTGTAGGGTGATGGGAGTGTTGTCGCGAAGTTCGAGAAGAGCCTCGAATCGATCGCGTTCAAGGGTGTTGTCGGCCTTGAGCAGCAGGGCGGGACGGGCTTCCACGGCGACGTCCTGTTCCCGGCTCCAGATCTCGAGGGCCTGCCGGATTTTGCCGCGGCGCTCGTCCTGCGGGGCGGTGAAATCGAATTCCAGAGTCATGTAATCGGCGTTGATCGACTGGAGGCTGTTCCAAGCCATCCAGCGGACGGTGGCGTAGGGGTCGTCCATGAGTTGAATGAGGAAGGGGGGCTGCCAGTTGGCGCCTGAGGCTTCACGGGCGGAGTCCCAGCCGAGCGTCCATGCGGAGATGGCGCGTTGGACGGCGTCGCCCTGAAGCATCCAGACGACGGAGGCCGCGGTGGCGCTGAGCGATTCGGAAAGGTCCGGAGCAGCGGAGCCATACCATTGCTCCAGATGTTCCGCCGTCCAGGAAAGCGATTTGTCGAGATGGCATTGGTTGCAGGCGTTGGGGCGGCTGCCGGGAGAAGGATGAACCTCGGGAGAGGTGACCTGATGACTGCGGATGGCGGTCATGAGACCATAGGTGGTGTGGGGTTGGTGGCAGTTGACGCAACGGCTGCCGCTGGATTCCGGGAGATGATGGGTGTGGGCGGCCGGATCCTTGTTGATGCCGGGATGGCACTGGAGGCAGTCCCGGTCGCTGGAGGGATCGTGCTTGAGTTGATCACGGCGCCACGCGGAGCGTTGGTCCGTCGACGCATGTTCGGGATGCATCACATGGCAACTGAAACAGGTCATGCGATCGCTGCCCGAGGCGTTCTTGTGGCAGGGCGATTCCATCATGCCGGTGTATTCGCGGCCGGTGACGCGGAGCACGCCGTCGGGCCAGAACCACTGTTGCTGGTATTCGGGCATGCGTGAAGAAAGCGAGGCGACCTGATTGGTGTCGGCGACGCTCATGAAACTGCGGAAGCGCGTCAGGTCCTCGCCGGGGCGGAAGGAGTCGCCCGAGATCATCCACTCGCGCAGGCGATGGGCGGATTCGATCCAGAGGCTGTGGCATTGGGCGCAGGCGTGCGAGGAGGTCGCGGTGTCCATCTCGGCGGGGTTCACGACGGAAGGATCGTCGGCGTTGGTCAGATGATTCTGGAATCGGCGGACGGGATTCCGGTTGAGGCGGGCGTGTTCCTCGCCGGGTTTGTGACAGGCTTCACAGGCGATGCCGAACTGGCCGACGGTGGTGTACATTTCATTGGGCGTTGCGACCTCGGGTTGCGCGTGCGTCGCGTGGCAGCGACTGCAGTTTTGATTCCATTCGCCCGGGACGTAGAGTTCCTTGTTTTCCGGAGGGGAGAGGAAGGACGAGCTTCTCGGCAGCCAACGTTGTTGATCGATCCAGTAGACGATCGGCGATTGTTCGAGAATGCGGCTCTTGCCGCTGGGGAACCAATAGACCTGCATGTGGTGCGAGCCGGTGATCATGGCGATGTCCTTGCGCACACGTTTGGGATTCAATTCATCCTCCGGGGCGAAGGGGTCGTCCATTTCCAGCCAGTATTGGTCGCCGGTTTTGCCGGGAACATAGGTCTTGCCGTCCAGGACCATCGATCTGCCGTGGAAATCGCCCTTGATGGTGTCGGGCGAGGCGAGGGTGGTCATGGTGCGGTGGTAGGAGTCGTGCCAGGAATCGTATTCGGAAGGATGACAGGAGCGGCAGGAATCGGAGGAGACATAGCCGTCCTTCTGGATCTGCAGGGGGCGGCCGGTTTCAGAATCCCCGGAGCCGGCGGGTGAAGTCCTGGCGGGGCCGGACCAGAGCCAGCCGCTCAGGCATGCCGCCAGCGCGATGACGGCAATGATGCCGGCGCGTAGGGAGGTCGAACGCGCAGTCCAGGCGACGCAGACACAGGCGAGCAGGGTCGCCAGGGCCGTCAATGCGAGTTCCGCGTTCATTCGGGTCAATTTGACCAAAACGTCAGCGGCGCGCAATCCGGCAGTCGTGTTGGAATCGGAAGCTCCAAGTTTCAAATCTCAATGACGGCCGCCGGGGTGTTTGCGGTGAAAGGGGAAAGTTCGATGTCGGCGATCAGACGAGAAGGGGCGCCTGGTCTTAGGGGGGGGTGTTTGGGATTTGAAGCTTGGGGATTGATTTGCGTTGGTTCTCCTTCTCCCGATGCGTTTCGTGTCTTAGACTGCGCCCATGTCCGCCGAAGACCCCGCTGCCGCCACCCATTGGAACGAGACATTTTTTGGGCCTTTGTTCGCGGAGCAGACGAAGGATGACGCGCATCGGGAACCGTTTCTGGGAGGGTGGATCTTTGAGGACGACCAGGGAGCCTTGGCGTTCCGGTTGACGCCGGAGTTCCTGGAGCGGTTGGACGAACGGAGCGAACCGGAGAGATTCGCGTACGAGGTCATCCGATCGGCGCCCGGGATGATTCACATCCGGTTGCTGGGCGGCAATGACGAGATCGAGGAGGAGCAGATCCTGGAGTGCAAGGACGGCGAATTGCGCTGCTTCGACGAGGATGGGACGAGGTTGGAGGCGTTTCAAAGGGTCTGCGCCCATGGCCCCTATCAACCGAAGGAGCTGCAGATATCAGACAGCCCGATCTTTGAATCCCTGCCCGACCAAGCGGAGCGCATGCGCCGCATCCACGAACAACACGAGGAGCGGATGCGGCAGTATGTGGAGAAGCTGTTGGCGGAGGGCGGGTGACGGTTGGGCTACTCCCGGATCAAATGCCTCTGCGGTTTGGGGACCCGGTCGTAACGCAGTTCTCCACCGATGAGGCGCATGAGGGTTCGGGGTTTTCCCTTTTGCGGCGGGCCGAAGAGGTAGTCGGTCTTGGGCGAGGGGTAAGCAGGAACTTCGGCGGCGGTCTTGTCGAACAGGGCCTTGAGGCGTTTGACGATGTCGGGGTGTTTGGCGGCGAGGTTGCGTTGTTCGCCGGGGTCGGCATCCAGATCGAAAAGCATCATGGGTTTGGGCGCGTCGCCGGTGGTGAGGCCGGGGTAGTCTGAGGCCTTGGCCTGCTCGTAGGGGGCGAGGATGGCGACGCCGTCGGGGCCGCGGGGATCGATCCAGTTGTCGGCGGCGGCGCCGGTGAGATTCAGGGCGGTGGAGCTTCCCGGGCTGCGGACGTGCAGCTTCCACTTGCCGGAGCGGATGCAGGCAAGGTTCAAGCCGTGCATGCCGAAGATGGCTTCATGGCGGCTCGGAGCCTTGGCGTCCTTGAGCATGGGCATGAGGTCCCTGCCGTCGAGGGTTCGGTCTTCGGGCAGGGGAAGGCCGACGAGTTTGGCGACGGTGGGCAGGATGTCGATGGTGGCGGCGGGGTTGGGATTCACCACGCCGGAGGGGATGGTCCCGGGCATGCGGGCGATCATCGGGACGCGGAGTCCGCCCTCCCAGGTTCGCGCCTTCATGCCGCGCAGGCCGCCGGTCGAACCGCCATACCAGGGGCCGTTGTCGGAGGTGAAGATGACCAGGGTGTTCCGGTCCAGTTTCAGTTGCTTGAGCCGGTCGAGGATTTCGCCGATGCCGTGATCCAGTTCGGCGATGGTGTCAGCGTAGAGATTGTCGCGGGTCTCGGGCGTGTAGAAGTTGTCGGAGGCCGCCAGGGGCTTGTGCGGCATCGCATGGGGCAGGTAGACGAAGAAGGGGCGTTTCTGGTTTTGCTCGATGAAACGCAGGGTGAGATCGGTGTAGGTCCGGGTGAGTTTCGATTGGGGGACGGGGTACTCGGCGACGGTTTCGTTGTGGACGAGCTGGACGGGGAACATGTCGTTTGAGTAGAGAATGCCGTAATACTCGTCGAAGCCCTGGGCGCGGGGCATCCACTGGGGCCGATGGCCGAGGTGCCACTTGCCATAGGCGGCGGTGGCGTAGTTCTTTTGCTTGAGGAGTTCCGCGAGGGTGATTTCGGAGCGGGGGAGGCCGAAGTTGTTTTGTCCGACATCCGGGGCGGTGTTGCGCACGACGGAATGGCGGAAGGGGTAACGGCCGGTGAGAATCGTGCCGCGGGAGGGCGCGCAGTAGGGCGTCGGCACGTAGAAGCTCGTGAGCATGGCGCCCTCGGCGGCCATGCGATCGAGGCGCGGCGTCTTGAAGGGGCAGGCCTTGTTGAAGACTCCGACATCCCCGTAGCCGAGATCGTCGGCGAAGATCAGGATGATGTTGGGCGGTTGCGCGGCGGGGGCCTGGGCGGCGAGGAACAGCGCCAGCGCGATGAACAGGGGGAGGCGTCGCAGGGCTTGGATCATGGCAGTGGGATCGACCAGTTTTCGGGGTTTATTCGAATGCCTGTCGGGTCGCTGTGATGTCGCGCGCGATCTGTTCCTTCAGGGCATCCAGGGAATCGAACTTCTGTTCGTCGCGAAGTCGGGAGTGAAAGGTGAGGTTGACGGTCCGGCCGTAGAGGTCATCGTCAAAGTCGAGGAGGCAGGCCTCGACCCGAGGCTCGGGGCTGGCTGTCGCGACGGATGGGCGGACGCCGATGTTGACCGCGGCGCGATGGACGCCGCCCGCCGCCGCGGCATGCGCGGCGTAGACGCCATTGGGCGGAATCACCAGCCCCGCGAAGTCCAGATTCGCGGTGGGGAATCCGAGTCTACGGCCAAGTTGGTCGCCCTTGACCACGGTTCCCGACAGTTCGTAGGGGCGTCCCAGCATCTGGCTGGCGGCGTCGAAATCGCCTTCGCGCACGGCGGCGCGGATGCGGGTGCTGCTGACGGTCTCGCCGTCGAGGGCGACGGCGGAAAGGCCATGGACCTGGAATCCGAGGTCGGCTCCCAGCCTGCGAAGCAGGTCGACATTGCCGCTGCGCTTGTGGCCGAACGTGAATCCGCCTCCGACGCAGACGCTGCAGACATGTCCGAAGCCGGCGGTCAGCGTCCGCACGAACGCCTCGCCCGTCTGCCGGCTGAGGCGCTGGTCGAAACGCAGCAGGAGCATGGCGTCCGCTCCGAGCGCGCGGATGGTCTCCAGTCGTTGTTCGGTTGACTGGAGCAGGCGGGGCGCGCGTTCGGGCGCGATGATTCCTGCGGGGTGGTTTTCGAAGGTGACGACGACCGAGGCGGCTTCGTGTTCGGCGGCGTCGGAAATGGTCTGCCTGAGAATCTGCTGGTGTCCGAGATGGGCGCCGTCGAAGAATCCGATCGCGACGCAGGCCCTGCCGGAGAGGGGGGCGAGTTCCGAGGCGTCGCGCAGGATTTTCATTTCATGCGATGGCGGCGGCGAGTTTGAGGATGGGGATGACGCGTTCCGCGAGTTCGTCGTGCGAGAGTTTGACGGCGTCCTCGAAGGGGATGGCGTCCTTGACGTTCAACCCGCCGGAGGCGGATCGGCGCAGGGTGGAGAGATGCGCGCCGCAGCCGAGTTTCCCGCCGAGGTCATGGGCCAGCGTGCGCACGTAGGCGCCCTTGGTGCAGGTGACGGAGAACCATGCCGTCTCATTCTCGTAGGCGACGATGGGAAAACGATAGAT
This sequence comes from Verrucomicrobiales bacterium, assembly GCA_038126655.1. GTDB lineage: Bacteria > Verrucomicrobiota > Verrucomicrobiia > Limisphaerales > JAYPEY01 > JAYPEY01. The sequence continues at coordinate 8,562 of JAYPGD010000203.1, forward strand.
GTGGATGAACCGTTCCTTGCGCTCCACCTCGATTCCCTTGCGCGCCAGTTTGTAGAGGGGGACGCCATCCTTCTTCACCGCCGACACCATGGGCGGAAGCTGCATCTGGTCGCCGACAAAGGTCTTCGCGGTCTCGTTCAGTTGTTCGAGGGTGAGTTCCGGAACCGGCCTGGTCTCCTCGATCTCGCCTTCGGAGTCGTAGGTGTTGGTGGTCTGTCCGAGCTTCATGGAGCCCTCGTAGACCTTGTCGTCGGACATCAGCTTTTCGGACAATTTGGTCGCCTTGCCCAGCACGAGGATGAGCAGGCCGGTGGCGTTGGGGTCGAGAGTGCCGCAGTGGCCGACCTTCTTGAGGCCGAATTCACTGCGGATGACATCGACGATATCGTGCGATGTCGGTCCGGCGGGTTTGTCGATGAGAAGGGCGCCGTCGAAGGCGGTGAAAGTCTGCATGGTGTGGCGCCGGGGTCAGATTCCGAGGTTCACGATGGCCTTGCGCGCCTCCTTGACGACCCGTCGTTGGACGGCGAGGGGGGTGCCCTCGATGCGGGCGCCGGCGGCGGCCTGGTGGCCGCCTCCGCCGAAATTCACGGCGATGTCGCCGACGTTGATCTTGGGGTGCTTGGAGCGGAGGCTGACGCGGGTGACGTTGGTTTCGAGTTCTTCAAAGACGATGGCCACGACGACGGGGTCGATGTCGCGGATGTGGTCGATGACGCCTTCGGTGTCGTTGGGTTCCGCGCCGGTGCGGGCGTAGTCCTTCAGCTTGAGCCACACGTAGCCGATCTTGTTTTCGCAGGTGAGGCGAAAGTGATTGTACATGTGCTTGAGCAGCTTGACGCGGGAAAGGGAGTAGGATTGGTAGACCTCATCGCAGATCCGGCCGAGATCGGCTCCGCGCTTGAGCAGTTCGCCGGCGGCCACATAGGTCTCGGGCAGGGTGGTCGGATACTGGAAGGAGCCCGTGTCCGTGGAGATGGCCGTGAACAGGCAGTTGGCGATGCGCGGATTGATGGTCCAACGCGCCGACTTCATGAGGCGGAACACCATTTCGCCGGAGGAGGGGGAGCGCTTCGAGACCCAGTTGACGTCGCCAAAGCGGTCGTTGCTGGGGTGGTGGTCGATGTTGATGAGCAGCTTGCGGTCGGCGACATGCTCGGCGACGCCGCCGGTGCGGCCGAGGTCCGTGGAATCGACCGCAATGACACAGTCGAACTTTCGCCCGGGTTTCGGGGGCTGCATCAGATTGGTCGGATCGAGAAAGGCGAGTTTCTGGGGGACGGGATCCTGGTTCCAGCAGACGACCTTCTTGCGCTGGTTCTTGAGAGCCATGGTGAGGGCGATCTGGGAGCCGACGCAGTCCCCGTCGGGACGGATGTGTCCGACGACGCAAAAGGATTGATGCGACCGGATCTCCTGGAGGATGCGGTCGATGGTTTTGTGTCGCGGTTTCATTCGTTGTCGTCGTCGACCTCGTCGATTTCAGACAGGATCTGGAGCACGCGGTTGCCGCGCTCGATGGAGTCGTCCATGACGAACTTCAGGCGCGGGGTGTATTTCAGGACGACGGTCCGGCTGAGGATCTGCTGGATTCGCACGCGGTCGTCGTTGAGCAGTTTGGCGGCCTTGCGTTTCTGCTCGTCGGAGCCGAGGAGGCTGACAAAGACGACGGCGGAATGAAGGTCGGAGGAGATGTCGACATCGTTGACGGTGATGATGCCGGCGTCCGCGGAATGGAGTTCGCGCGAGATGATTTCTCCGAGGGTGCGCTTTAACAGCTCCCTAACGCGTTGTAGACGCA
>JAYPGD010000204.1:0-530 GCA_038126655.1 Verrucomicrobiales bacterium
GCGCATGGCGATGGGCAGGGTCTGGTTCTCCGGCTTGATGCGACCGCCGAGATCGAACACGCCGTTGTTGTGCGCGTATTGCCCGGTGATGATGCTGGCGCGGGAGGGCGTGCAGATCGAATTTCCGCAGAAGGCGTTGTCGAAGGTGATGCCTTCCTTCGCGAGGGTGTCGATCGTCGGGGTGGGGTTGAGATCCTTCAACAGCGTGGCATAGGCGCCCACGGCCTGGGCCGTGTGATCGTCGGACATGATGAAGAGGATGTTGGGGCGGGACGCGGCGGAGGCCGTGATCGCCGCGGCGAGGGCGAGGGTGGCGATGAGTTTTCTTGTCATGGGGAATTGGGTGTTCGCGATTCAAACGCGGAGGTCACAGAGGGAAGGAGAACCACAGAGACGCGAAATGGGAAACTCCGCGGTCCTCTGTGTTCTCAGCGGTCTCTGTGTTGATGTTTGGCGCATTGGTTTTGGTTCTTGATTGAGAATGGGACCGCCCAGCGAACCCGGCGCGCTTGCGGCGGGGCCAAATCATG
>JAYPGD010000204.1:540-10353 GCA_038126655.1 Verrucomicrobiales bacterium
TTGGATTGCGCTTTGGCGGAGAATTCGGGGTGTCGCTTTGCGCAACCCCGGGTTGCCTGGGCTGAGAACCCTTCAGGTTCATTCCCAAATTGTTCACTCAAACCCGCCGATGTCGCCGGTGGCTTTTTTCCAGTTCTCCCAGCCCTTGATGGGGTGCTCCTTCATGATGTCCTCGACCATGTAGAAGTCCGCGCGGCCTTCGGTCTGCTTGCGGATCTTGGCGACGTCCGCCGCGGTGATAAACTTCGTCGAGTTCTCGAACGAGTTGCGCACGTAGTTGATCACGGCGGCGATTTCCTGGTCCGTGCAGATGGGGCCGAAGCCGGGCATCGGGGGGACGCCCTTGCTGGGATCGTAGTGCTGGCCGTTGACCTCCATGGAACCCCAGAGGCCCTTGAGCACGATCTTGATCATGCGGGTGTCGTCCTCGATCCAGGGATTCCTGGTCAGCGGCGGATAGGCCTTGGCCATGCCTTGGCCGTTGGGTTGGTGGCAGGTGGCGCAATGGCCGTCGCGGTGGAAGACCTTCTTGCCGAGTTGGTAGACCTTCATGTCGGCGTCGCTGAGTTTCTTGGTGGGGCCGTATTCCTTCTCCGGGTCCATTTCAAAACTCAGTTTGCCGGCGAGGAAGTCCGCGGCGCGCTTATTCTTGGCGAGATCGACCTTGCCGGCCTTCACCAGCGCGTCGATGTCGTCCTTCAGGGTGGTCTTCATGATCTGATCGAAGACCGGGCCCATCCAGCGGTCGAACTGATGCTTCACGGCCTCGAGTCCGATGCGGGCGCCGTCCTGGTTGTCCATCCACGAGGCGGTGACAATGGCTTCAAGTCGCACGCGGGGATGCTCGTCCTGCGCGGCCTTGAGCAGCAGGGCGGGAGCGTTGGAGACCTTCTTGTAATTGTAGCGCAGGACTCCAACCCCGGCCGAACGGGCGCGGTGATCCTCGGAGTTCAGGACAATGTGGAGAATGCCTTCATCCACCTGGTTGTGCCCCCAGGTGACCCAGAGGGCTTCGCACATGCGGTGGGCGTAATCGGGATGCTTGGGGTTCTGCGCCTTGGCCCACTTCTTGACGGCGGCGAGAACCTTCGTCTTGTCCCGGCCGCGGAGTTCGCGGCGGGTGCGGTAGCGGGTGCGGTATTCCGGCAGCTTCAGGTTCTCGAGCAACTGCTCGATACTGGCGCCGGCGACCTTGGCCGGCTTGATCAGCGGGCGCGAGGGGTAGGTCACGCGGTAGATGCGGCCGTGGTCGCTGTCGCGATTGGGGTCGCGGGCATTGTGCTGCATGTGGCCGATCAGGGCGTTGTGCCAGTCGACGATGTAGAGCGAACCATCCGGAGCGGTCTCGCAATCGACCGGGCGGAAGTTCGGGTCGCTGGAGGAGATGAGGTCGCCGGCGACGCGGCCATAGAATCCGGAGCCTTCCTCCCAGACCTTGTGCATGCTGGTTCCGAGGAAGCTGATGGAGTTGTTGATCATGAAGTTGCCTTGGTCTTCCTTCGGGAAATGACGGGAGGAGACGAACTCCGTTCCGGAGGTCGGGCGGGAACGCTTGGGCGCGAACTGGTCGACCTGCGGGACCTCGAGCCCGTGCGGAATCTTGGCGGAGACGGGGACGCCGTAGAAATTCTTGCCGGAGGAGGCGTCCGAAATGAAGCACTGGTTCCATTCGTCGAAGGTGATGCCCCAGGGGTTGCTGTAGTCGGATTGGCTGTAGCGTTCGAGTCGCCAGTTCTTGGGGTTGAAACGCCAGACGCCGCCGTCGGTCATGCGCTGCGGACCGTAGGGCGTTTCCAACTGCGAGTGCAGGAAGCGGCCCTCGCACATGTAGAAGGCGCCTGAGGCGTCGGCGCAATAAGCTGAAATCGCGTGGTGCGTGTCGTGGGTGTCGAAGCCGGTCATCAGGATCTCCATCCTATCGGCGCGGTCGTCCTTGTCGTCATCGACCAGCAGACAGAGGTGCGGTTCCTGCGAAAGGTAGACGCCTTCCGGGGCGAGTTCGAAACCGATGGGGAGGTTCAGCCCGTCGGCGAAGACCTTCTGCGTGTCGGCGCGGCCGTCGCCATCGGTGTCCTCAAAGATGAGCAGCTTGTCGTTCGGCAGTTCGCCGCCCGGCTTGTAGTGCGGGTAGGAGGGAATGACGGCGACCCAGAGGCGGCCCTTGTTGTCGAAGGCCATCTGCACCGGGCTCTTCAGATCCGGGAATTCCTTCTCGGACGCGAACAGCTCGATCTTGTAGCCGTCGCGAACCGTGAACTTCTCCAAGGCCTTCTGCCGATCGAGGTAGGTGATCGGACGGTTGAAGTTGGTCTTGATCGGCGTCAGCTTGCGGGTGCGCTTGGCGTCGTTGATGGGCGGCAGCTTTGTCCTGCCGGCGGCGATGTCCCAGAGGCGCTCGTCGCGAAGCTTCGTCATCTGGCGCATCTTCTCGATTTCCTCGGGATAGTTTTCATTGCCGTAGGGTTTCCAGCGGCGGCCGTAGACGTGCACGCCGTTGAGCATCCGGTAATCGTTGAACCAGAAGTAATTCTTGTCGTTGACCGCCTTGCGGATGGCGGCCTTGGAGGCCAGCGACGCCACGCCGCTCTTGCCGAACAGGGCGTCGGCGAGGACGGGCGCGAGCTTGGCGTAACCGGCGTCGCTCAGGTGACAGCCGTTGATGGTGAGCTTGGAGCCCTTCTGGGCGAACCAGTTCTTCGTCAGTGAAAAGACATCCACGACGCCGACCTTTTTCGCCTTGGCAACCTCCTGCACGGCCTTGGCGTAGGCGGCGAGGAGTTTGTTCTCTTCCGCGCCGGAGGGGAGGTCGTAATCGGCGCTGCGGTCCTCGAAGGCGATCGGCGTGACGAGGACGATGTTCGGCGTGATCCTGCCGTTGTAGGCGAGGGAGTGGGTGTGGTCGATCCAGGCGGAAAGCTCGGCCTTGAAGTTGTTGATCTTGGCCAGACCGTCAAAGGCCTCATTGAATCCGAAGAAGGCGATGATGGTGTCGGCCTTCAACTCGGTCAGCCATTCGTCCTGGCTGGGGTAGTGGCCGATGCCGTAGTGGGTGGTCTTGTCCTGGTTGAACTTCTCGGCGCCGGGGAAGGCCCAGGGGTCCGTGCGGCTGGAGTGCGCGCGGAAGCCGGCGGTGTCGCCGGCGTTGCACATGTTGCGCAGGGTGAGTTGATGCAGGGGGAAACGCTCGTAAAGCTCGGCTTCGAAGTGGCCAAAGTTCAGCATGCGCTCGCCAAGCAGATTGCCCAGCAGGACGATGTTTTCGCCGGCCTGCGGTTGGAGCGGGAGTTGGACCGCGGCGGCCTTGCCCCTGGCCTTGGCGGGTTGGGCATACTTGATCTTGTCGTCGTCCTTGGCTGGGCCGGGGCGTTCCTTTTTCTTGGGCTTGGCTTTCGGCTTCGGCGCGGCCTTGGCCTGCGGTTTTGGCTTCTGGCCGGACTGCTTCTCGCGGCGCAGTTTCAGGGCCGGTTGGTCCTGCATGGACTTGGGCAAGCCGGTGGCGGCGGACTTGCCGAGTTCGAAATCACTGACCTGCAGGTTGCGGTTCTTGAAGTAGTCCTTCTCGCGGATGAAGGAGTAGAAAGTCGTGGGAAAAGGGTCGACGTAGCGGACGTCGGCGCGCTTGGGGACATCGATGCCGGTGAGAAAGTGGGCCGCATTGACGATCAGGCGGCGGAGGTCCTCGTTCTCGAAGTCCTCGGAGGCGCCCATGGTGGTGCAGAAGGCCTGCCCGCGGCCCTTGCCGTTCGGGGAGACGTATTGGCGCAGCCAGGCGGCGGCCATCATGGGATCGTTCTTGTCGCCGGGGATGGCCTTGGAGGAAGGCTCCAAGGTCTCGGTGACCGCGCCGCGCAACAGGACGGTGGCCTTGCTCTCGTCGAGGTTGACGACGCCGTAGACATCGGAAGTGGCGAAGACGTCCTTGACGGAATTGAGGACCGGATGACCGGCGTGGTTCTTTTCGATGACGCCGCGGCAGCCCTGGACCTTGTGGCGGCCGTGATGGCTGACCCATTTTTCCCCGAGAATGTTGAGGCCAAACAACGACCACTTGAAATCGCCGGTGCGGCCATTGCCGGTGAAGGCGTGGGTGGAGGTGCGGAAGCCCATGATCGGCTTCCCGGCGTCGAGGTGGGCGGCGAGGATCTCGTATTGCGCCGCGGTCAGTTGGCGAAAGCGGTTGCCGGTGATGACGAGGTCGGCGTCCTTGATCACCTCCATGCCGCGCATCCCGCGCTGGTTGTTGGGATCAATGTAGGAGCCGGTCGGATCGAAGGAGAACAGGACCACGCAGTCGAAGCCGTGGCGTTGGCTGAGGATCTTGGCCAGCATGGGGCAGCTTTCCTCGGTCCGGTATTCCTCGTCGCCGGCCATGAAGACGATTTTCTTTCCTTTGCCGGGGCCGTCCTTGCCCTTGAGGACGAGTCGATCCTTCGCGGCCGAGGCCGTCAGCGCGAAGAGCGAGGCGAGGAGAAACGTGAGGGTTCTTTTCATGATGTCTTGTTGCTAGGGGAGATTCTTTTGAACCACGAATGGACACGAATTCACGCGAATTTTGGATGCGCCTCTCTCAGATTCGTGTTTATTCGTGTCCATTCGTGGTTGTCAAAAAGCGTTCGCCAATTCGACGGCTTCGCGGGTCAGGCGGGTGACTTCGTCGAAGTTTCCGGCGGCAAAGAGCGAGGGTTTTACCATCCAACTGCCGCCACATGCAACGACGCAGGGGAGGCTCAGATATTCACCCAGATTGCCCGACCCAATGCCGCCGGTGGGGATGAATTTCATGTCGCCGTAAGGTCCGCTGAAGGCCTTGAGCGTCTTCACCCCGCCCAGCGTCTCGGCCGGGAAGAACTTGACCACCTCAAGGCCATGTTCGAGGGCCGATTCCAGATCCGTCGGGCTGGAAATGCCGGGGAAGACAGGCACGTTGTTTTCCACGCACCACGCGACGGTCTTGGGATTAAAACCCGGGGTGACGACGAATTTCGCGCCGGCTTCCACCGAGGCTTCCGCCTGCGCCGCCGAATGCACCGTGCCAGAGCCGATCAGGATGTCGTCCCGGTCGCGGAGCTTGCGGATCGCGTCGAGGGCGGCGTCGGTGCGCAGGGTGATCTCGGCGACGGGCAGTCCGCCGGCGATGAGGGCCTCGGCGAGCGGTTCAGCGTCGTCCGCCGAATCCAACGCGACGACGGGGATAATCTTGAGGGCGGCGAGTTGGGTGATCATTGAATCTTTCACATTCCCGCATTCAACGCCCTTAGGTGCCTTGCGAAATGATCTTCGAGAATCTCGGTGTAGGAGTCCGGATGCGCTTCCAGAACGCCGCGGACGGCGGGGCCAAACTCCGCGTGCGTCAACGTGGAACCAAATGTGCAGTGCAGGATCTGGCGGCCGGGCTTGGTGAAGCCGAGACCTTCCGGGACTTCCTCCCAGAGTTCCAGGTATTGCCGTTCCAATTCCTTGATGTCGTCGATTTCGGAAGCCGGGGCAACATCGGCCAAGGTGGCCGAAACGTGGTAGGTCGCCTTGTCGGTGTCGTAGCGTTCGCGGCCGAAGTCGACGATGCGGCGGAACAGGGCCTCGTCATGACGCGCCACGACGCGCAGGGCCTCCAGGTAGCTCGTGCCGGCGGTCTTGACGTGGAACTGTCCCTTGGTCGCGCGGGCGAGGGCGGGATACATGGAGATCTTGTCGGAACCGGAATGCAGGCTGAGCTTGTAGGGGCCGACTTCGTTCGAGATCGCCGCGTGGTCGTTCAGCGACGCCTCCAGGGCTTCGACATCGCCCTTGTAATCGATGCCCTTCTCCAGGTCGCCGATGAAGCGCGGCGCGAGGCTGACCAGCTTCATACCGCGGGAAACGCATTGGTTGGCGACGATGTAATGCTCGGCGAGTGTGGTCGGTTGTTCCGTCTCATCGACGCTCAACTCGATCTCGTAATCGCGGCCGGCTTCCTCCTGGACCTTCTTGATGTAATCCGCGAGTTCGACGGCCTTGTTCAGCGCGATGCCATATTTGACCGCGCAGCGCATGCAGGCCTCCTCGTCGAAGATGATTTCAGAACCGGTGGAGAGCTTCACTGTCTTGCCGAGGTAGTCGTCAAACCAGTCGATCTGATCGCGGACCGCGCCAAACTTTTCGCGCAAGGTCGCCTCGTCGTAGCCGTCGGAATGCTCGTCCACGTGATCCGAGGGATCGATGGTGAAGAAGGTGAAGCCGGCGACGGCGGTGCGATCGACGTCCTCATCGGTCTTGAGGTGGTCGGCGTCGGCGCCGATCTTGCCGGTCCAGCCGGCGTCGGCGGCCCCCTTGAGCGCGTCGGCCATGACGCCTTCGGGTTCGCGGCCGGTGCGGGCCATTTCGCGGATGGACTGCTGCGGGTAGATCGGCTGAATGCCGCCGCCCGCGCTGTTCATCGAGGCGACGTGCCCCGGCGTGGCAAGACCGATGCGGTCGCCAAAGCCAAAGCTGGGTTCAAGTCCGAGGGTGACACATTTGCTGTTCGATTCATTGCTCATAAATTCTTTCTCTTTTCTTAACCGCGGATTGCGCGGATGGACACGGATTCCTTCAGGAAAGACTCGCCGCGGAGCGTCGAGGAACAATCTGAGTAATCCGTGTCATCCGTGGTTCTCAAACGACTTCGACAATCGCCTTGATGACGCCGGTTTCGGGTTTGGTGAAGCCTTCGAATTCGCCGATCATGTCGTCGAAGGTGGTGCGATGGGTGATCCAGGGATCGGTGTTGATGGTCCCGTCCTCGATCAACGAAATGATGCGGGTGAAGTCGGCGGGGACGGCATTGCGGCTGGCCTTGATGGTCATCTCCGGCTTGTGCAGCGTCGGATGCAGGAAGCTGACTTCCTGCGTCGTAATGCCGACGAAGACCAGGTCGCCGGTGTGCGCGACGTAGCTCATGGCGTTGGACATGGACTTGTTGTTGCCGGTGGCGTCGGTGACCACCGAATAGCGGTCGCCTCCGGTGATTTCGTTGATCTGATCCATCTCAGAGCCGTCCCCTTTGAACTGCACGGTGTGGGCGACGCCGTAGGTGTCCTTGCAGAACTGCAGGCGGGATTCGACCATGTCCATGACAGTGACGGTCGCGCCGGTGAGGCGGGTGAATTCCAGCGTCGCCAATCCGATCGGGCCGGCGCCGATGATCAGGACGTGCTCGCCTTCCATTGGCGCGCCGCGATCGGTCGCGTGGCAGCCGATGGCCAGGGTTTCGACCAGCGCGAGTTGCTCGTAGGAGAGTTTCCCGGAGGGGTGGAGCTTTTCAGCGCGGACGAGGAAACGCTCGCGCATGCCGCCGTCCTCCATGACGCCGATGACCTTCAACGACTCGCAACAATTGCTGGACCCCTTCCGGCAGGCGTAACAGGTCCCGCAGTTCATGTAGGGCTCGATGCTGCACTTGTCGCCGGGTTTGATGTTGGTCACGCCTTCGCCGACTTCGAGGACTTCGACGCCCAGTTCGTGGCCGGGGATGCGCGGGTAGCTGAAGAACGGCATCTTGCCGAGGTAGCCCGAGTAATCCGTGCCGCAGATGCCGATGTTGTGCGTCTGCACGAGCGCCTGCCCGGCGGCGGGCTTCCCGGGTTCGTCGATGTCAATCTGGGTGAACCGCTTTGGTTCACTGAGTTCAATGGCTTTCATGTAAGTCTGTCAGTCTTTCCAAATGAATTCCGCGGAGACGGGGACTCTGGCTTTGCGTTCCCTTTCAACCCGCGAACGGAACAGTGTGTTGAGCGACTCGCTCATGGCGAAGGCTTCGCCAAAGGCGGTTCCTTTTGGATAGAACACGGTCTGAAGATCCTGCTCTGGCAATCGTTCCAGGCTTCCGACAACGCCTGCGAACCATGGTTGGAGCCGCGCAGGAACACTCGAGAAAGGGGGGCGCTGGAATGAGATCTTCATGATTCAAGCAGGATCTAAAGTCGAAACTCTTCTCCGCACTTCCGTTCCCAGCGTTCCTCCGCTGTCCGGATGCCCGTGGGGAACATCCTGCGTGTTTGGCGGTTGCGCTCCAACATTGTCGCGATGGACACCCGCGGCGGATTGCGCGGGGCATCCGACCAGTCAGGCAGTTCGAAATCCAGGCTTGGCAAGGGCGCATCGCGCAACTCAGAGGATTCGGAGGTAGGTTTCGTATATTTCGCGGGTTCCATACTTCAGGAATAATTCTTTGTAGCGGGCGCTTTTCAAGTCCACATCATTGCGAATGATCATCAGTTCCACATCCTCCATGTCCTGCGAAGTCCGATGCGGAAGGGCTTGCTTGATCGCGTGAAGTTTCAGGGCGAGCATGTGGTCCAGGCAAGGAACGCGCGCGACTGTTCCGTTGAAATCGTATTCCTTGGAAAGAGGCCACATCTGCTCAAAAGTTTCAGGCGCGGTAAACATGAGGTCGAAACCGTCGCCGTCGGATTGTGTGAATTGAGCAAACTGTTCCTGCTCTGAGAAACAGGCGAGGCCGGCCTCGTCCACACGAATTCTCCAAGCCTCCCGATCCGCTTTCGATACCATGAAATCGACGTCATAGGTGGATCTCGTATGCCCGTGCGCAGCGACAGCCCAACCGCCGATCACCATAAAGCGGAGTTGGGGTTCCTGCTCGCCGAGCTCTATGAAGTCCTTGAGTTCCATCAGTCCGCCCTAATTATTCTCCGGCAACCCTTCGGCATGGCCGATGTTCTTCACCGGCTCGAAGATCTTCCGCACATTGGCGAGCAGTTCCTGATCCAGTGGCTTGGCGGCCCAGTCGGCCCACTTGCGGATGTTGTCGGGATTGGCGCTGCCGGCGATGCAGGTGGCCATGTCCGGATTCGCGATGGAGAATTGCAGCGCCAGTTGCGCGATATCGACGCCGCGGCTTTCGCAGAGCGCGGCGGCCTCGCGGGCGGCGGCCTTGACCTCCTCAGGCTCTTTCAACCAGGCGGGCAACGGGGCGTTGGTGAGCAGGCGCGCGCTGAAGGGGCCGGCGTTCATGGCGCCTACGCCCTTCTCCTTGAGGTAGGGCACGGTCTCGTCGGCGAAGCGCGTGTTCTGGAGGGTGTATTGATTGTAACTCAGGACGCAGTCCACGCCGATCTGGTCGATGATGAACTTGAAGATCTTCTGCGGGTAGCCGCTGAAACCGATGTAGCGCACCTTGCCCGCGTCGCGGATCTTTTGAATCGCCGGAATTGTCTCATCCACGATCTGCTGCATGGGCACGAACTCGATGTCGTGGCAGAGGACGATGTCGAGGTGATCGACGCCGATGCGGTGGAGGCTGACATCGATGCTTTCGGCGACGCGCTTGGCCGAGAAGTCGAAGTGCTGCAGATCGTAGCGGCCGAGTTTGGAGCAGAGCGTGTAACTGTCGCGGGGGACATCGCGCAGGGCGATGCCGAGCATGACCTCGCTCATGCCGCGGCCGTAGAAGGGCGAGGTGTCGATGAAGTTCATGCCGAGGTCCAGCGCGACGTGGACGCTCTTCAGCGCCTCGTCGAGTCTGACCTGGCGGAATTCCTGTCCCAGGGACGAGGCTCCAAAGCCGACGACCGGCAGTTCCAAATCCGTATTTCCGAGTTTTCTGGTTTCCATGAAAGAGCGCTTCGATTGTTTCCGACGTAAAGGGCGATGATGGTGAACGTCGGCCTCGGGAAAGGCAATGTGTAGTCTTGACCGATGAATGCCAATTTTTGACTTTGTGAATTGGCGTAATGAATGGAGGCTCACGGCGGTCATGCCCAAAGAACCTGAATACTTTTCCAAGCAGGTGACCGACGCGCGGCGTTGGTTCCTGGAGCTGCCGAAGCCTCGCGAGAA
>JAYPGD010000205.1:0-3905 GCA_038126655.1 Verrucomicrobiales bacterium
GAGATCGACCGTCAACGCCGCGTTACATTGCCGCCTGCGGGGATGAAACACGTTCCGGCCGGCATTTTCGACGCGGATCACTCGTTCCTAGCGATTTCCGGTGTGGCGCTGGTCGGGGATTCGCGCTTGAGCGTGGAGCATCGCCCGCCGCTGAGGTCATGATCGCCTAGCGGTTCGGCCGCCAGTCCAGAACGTTCATCTGCGGCTTTCGCTGTCCGCGGAATTCATTGATCTTCGGACGGAATGCGAGATCGAAGGTCCCGGACGGCAACTCACTCTGGCCGACATTCCACCACAGCGCCTCAATCTTCGTCCGACCGTCCGTCACCACCAGCTTGACGTGCTGCCGGTCCTTGCCGATCCGGCGCGGCTCCTCGGCCAGGCAAATCTCCCTGACCGCCAACCGCACGGACTCATTCCCCTGCCCCGTCGGTTCCAACAATTCCAATTCCTCCAATCGGGCGATGGTCAGGTCGGGCAACTCCACAAAGGCATCCAATCGTATCTCCGGCTGCAGGAGTTCTGGCCGGATGCTTCTGCGCGCAATCTCATTCAGCCGCTGACGAAAGGCGTCGAGATTGTCGGGATGGATTGTCAATCCGGCGGCCATCGCGTGACCGCCGTGACGAATCAGCAGGTCGTCGCATTCCCGGAGCGCCGCAGCGAGATCGAATCCCTCAATGCTGCGCCCCGAACCGCGCCAGGAATCCCCTTCCCCGCCAAGGATGATGGTCGGACGATAGAACTCCCTCAACGCCCGCGAGGCGACGATGCCGACAACTCCGATGTGCCAGAGCATCTGGCCCTCCACGATCACGAAGTCCCGGGCCGGATCGAAATTGGCGCGCACCGCGCCGATCACCTGTTCCGCGATTCCGCGATCCACCTGTTGTCGTTCCCGATTGTGTGATTCCAGTTCCTCCGCGAGCCGGGACGCCTCGCCTTCATCCTGCGCCAACAGCAACCCCAGGGCCGCCTCCGCGTTCTCCATCCGGCCCGCGGCGTTCAGCCTCGGCCCCAGTTGAAAACCGACGTGATAGGCGCCGATCGGAGCCTCCACCTGCGCGATCCTCTTCAGTGCCACCAACCCGGGCCGGCGGGTGGTCTCCAATCGCTTCAGCCCGGCGGGCGCAAGAATGCGGTTCTCTCCGGTCAATGGGACAAGATCGGCGATTGTCCCCAAGGCGACCAGGTCCAGCAGCGGACGCACATCGTAGGATCGGGCCTCCGGAACCTCCTTCTCACGACCGTCCTTCACCAATGCATGGGCCAGTTTGAACGCAAGTCCGGCGGAGCACAGCTCCCGGAAATCCGGCTCGCCCTCCGGAGCCAGCTGCGGATTCACCAAGGCCGCGGCAGCAGGCGCGGGATCCGACACCTGATGATGATCCAGCGCCACCACATCGATTCCCCGCTCCTTCAAAGCCGCAACCGACTCCACCGCCGTCGAACCACAGTCCACCGCGACGAGAAGGTTCACCTCATGTCGCGCGAGACAGTTCTCCACCGCCTCCCAACTCAGACCGTAGCCCTCGTCCATCCGATGCGGCAGGTAAGACTCGACCGACCATCCCAGGTCACGAAGAAACTCCGTCAACAAGGTGGTGGATGTGACCCCATCCACATCATAATCACCGAATACAACCACCCGTTCGTTGTTCTCCCTCGCCTGCCAGAGGCGATCCGTCGCCGCCCGCATGTTGGGAAGCAGGAACGGATCGGCCAGCCCCTTCAACGCCGGACGTAGAAACGCGTCGATCTCTTCCTTCGCGTCCAACCCGCGATTCAACAGGCACTGCGCCAACAACGTCGAGATCCCGTGCCTTTCCGCAAGTTTGCGGGCAAGCCCGGGCTGGGCTGGAGCTATGGACCAGCGGTGTTTCATGGGTTCCCCAAATCGCGTACGCGGCTGTCGGGCGCCGACAGCGGACGCGCATCGTTCACCGCGCATTCGATCCGGGCAATCAAAATCACGATCGCCGCCGTTTCGGTTCCGGTTGGGTTCTCTTTTCCTTGCCAAAATTAGGGCTTCTCCCAATCCTGCCATAGGAGTTCGAAGCCGAACTGATCGACGTAAGACACCATCCACCCACCTCCTTCCCTCACGGTTCATGAGATCATTCATCGCCATCGCGCTCGCCTGCGCCCTGCCCGCCGCATCACTGGTCGCCGCCGACACGCCGGCCGCCACATTGACGATCAAGAATCACCAGGCCTTTCTGGCCGCCGTTTCCAGAATTGCCGAAGCGGCCCGCCCCGGCATGGGCGCCGCTTCCGCCGCGATGCTGCCGGCCTTTCTCGGCGCGCCGCAACTGGCCGGCATCGATCCGGCCCGCCCCTGGATGGCGGCGGCCTGGCCCCGCCCCGGCGAAGGCGGCGGCGGCGCGGCAATGTATGTCCCCGTCAGCGATTTCGCCGCCTTCAAAGCCGGGCTGACCCCGGGCATCCTCGCCGGCGGGCAGAACGAACACACCATCACGGAAAAGGATGGCTACGCCATCATCTTCAATCCCAACAGCCGCGGCTACACGGATGAGGACCGCGCCAAGGCGCTGGCCTGGAAGGTCGCTCCCGCCAAGACCGACGCCGCCATCCATCTGCATTTCGCGCCCGATGCCCGTCTCAAGGAAATGATGCTGGGCGGTTTCCGCGCCGGACGAGAACAGGCCCTCCAAGGCATGATGATGGGCATCAAGAACGCCCCCAACAACGCCAACCTCGATCCCGAGACCTTCCAGGAGTTCATGCAGCTCTATTTCTCCTTGTTCGACACCGCACTCGAGGGATTCAAGGGCATCGATCTCAGTCTCTCCGTCGCGGACAACGACATCATCATCCGCGAACAGATCTCCGCCACCGCCGGATCCGACCTCGCCCGCTGGCTGGAGCCCAATCCCGACGGCGTCGCCGCGGACATCGACGCGGTGAACTGGGACGCCCCAATGGCCTTTGCCGTCGCCCTGCGCGGGGACGAGAAACTCTCCTCCTTCTTCGAGAAAGCCGTGGTCCTCGGCTTCAGGATGCAGGGCCTGAAAGAGGATCCCGAGGCCGCCAAGAAAACCACGAAACTCATGACCGACATGCTGCCCCTCGTAACGGCGGGCTCCATGGGCTTCGGCAAGGACGGAATGAGCTTCGGTGGCTACTACCGCTTCCCCAACCGCACGGCCGACGCCTTTCACGCCGCCCTGCTCGACTTCATGGATTCCACCATCAAGACCCAGGTCGGCGCCGACAAAATGTACCAGTCATACGACTACCAACGGGGCGTTCGCAAAATCGACGGAGTCCCGGTCGACCGCCTCACCATGGTCTACAACCTGGACAACCCCCTGCTTCAGGCTCCCGGACAGAAGGAACAGATGCAGACCATGTTCCCCGGCGGAAAGGTGGCGGTCGAATACGCCCTCGCCGATGGCAAGCTGTTCTTCACCATGGGCTCGACCCAAATGGAGCAACTTCTGAGAAAGGGCGGGAAAGCCTCCGCGCCAACGCGCCTCAAGATCGGCCCCAATACGACCTTTGCCGGCCAGATGAACCTGCTGAACATGGTCAAGGGAATGTTCGCTAAAATGCCCGGCTCGCCCATTCCTCCCGCGGTCGTGAACGCCATCGATCCCGCCGGAACCGGCATCCAGGTACGCGCCGATCAGACCGGCGGACTCGACCTCGAAATCCGCGTGCCGTTGAAGATCATCGAAACGGTCTCCCAAGCCGTCGCAGCGATCAAGGCTCCGCCGGCGAATTAGAGGCGAGCCTTGCTTCCGGAGGACGACATCCCGCAACCGGACAGCTCCCGGGTCTGGTTTTTCATTACCTGCGTCTTTGAGGCCGCACTGCTGCTGGTCGCCTGGGGTGTCGCCGCCATGGCCGACGTCCCGCTCTTCGCCGACTTCCATTGGGAC
>JAYPGD010000205.1:3915-10287 GCA_038126655.1 Verrucomicrobiales bacterium
CAAGGGAACCGCCGCCGCCATTCCGCCGGCCCTGTTCTTCGTCTGGAGCTGCAACTCCCACTGGGCTCCTGTCAAACGGATTCTCGAAGCCTTGGAGGAGTTTGCCCGGCCAATCTTCCGGGATTTCTCAAACGCGCAACTGCTGACAGTCGCCGTCATTGCGGGTGTCGCGGAGGAGACCTTGTTCCGCGCCGCATTACAGGCCGGCATGGCAGAGCCCCTGGGCGACATCGGAGCCTTGATCGTCGCCAGCGTCCTGTTCGGATTTGCGCATCTGGTGACTCCGGGCTACGCCATCGGCGCCGCCATCATGGGCGCCTACATGGGCTGGATCTGGATGCAGGGCGGCAATCTGCTCATCCCCATCGTCACGCACGCGGCGTATGACTTCGTCGCGCTGACGTGGTTTGTGAACAAGACGCCGCCAACGACGACGGACCTGGAAAAAGAGTGAGCCAAATGGCCGGAAGGCAAACGCCAAACGCTCAACGAAGAAATCCGCGCGAAGCGCGCAAACTCCACTTTGAAGTTGAGCGTTTGTCTTTTCCGCCGATCAAGCCCCGCCCAGAGCCTTCCACACCCGCAACGCCTCGGTCGCCCCCCAGGCTTGGGCGTCGCAGCCCCGTTGCCAATGCGGCGCGTCGCCATCCATGACCTCCGGCAACTGGCCGATGCAGCCTTCATCCATCAACCGTTTCATTGACCAGAGATAGTCCGTGGCGGCGCGAAGCGCTCCGGTGTCCGTGGGATGCGTCGTCGATAGGATGCTTTCGCAGAAAGCAGGAAACGTCCAGGTCCAAGCCGTCCCGTTGTGGTAAGCCGGTTTTCTTCGCGTATCCTCGTCGCCTTCATACCGCCCCCAATACGGATGCATGGGATCGTTCAACGGCTGCCCTTCGTTGCCAATCACCGCCAACGGAGGATCCACCGGCAACGGCGCAAGGGAACGCAAGGCGCCCGGGACAACCAGATGCCGCCGGACAGACTCGACGCACTGTCGCGCCTTGTCGCCGCGGACCAACCCAAACGCCACCGCCAACATGCAATTGCTGCGAAGCGCGTTGTCCTTGACGCACTCCCTCGCCGGCTTGCCGCTTTCCCCGATCAGCAGGTCAGCCAACCAGCCCTGGTCTTCTTGCCAGAACAACTCCTGAAACGACTTCCCGGCAAGGGCGAGCGTTTCCGCCATGGTCATCCCTTCACTCACCTCGCCCCGGGGTTCGATCGCCGCCGCATTGGACAAGAGTCGAATCCAAAGCGCCTGAATTTCGACCGGGTATCCCTCGCGCGGCGTGCCCGCGGGGTAATTGGTGTCCATCCAGGTAAAATGACTGGGACTCCAGATCAGGCCGGACTCCGGATCCATCCGGATGCCGTTCGGCGTTCCCTTGATGTAATTGCGGGCAATGGAAAACAGCACGTCACCCACGGTTCGGCCGTCCTCGTTGACCGTCTGCGCATAAATGGGATGCCCGGATCCCGCCAGTTCGCCGCAAACAACGCCATACCACAAAGGCGCGTCTGACGTATCCCGATTCGAAACGTCATCGCCATGGATCGTGTTCGGCAGGGTCCCGTTCTCCTCGTAGCGGCCAAAGGTCGTCAGGATCTCGGCCACCTCCTCCTTCATGCCGGCCGCCAGCATGCCGCGCGCCGCGATCAAGGTGTCGCGCCCCCAGTCCAGAAACCACGGATAGCCCGCGATCACCGTCTTGCCGCCATCCCGGTCGACGACAAACGCGCGTATGGCCCGCTCCAACGCAGCGGTGAAAGCCTGTCCGCTGCTCGCAGGGATTTCCTCTGCAGCAACGCTGTCAAGCTCTACGCCGCTTTCCCAATGCTTCTCGGCGCTCGCCAGGATTGAAGCGGATCCACTGCGCTCCAGCGGAATCTCGAACCACCCGGGGCTGTAGGCGTCGCACGCGCCTTCCTGCCCGCGGGTCTGTTCGACAAAGTGCTGGATATTCTCCGACCACTCGCCCTCGTGGTGGTATTCGCCCCGATTGGCGACCACCGTCAACCGGCGGTCTTCCGCTGGCGTGAACTCAAATCCGACGCCGGCATCCAACACCCGCGAATTCACCGCAAAATGCGCTTCAGCGCCGTCATTGCGTTTGGTCTGCGAATGGAAATTGCGGTCCTCGATATCGAAGCGCACCGTCAGGCTCACATGACAATCCTCCGGCAACTCCGCCCCGATCTCGGAAGATGGCTCCACCCGGGAAAAACGAATCGCCGTCGCGTTCCTGCCGGGGAGCATCTCGGCCGTCAACAGGATCTCCACACTGCGACCGTCCCCGGCTCCGGCGACGAATCGCCATTCCGCGTGATCCCCCGCATTGAAGGAAACCAGGTTGTCCGCGTTCAGCGGCGCGATGAAGCCATCCGCGTCCAACCATGCGCGCATGCGCTTCACCAACACGTGCCGATCCACCGGCAGGGTCGGGTGCAGATTCGCCCCCAACACGCAGTCGTATTTCGAGTTGACCCGTCCCAAGTCGGCGCACAGGCGGGCCATGGCGCCGCGGCCGTTGGTGAGCAGCGCGACCGATCCCGGATCGATTGCATCCGGTGAGCCGTTCGACGCTCCCAAAGCCGAATTCACGCACCGCAGGTGGCCCTCCACCTTCGTGGCCTCCTCGTCGTGAAACGTGACGATCAACCGGGCGTCGGCATCGACATCTCCGGGAAAGAACACCACGCCATGGATGCCGCCCATGACAATCGAGTCCTGCACAACCGGAGCGCCCACGCCGTCGATTTCAAGACGCGCCCGAAACGGAGTCGAAAAACTTTCGACCAACAACCAATGACGTGAAGGCACGACCACCACCCGGTTCAGATCCGCCGTCGTCCAGACGACAACATTGGGATAGAATTCCTTCTCCAGCGCTCGTCGCAACTCACCGGCGCAATCCTCGGCCAACGCCGGAGGATCGACGGCCCGCAGGCCCGCCAGGAAGCGCACCGGATCGTCGTCCAGCATCGTCGCCAACGTGGTCCAATCGCAGTCTCCGATCTGACTCAACGGCGACTGGACATGGATCGCCCGCAGGGCCAGCGCCGCGCGCGCCCGGGCCTCCCGATAATCCTCCCCGGACAGGCCGTTCACCCCTGCCCCCTCCGCCAGACAATGGCAGGCGCCCGGCTGCAATCGGAAGTGAACGCGGCCGTCGGCGCGTTCTTCCCCGAACTTTCCGGCATCCAGCAGATCCACGAAATCGCCCTCCCACAATTCATCCGCGTCGATCCGAAGATCCCGTTCGTTCTCCATGTCCGTATTGGCCAGGACCAGCAGACGATCGGCCCCGTCCCCTGAGACGCGCCTCAAGGCGTAGACCGCCTCCCCCCTGCGGCTGAGTCGCTTCAACCGGGCTCCATCGAAGAAACAGGGATGATTGTTCACCAGCGAAATCAGCTTCCTGAGCTCCGGAATGATGTTCCGCTCATCTCCCCACGACATGCCGCGGCTGGAGTGCACGTTCACCCGCTCAGCCGCCAACCATTCGACGCCGCAGGTGAAGGCGAATCCGCCGGTGACGCTGGTCAATGCGCAAAGCCGGTTCCGCAACAACGACCAATCACGCCCCTGTTCAGCAAGCCGGAGGTTGTCATGCGTCTCACTGAAATGGATCAGGGCTCCGACGCGATCGCTGTGCGGCAACGCGTGATCCAGATACCGCTGCACGTTCTCGCCCGAGTATTCCTGAAACAGTTCCGAGTAGGCCCATTGCATGCCTCCGTGCGTGAGCAGATTGTCGGTCGCCTCCCAGGATCCGCCCAGGCCCTCGAGGAGAAAGATCGACTCCGGGAACTCCTGGCGCACCTTGGCGGTGATGTACTGCCAGACGTGCATCGGCACCTTGTAGCCTGCGTCGCAACGAAAGCCGTCCACGCCCCGCCGACACCAGGTGAGGAAGACCTCCGCCAGTTCATCCCACAATTCGGGGAATCGTTGATCCAGCTCCACCAGGTCCTCCCAGACCACGCCCCAGGCCCCCGGGCTTTCGAACTCGCCGTCATCCCGCCGCTTGAACCATTCCGGATGGTTCTCGTGCAGGGTGGAGCCCCACCCCGTATGGTTGATGACCAGATCGATGAAAACCTTGGCGCCCTTGGCGTGCGCCGCAGTCGCCAATTCTTCGAACTGCTCCACGCCCGTCGACTTCTTGTCGAAATCGATCAGGGCCGGATCGATATCCGCCAGATCCTGGCAGGCATAGGGACTGCCATAACGACCGAAGCGCGCCATTACCGTGGGCGTCGAATTGACGGGCAACAACAGCAGAATCCGGCAGCCCAGGTCATCGATGATATGCGGCAACTGCTCCTTCAGGTCGCGCAATTTCCCGGAGGGAGGGATCACGGTGTAGCCCTGGTCGTCCAGGGCCTCGATCTCCGGCGTGGAATGCCGCTCCTTCGTGCTCGCCCTCGCCTTGCTGGCCCCGAACATCCGCGGGAAGGCGCAATAGATCGTGCTGCCCGTGCGACAACTGTCCGGATTCACCGAGACCCCGACATCGTCGCCTTCCGGCCAGTGTTGACGATTGTTCTCGTCGATCGCGTAGGCCTTGGCCTGAAAGAAGCCCACTTCAGTCAACGGCAGATCCAACGTCCAGGTTCCGTCCGACGCCTGAAAGTTCATCTCGATGTCGCGCCAGGACGCGCCCGCCAGGGGCAGCTTTTCGAAATGCGAACGGACGATCTCCTCGCGTTGCTGCGCCGCGCGACCGAGATTGGTGCGCAGCCGCGCGCGCCAACCCTCGGGCGGCGGCGCGCCGTCAGCCGGTTTCAGGGTGAAACGGATTCGGTCGCCTACAAAAAGTTGGCGCCGTTCACCCGGCGCCGGTGCCATTTGAAATGATGCCATGAATTAATGGGAAAGACTGCCAATCGAAGCCTGATGGATCCGGCGGGAGCCTTGGCCCTCCCGCCCCTCAAGTCAAGCGCAGCGCCCGCGCCCTACCGCTTCAACAGCACGCGGATCTGATCGCGCCCGCCGCCCGCGGCGAAACGGAAGGAAATGGTGCGCCGGTCGCCGGAAAGCTCGATCCGGTCGCGCTCCTCCAGACCGCGCAATTCGGACAGCGTGGCCCCGACCCGCTTGATGAGATAATCCTCCGCAACCTGCCGGACCAACCGCCCGCCGCCCTTGACCGTCGCCGGGTCGCCGTCGCTCGGAACGGCGAACAGGGAATCGGTGTGTTGCAACGACGACGCATTCACGATCACCCCCGCCACCTCGCGTCCGAACCGGATCGTGCCGCGACGCGGCCTTTTCGAACGCTTGCCCGCCGGATAGCCGTAAACCTGGATCAGGTAGCTGTCCAAGGCCATTTCCCCACCCCGCTCCACCTCCAACACGCCGGAACGCAACTCCGCGAAGCGGTCGTAGGCTCCTGCAGCCACGATGTCGACCCGCAGGGATTCCCGGACCCGGACATCCATCCTCTCCGGAAGGATCAGCACGTTTTCCGGATCCTCGTATCGATACGGATCGCTGGGCGCGCCGGGGGTCTGGAAGACCACATTGCCGTACATCTGCGCCACGCCGGAATTCATCCGCCAGAGCCGCCCCAGGCCGCGGACGGCCTCTTCCAGCGCCAGGCTTCCAATCTCCGCGCTCTTCCGTGTGGATTCGACCGCCCTGCCCGCCTTGACCAGGCGGCGGGCGCTGGTGGACCCGTTTTCCGACGGTTTGTCCACCTCGACCTCGCCATCGAACACCGCCACCCGGGTCTCCCCATCCGCCACTTCAATCCCGAACGCCGTGCCCAGATCCGCAAGGTTCATGGCTTCCGTCTCAATGATGAACCCCCGGCCGAGCTTGGAAACCTCGACGCACATGCGCCCCTCGCGAAGTCGCGTCAACACGCCGGACTTCAACTCGAATTCCGCCGGTCCCTCCAGGGTCATCCTCACGCCCCGGTCCGTCTCCAACTGCACGATCCCCTTCGTCAGGCGCAGGACGCCCGCGGTGATGCGCGCCCCAGGTTGCAGGTGCGGCTGACGCTCGTGCCACTCAACGTCGAGCATGTCCACAACCGTGGCCACCGCCGGCCGCGCCACATCCACCGCCTGCACCGGATTCCTGCGTTGAAACCAACCCGTCAGAATGGCCGACAGCGCCACGAGGAACGCAAGCGAGGCCGCAACCGACAACGCCAGCACCGGCTTCGTCCATACTTTCTCCCGCGGACGGCCCAATCCGGCCAACCCGCTCACGAGCCCCTTGAACCGGATCTTCTCGATCTTTTCATCGCCGGGGCATGCCTGGGATTCGTGAACAAAACGGGCATCCCGGCAGATCGCGATAAAGATCTTCCGTTTCTCCGGTTCATTGCGCAACTCCCTGTTCAAGGCGCCCAGTTC
>JAYPGD010000206.1:0-7415 GCA_038126655.1 Verrucomicrobiales bacterium
CCCTTCCAATACGACGGCGTCCCCCGGCGCGACGAACGCTTCCCCGATCCCTACAACATGGGCGTCAATGCCGAGGTGTTTCTTTACGACGAGGAAATGCCGCCGGAACCCAAGACGCTGATGATGTTCTACAAGCGGCTTCGCGAGATCGACGTGCCCGAGATGATGGCCAGCATCATTGCCGAGACGCCGGACAAGAAGTGGGGCTACTACCAGGACATGACCCGCCAACTCTGGGACGAGGCGCGTCACGCAATGATGGGCGAGGTCGGCTTCGTCGCCGCGGGCATCGACTGGACCAGGGTCATGGTCAACTTCACCTGGTCCCTCGCCCTCAACACCCAGCTCACGCCGCTCGAACGCCACGCCGTGCTCTACTACATCGAGCAGGGCCTCATGCCCAAGACCGGCAAACGCTACGAATGGGAGATCGGCAAGGCCTCCGGCAACCGACTCGCCGAGATCTTCCAGGACTACGACTGGGCCGATGAGGTCCTCCACGCCAAGATCGGCCGCGACTGGTACCTCCCCAATTTCGAAAACCCCAAGGACGGCGTCGACTATGGAGACCAATGCTGGTCCAGGGTTCTCATGAATTGGACACAGTGGAAGGAGGACGGCCTCACCGAACACCGCAACTGGTGGCCGGACCTCTACCGCGACGCCTGCGAAAAGTGGGGCGTCGATCCGGACCCCAAGGTCCTCGCCTTCCACGAAACCTATGAATCCGTCCGCGCCGACCTCAAACCCATGTCCGTTTCCGGATGACCCCTCGCCCCCTGCCAGCCCTACCGGAATAATTCCCTCCTTCAATCATCCAACCTGCGTCTCCATCGTTCGCAAATCCATGAAAGCCAGAACCGCCACTTTCCTGCTCGCCGCCGCGCTGACCTTGGCCGCATCCATCGCCGCGCAGGCCCAACACCACCCCGCCTCTCCGAAACATCCCCTGAAGAAGGGCTCCAAGGCCCCTTCGTTCACCCTCAAGGATCAAAACGGCGCCGATCAGTCGCTCGACGCCATGTTGCAGAATGGGAAAGTGGCCGTGATATTCCATCGCTCCGCCAGTTGGTGACCGTTTTGCAAGCGGCAGCTCGTGGAGCTGCAATCGAACCTCGCCGCATTCCGGAAAGCCGGCATCCAACCCGTCGCCATCAGCTACGATTCCGTCGATGTCCTCAAACGCTTTGCCATGGATCGCGACATCGCCTACCCCCTCCTGGCCGACCCGGACAGCCGCGTGATTGACGCCTTCAAGATCCGCAACACTGCCGCCAACGGCCGCGTCAAAGGCGTGCCGCATCCGGGAACTTTCATCATCGGAAAAGACGGCCGGATCATCGCCAAACTCGCCCACGACGGCTACCGGGAACGACACACCTCCACCCAGATCATCCAGGCCGCCGGGAAATAGGGAGTTTCCCCTTCGCCGGACGCCGCCCTTATTCCGCCATGTTGATCGGCGTGTTGTCGCGCTTGAGCAGCAGCAACCGGACCGCCTCTTCGTCCAGCCTGCCGCCCCCTTTCAACAGCAATGTCGGCTCGGCCGCCGCCGCCCCGCCACCGCCGCGCCAACGCTCCATCGCCCGCGCCTGCGACTCCAATCGGCCGCTCCGCGGACCGACATAGTCGTATTCCCATTCTTCGAAGCCCTTCAGGGCTCCCAAGGATTTCGACGCGATGTAGCGGACCGCGTAATAGTCGTCATCGAGAACAAACGCCAGAAACGGCGGCATCCAGTCCTCGCCGGAGGTCTCCCGCGCCGGCCCCCAGCCGAAATGCCAGGCGGCCAGCGCGCGTTGCGCCGCGTCGCCCTTGATCAACCATTGCAGGGACGCGGCGATCTCACGGTCGGCCACGCCCAACTCCGGGGACCGGATTCCATGGCGTTCGTCCAGATGCTTCGCCGTCCAGGCCAGCGTCTTGTCCAGATGACAGAGATTGCAGGCGTTCGGCCGGCCGACCTCCAGCGACTCGTTTACACTGGGCGAACTCACCTGGTGGCTTCGAATCCCCTTCAGGAGCCCGTAGGTCGTGTGCGGCATGTGGCAGTTGTAGCAGCGACTGCCGCTGGAATCCGCCGCATGATGCGTGTGCGAAGCGATGTCCTTGCCATATTCCTCATGGCACTGCAGGCAGGCCCGGTCGCCCATCACCGATCCCTTCAACTGGTCGTTCGCCCATTCTTTCAACGAACGGGAATCGCTGTCCGCCTTGTGCAGTTGGTGGCAGGAGAAACAGGAGAGCCGGCGCGAGTCGTCGTCATGATTGTAACAGGGCGACTCAATCAATCCGGAATACTCGCGCCCCGCGACCCGCACCATGCCGTCAGACCAGAAAAAGTCCCTTACATATGTCGGATCCGACTTCAGGACCTCGCGGATATAATTCGTGCGACTCAACCTGGCGAAGACGCGCTCGGGCTCCACCTGGCCGCCCGGACGGTATTGATACCCGCGCCTCAGGAAACCGTCGTAGATCGCGCGACTCGCGGCGCGGGCGACGCTGTGGCATTGCCCGCAAACCTGCGAATCCAGCTTGCTGGGCAGTTTGGTCGGCTCCACAACCGATCGGTCAACCTCCCCGGCAAGTCTCCGCCGATAACGCTCCAGCATGTCAGCGTTGACCTGCACATGATCCGCCGCCGGCCCATGACACGCCTCGCAGGAAATACCGAACTCGGCCGCCTCGCTGAAAACCTCCAGCGAACTCATCACCTTGGGTTGCGCAAAGGTGACATGACACTCGATGCAGACCTCGTTCCACATCCCGGCCCGCTGCGAATCGTCCGCGCCCGGCGGCCGGATCAGCGTTGCCGGAAACGGGACCCACCGCCGGTCGTGCAGGTTGTAGACGATCGGCAGCATGCGCATCTGACGCGTGTTCCCCGTCGCGCTCCAATAGAACTGAAGGTGATGCGAGCCCGTGACCAGGTCGATGCTGCGCGACACGCGCGTCCGCTCCCCCGAGACTTCCGAACTTTGGTCCGGATCGTCCAGTTCCATCCAAAACCCGCCGTCCCGGGCCGTCATCTGAAAGACCTTCCCCTCATGCTCGAAGACCGCGTTGTCAAAATCCCCCTTCACCGTCTCCGCCGAGGCCGCCGTCGTCATCGTCCGATGATAGGAGGCATGCCAACTTGCATAATGGCCCGGATGACAACTCCTGCAGTTCTCGGAGGTCACATACCCCTGCGTCGGCCCGGTCGTCGGCAGGTGCGTCCGGCGATCGGCCGGCGCGTTGATCGGGGCGCGCCCGGGTCGATCCATGACCATCCAGATCAAGGACGCCCACACGGCCAACGCAACACAGGTCGCCAGAGACCGCCGCCAACCAGGGGACAACCCTCGGATCAACCGCGCCACCGGCCACCCCGCAGCGACAAACAGGGCCAACAATATGAAACCTTCAACGTTCATCCCGATTCCGCCAATCTGACAAACCGATCCTTCAACCACTGCGTCGAAAATGGAACCGAACTTTCGCCGGCTGCGATCTCGTGGATCCGCGAGCGGAACCGGTTGTAAAACCAGTTTGCCATGAACGCCGGCGTCACCCCCGTCAGCAGGCACCGACCACGCTCTTGCAGGATTCTGTCGAACGCGGTTTCGGACAAACGCCCGCCTGAAGCGTCACGCATCGCCGCATCCACGTGATAAAGGACGATCAACTCACGCGGATCCCGCTCATGCCGCTCAAAGAACTGCCCCAGGACCATGCCGCTGAAGGAAGCCACGTTGCACCCGGAACGGTCGCCGCGCAACGCCAGAGCCTCGCGCAGCCACACCGGAACGCGCGCCGTCAGGTAGACATCCGATGAACCCGACACCGGCGACCTTGAATCGTCAACGCAACCCTCGTCCTGCAACGCAAAATGCAGCGCAGCGACGGCATACTCGTCCCGGGACACCGCCATCGCGGCCGCCCGCGTCTTGAAATGACACACCGCCCCCTCAGTGAGTTTCATTCTCAGAGCCGTATGTTCGCAATCACCCGTCATGAAAGTGTCGATTCAACCAATATCCGCGTTCCACCAAGTGTTCCCTCAAATCGCCCCGCTCGGCAACCCGGCAAAATGGGTGGGACGCCATCCGCCATCCGCCATCCGCCATCCGCCATTTGCCATCTGCCATCTGCCATCCCGCATCCCGCAAACTGGACGATTCCGCCCGGCCAGTGCAGACTCCCCGCCATGCAACCGAAAGACATTCAACAGATCGGCCAGGAACTGGCCATCAAATGGGACGATGACTCCGAAAGCTTCATCACTCTGGAAAAGCTTCGCGAATGGTGCCCCTGCGCCGGCTGCAAGGGCGAGATGGACGTCATGGGCAAGGTCCACAAGGGACCCGACATCCAGTTGACGCCGCAGTCCTTCGAACTGGTCAACCTGTCCACCATCGGCGGCTACGCGATCAAGCCGACCTGGGCCGATGGCCACACCACGGGGATGTTTGCGTGGGACTACCTCAAGCGCGTCTGCGACATCGTCGCCGAAGAAAGTAAAGACAAGGCCTGAACCCGCTCCCGCGTTCGCATGCCGCCCCCGGAGACTCTCGCCGCCTTCTTCACGGCCGCGCTGCTGCTCGCCCTGGCCCCGGGACCGGACAACCTTTTCGTGCTGACTCAATCCACGTTGCATGGACGAAAGGCGGGCTTCGCCATCACCTTCGGACTCTGCGCCGGACTGATCGCCCACACCCTGGCCGTCGCCATCGGCGTGGCGGCGATCATCCAAGCGTCCGCCGTTGCCTTCACCGCGCTGCAGATCCTCGGCGCCGTTTACCTGCTCCATCTCGCGTGGCTGATGTTCCGCGCCCAGCCGGTGAATCCCGATGCCGACTCCGGCTCCCGCCCCCCGGGCCACAGGCTCTGCCTTCGCGGGGCGCTGATGAACCTGAGCAATCCCAAGGTCGCCCTGTTCTTCCTGGCCTTCCTCCCTCAGTTCGCGGATCCGGCGCGCGGCCCGATGGCCCCGCAATTGCTCCTGCTGGGCGGCCTTTTCATCGTCGCGACCCTACTGGTCTTTGACGGAATCGCGACGCTCGCTGGCAGTCTTGGCCAGGCCTTCAGAAACTCCGAGCGCGCGCAAAAGACCGTCAATCAGCTGGCCGCGGCGCTGTTTGTCGGACTCGCCGCCAGGCTGTTCGCATCGGCCCACAACTGAACAAGACGCAATTTCCCTGCCGGGCATGATCCGTGGATCGAATGTTGGAACCGCAACGCGAGGTCGCTAGATTGACCGAGGTTCGACCTCTCATGATGAACGCACCCATCCGATTCGGCCTGATCGGCTTCGGACGCTTCGGCTCCAATCACGCGCGGGCCATCGCCAATGTCCCAGGCGCGTCTCTCGTCGCCGTGGCGGCTCGCTCCGCGTCGACGGCGGCGGCGGCGGCAAAGGAATTCCCCGAAGCCGAAGCCACCACGGATTTTCGCGCCCTCATCGACCGCGACGACATTGACGTCATCGACGTCGCGGCTCCCACGCACCTGCACTACGAGACGGCCAAGGCGGCCCTGGAGGCGGGCAAGCATGTGTTTGTGGAGAAACCCATGACGCCGCGCACAGAAGAATGCCGGGAATTGGTCCGCCTGGCCCGGGAACGAGGACTGGTCCTCGCCGTGGGATTCAAACGTCGCGCCGCGCAGCTCTGGGGCCGGATCAAGAAACTGGTGGATGAAGGCGTCATCGGCGAACCGCGTCACGCGCTCTTCGAACTCTGGCGCTGGCCCTATCGCCAGGGCGCCGACGGCTGGCGTTACGACATCGACCGCGTGGGCAGCTGGGAACTGGAGGAGCCGGTGCACTGCTTTGACAAGGCCCGGTGGTATTTCGGACCGAGCGCGGGCGAGATCGTCTCGGTCTACGCCAAGGCCAATTCCCGCCAGAAGGACCAGCCCGAACTGCACGACAACTTCACCGCCATCCTGGAATTCGAAAATGGCGCCCATGCCACCATCTCCCAGACGCTCGCCGCCTGGGGGCACCAGCATGGATTGAAACTCACCGGCGTCGACGGCGCCCTCATGGCCTCCTGGCGCGGCGCCACCGATGACGCCGAAGCCCGGCAGACCCTCGAATACATGAACAGCCGCTCCCGCGAAGGCGATCTGCAATCCGTGGAATTCACCGAAAAGGCCAGCGAGCTGTACGAACTCGAACGCGAAATGGAGGCCATGGTCGCCGCCATCCGCGGAAACGGCCCGGTCGTGGCGGACGGCGTGGATGGCGTTTGGTCCATCGCCCTCTGCGAAGCCGCGCATCAATCGATCGAATCCGGGGAAACCGTGTCCATGAAAGGCTTTCGCCCGTGAGCGCCCCGGCTGAGCGGGACAAGGACGCGCCGTGGTGGACAGGCGTGACCCGCTATCAATGGCTCGTCCTTGCCATCGCCTCGTTGGGCTGGGTCTTCGACATCTTTGAGGGACAGATCTTTGTCACCAGCATGAACGAGATGATGGGCTCCCTGCTGCCGGAGTCCACCGGGCCCGACGAACGGGACGCCATCGGCAAGATCGCGCTGGGCGCCTTCCTGATCGGGGGCGCGGTGGGCGGGGTGTATTTCGGCATGTTGAGCGACCGAATCGGCCGGGCTCGGACCATGGTGCTCACCATCCTGGTGTATTCCATCTTCACCTGCATGACCGCCTTTGCGCAATCCGCCTGGCAGGTGATTGTCCTGCGGTTCCTGGTAGCCATGGGCGTGGGCGGCGAATGGGCCGTGGCCAGCGCCATGGTCGCCGAGGTGTTCCCTGGATTTGCGCGTGTGCGATCGCTCGGAATCTTCCACGCCACCAGCGCGCTGGGCTCCTATCTGGCCATCGGCGCCGGCGCCTTCATCGTGGGCAACCCCGCGCTCAAGACCGAGGCCATCCCGGACCTGAACTGGCGGCTGGCCTTCGGCATCGGCGCCCTCCCCGCGCTGCTCACCATCTGGATACGCGTGAAGCTCAAGGAGCCCGAAAGCTGGCTCAAGGCACGCGAGGCGGCGAAGAAGGATCCCGCCAAACGGGTCGGAAGATTGGGCGATCTGTTCGGCCCGGAACTGCGACGCCGCACCCTCGTCGGCGTGGCTCTCGCTGCCATCGGCCTGGCGACTTTCTGGGGCGTCAAGATCTATGGTCGTTCACTGATGCGCGGAGCGGCAGAACGCGAGGTCCTGCAGGCGGCGGCCGCCGCCATGCCAGCGGACGAAAATGCGGCCCTCGAAGCCGAATTCAGCCGGATCAAGAAGCGGGAAATGACCGGGCACTTCCTGGTGATGACCGGAGGACTCGTGGGCATGCTTGCTTTCGGCCCCATCAGCGAACGACTCGGCCGACGCGGCGCCTTTTCCTTCTTCTTCATCGGCGGCTTAGTCGGCAGCGCGACGTTGTTCGGCTTGTTCCACAGCATGGCCGCCGGATTCTAC
>JAYPGD010000206.1:7425-10277 GCA_038126655.1 Verrucomicrobiales bacterium
CTACTGGATTGCGCTCCCGGTGTTCGGTTTCCTGGTCAGCGGGATCCATGCGGGCTACGCCATCTACTTCCCCGAGTTGTTTCCCTCGCGCCTTCGCGGAACCGGCGGAGGCCTCTGCTTCAACCTCGGCAGGATCGTGGCCGCGCCCGTGCTGTTCCTCACCGCGTGGATGCAGCAGTCCATGGAATTCACAGTCAACCAGACCGCGACCCTGCTCAGCGGCTTCTTCCTGCTGGGACTCGTGGTCATCCGCTTCGCGCCGGAGACCCACGGAAAGGAACTGCCGGAATAACGCCGACCTCCCGGGCGACCATGACAGCCTATACCGAACAGAAGCTGCTCTTCGGCGACATTCATAACCACTGCGGCATCTCCTATGCCCACGGTTCTCTGGACGACGCCCTGCGCAATGCCCGCGAACGGCTGGACTTCGTCAGCGTGACAGGACACGCGCACTGGCCGGACATGCCCGAGCCCAACGAAGCCATCCAGTACATCATCGACTTCCACGAGAAGGGCTTCGCCAAGCTCAAATCCGGCTGGCCCGCCATGATGGAAACCCTGAAGGCATTCGATGAAGAGGGCCGTTTCGTGGTCTTCCCCGGATTCGAAGTCCACTTCTGCGCCTGCGGCGACAGGAACATTCTTTACCAGGATCTGCGCGGGGAGATTCTTTACCCGAAGGACCTGAACGATCTTCACGATCAATTGCGCGCCCTGCGGGAACAGGGACTGGACTCCATCGCGCAACCCCATCACCTCGGCTACCTCACCGG
This sequence comes from Verrucomicrobiales bacterium, assembly GCA_038126655.1. Taxonomy (GTDB): domain Bacteria; phylum Verrucomicrobiota; class Verrucomicrobiia; order Limisphaerales; family JAYPEY01; genus JAYPEY01. The sequence goes on from JAYPGD010000206.1 coordinate 8,202, forward strand.
CACACGCGGCGTCGACTGGGACAGTTTCAGTCCTGAATTCGCCCCCTTCGTCGAGATGCTGTCCATGCACGGCTGTTCCGAGTCCTCCGAGAACACGAAACCCTTCCTGCACTCCATGGGGCCGAGCGACTGGGAAAGCACGATCCACCGCGGCCTGCAACGCGGCCTGGTGTTTGGATTCTCCGGCGGCACGGACCACCACAGCGCCCATCCGGGCAGCTACGGCCACGGGATGACCGGGCTTTGGGCCGACTCCGGGAATCGCGCCGACATCTGGAGAGCCTTGCAGGATCGGCGCATGTTCGCCCTCACCGGCGATCGGATGGACCTGCGGTTCACGGTCAATGACGCGCCCATGGGATCAGTGATTCCAACGACCGGACGCCGAAAGATCGATTTCCAACTCGCGGCAGGCGGCGCGATCGATTGCGTGGACATTCTGCGCGATGGCGAACTGGTGAAGCGCTTTTCCCAATACGAAATGCCCAAGGGTGACGATGCCCCCGACCTGGTCCACACCAGGATTCATCTGGAACTGGGGTGGGGAGCGCGACACAAGTCATTCCAATGGAACGCCGAACTGGGCATCACCGACGGCGAGATCAGAGCAGTCGAACCGCGCTTCCGCGGACGCGAGGTCGTGTCGCCGGTCGAAGCCGACGAAGTGGACACCTACCACACCAGCAAGGTCCTGGAGCGGAATGAACGATCCGTGCGCTTCGAAACGATCACCACCGGCAATCCCAACAACGCCACAAATACCTGTCAGGGCATGTGCCTCGAAGTTGCCATGCCACGGGACGCGACCGTCTTTGCCAACCTGAATGGCCGCCGCGCGGAATGGCCCCTTGACGCCCTGTTGGCCGGCGCAAGATCCGGAAGACTTCAAAACATCGATTCGCCCGCTTGGCGCTTTCATCGGGCTCCGGCGCCAACCGAATGGAAATGGTCCGGAGCCTGGGAGGAAGAATCGGACATCGACGCATCCTACTACCTGAGGGTTCGGCAAAGGAACGATCAATGGGCCTGGACTTCGCCGGTGTTCTTGAGGGAAGAGAGCGTCTGAGGGCTGTGAGTCGATCTGCTTCGACAACGAATGCCCGATATCGAAAGAGAATTCGCCGCCAGCGGCTTCATCGAATTGAATCAAACGAACCTTACGGTTCACCAGTGAAGGATGCGACCGCCGAGCCCCCACTCCAGGACATCCGAGTCGTCAGTGAGCCTCAACTCCGCTCCTCGTCAGACAATCCACTAACAAATCCGGCGCGCAACCAAACGCGACCACCGCGGCGGCCAGACCAATCAAGCCCACCCACAACGCAAAGCCGCCCTTGAATTCCCCTGCCCCGGCCGGCCGGTCCAGCACGTAGATCTGTTTCAACGGCTGGAGGTAGTAGTAGAGGGAGACTGAACTCATCGCCACGGCGACCACGACCAACCACATCAGGCTCAGGTCCTCACCGCCATTCACGGCGGCGGCGAACAGGTAGAATTTCCCGAAGAAGCCGGCCAAAGGCGGAATGCCCGCGAGCGACAACAGGAAGATCATCATGAAGAACGACAGCCACGGAGAATCCTTCTGCAGGCCCGCGAAATCCGTAAGCTTGTCGCCGCCGCGATTGCGCTCCACTGCGGCCACCACGCCAAACGCGCCGAGCGTCGCCGCCGCATAGGTCAAGGCAAAGAACATCACCGACGCCATCCCCTGCCCGCTGTTGCCGAGCAGTCCCATCATGGCATAGCCGGCATTGGCGATCGCGGAATAGGCCAACAGCCGTTTCACACTCGTCTGGGCCAAGGCTCCCAGGTTTCCAAGAATCATCGAAAGCGCGGCCAGCGCCGCCACCGCAGGCGCCCAACCCGCTTCAAAAGCGCGCCACCCGCCGCTGCCCAGTGACGCCGGAAAGGCGGTCATGACAAATTTCGCCATCAGGAAGAACGCCGCCACCTTGGAGCCAGTCGCGACCAACGCCGCGCTGGATGTCGGCGCCCCTTCGTAGGCGTCCGGAGCCCAAAGGTGGAACGGCACGACCGCCACCTTGAAACCGAAGCCGATCAGGACCATCACCATCG
>JAYPGD010000207.1:0-10231 GCA_038126655.1 Verrucomicrobiales bacterium
CATTCCGGGTTCCGCATTCCGCATTCCGGGTTCCGCATTCCGCATTCAAATGAGTTTCCTGGCTCCAACCGCCTTTGCTTTTGCCGCCGCGATTCCGGTGGTGATCGTGTTTTATCTGCTCAAGCGGAAGCGGGTGGTGAAGCTGGTTTCGAGTTCGCTCCTTTGGCAGAAATTCCTGGCGGAGACCCAGGCCAGCGCGCCCTTTCAGCGGCTGCGGCACAACTGGCTGCTGATCCTGCAGATCCTGATGCTGGCCTTGATCGTGTTTGCGCTGACGCGGCCGTATTTCTCCGGCGACCAGAAGCAGGGGGCGTTGTATGTGGCGATCCTGGACGCCTCGGCCTCGATGCAGGCGACGGATGTCGAGCCGTCGCGTTTTGAAGCCGCGCGGGATGAAGTCCGGGACCTGGTGTCCTCCATGAAGGACAACGACCAGATGGTCGTCCTGCGCGCGTCCTCCAACACCCGGGTCATGCAGTCGAGCACGGGCGAAAAGGGAGCCTTGCGCCGGGCGATCGACGCCAGTGAACCCAGCGATTCCCCGACGCGGCTGGTGGAGGCGCTCAAGCTTGCGCAGACCCTGATCGAAAACCGCATGTTCGCGGAGGTGCATCTGTTCAGCGACGGCGCCATCGACGAAATCGAAGGCATGCACATCAAGGACATCCCGGTCGTGTATCACAAGGTGGGCAAGCGTTCGGACAATCTCGGCGTCGTGCAGTTGGATGTGAAGGCGCACCCGGACGATCCTGCGCAGAAGGCGGTGTTCGCCAGCGTGGGCAACTACTCGGAGCAGACGCAGCGCGCGCAGTTGGAACTCCGCTTCAACAACCGGATGCTGGCCTCGCGCTCGCTGAACGTGCCGGGCGGGACGAACGCCCAGGAGGTCTTTCTTGTGCCGCAGTCCGAGGATGGCGTCTTCACCGTGACCCTTTCCAACGAGGACGACCTGAAGGTGGACAACCAGGCCTCGGCCGTGAGCCTGATGCCGCATCCGGTCAAGGTCCTGCTGGTCACGCCGGGAAACCGTTTTCTGGAGAAGTCCCTGCGCTCCATTCCGAACATTGATCTGGAGGTGATTCCCGCCCTGGTCGGCGATGCCGCGGATCAAGACGTGGTCGTGTTGGATGGGGTGATTCCCGCCGAGTGGCCCAAGCCGAACGTCCTAGCCATCAATGTCGCCCGGCCTGGATGGTTCGCTGCGGTCGGCGAGGTGGAATATCCGTCCGTCGTCGACGCCAAGGCGACACACGCGCTCCTGCGATTTGTCAATTTCGATACGGTGGACATTGCCCGAAGCAAGGCGGTGAAGACCCCGAGTTGGGCGTTGCCGATCGTGGAATCCCAGCAGACGCCGTTGATCCTGGCCGGGGAGTTCGACCGGCAGAACGTGATCTGGATCGGCTTCGACACCTTGGAAAGCACCTGGCCCCTGCGGGTGGCCTATCCGATCTTCATGCAGAACGCGGTCGAATGGTTGAATCCCGCGTTGGCCAATGCCGCCGAACTCTCCGTCCGCTCGGGGGAGCCGTTTCGCCTGCCGCTGTTGGAATCTGTCGGGACGGCTTCGGTTGAGTTGCCGGATGGATCAACGGAGGAACTGGAGCTGGACGAAGGCGCAACCGAGGTTCTTTTCGGCGGCACGACGAGGCAGGGGGTCTATCGGATCACCGCCGGGACCAACTCAACCCCGTTTTGTGTGAATCTTCTGGACTCGGTGGAAAGCAACATCAAGCCGCAGGAGGAACTGGAATTTGGAAAATACGGCAGCGTCACGGCGACGGGATCAAAGAGGACCAATGTCGAGATCTGGCGCTGGATCGCGATGGCTGGGTTGTGTGTGTTGTTGTTTGAATGGTGGTTCTACCACCGGAGGACGGCGTGAGGGAACGGGTGATGGATGCGAAGACAATCCATTGGAGAGCCGCGGTCCGGGCGTGTTGTGTCATCAAAGTTCGGGGATGGAAGGACGCGGGATGTCAGTGAACAAAGCCGCAACCTGCAAGAGCAGCGAACCGCGGAAGGGCGGGGATGACTGGCTTTGGCATGGATTCGCCATTCACTATTGGCTATTAGGCGCCCTCGCGATCTCGGTGGCGGTGACGAAAGCTCTGCCGACTGTCTTCAATTGGATGAGCCCACTTATGGGCAACTGAATCATGAGGAGCGCTACGAAAAAGCAGTCCCGGCGACTCCGGGGGATGACGCTGACGCAGTTGTTGGTGGCGGTGGGGTTGATGTCGATTCTCGCCGGGTTGGTGGTTGGGTTCTATGGGACGTCGGGATATTGGATGCGATCGCCCCAGGTCGTTGTCTACACCTCCCAGGACCAGGTCTATTCGCAACAGATCCTTGCCGAGTTCACCCGGGAAACCGGCATTGAAGTCCGTCCGGTCTACGACAGCGAGGCGGTGAAGACGGTGGGCTTGGCGAATCGTCTGCTGGCCGAGCGGGAGAATCCCCAATGCGATGTCTGGTGGAGCAACGAGGAATTGCGCACGCGGCAATTGGCGGGCGAGGGCGTGTTCGATGCCGCGGTTCCTTGGAAGTCGTTCGGCTTCCGGTCCCGCAAGTTGGTCGTGAACACAAACTTGATTTCGGTCGCGGACGCGCCGCGCAGTCTGAAGGAACTGACGGGGGAGCCGTGGCGCGGCAAGGTGGCGATGGCGTATCCGATGTTCGGCACGACCTCGGTTCACATGCTGGCCCTGCGGCAGCTTTGGGGAGTCGAGGCGTGGCGCAAGTGGTGCGAGGAGATTCAGGCCAACGAGACGATGATCGTGGACGGCAATTCAGTCGTGGTGCGGTTGGTCGGAGCCGGCGAAGCGGCGATCGGATTGACGGATTTTGACGATATCGCCGCGGGGCAGGAAAATGGCCTGCCGATTGCGGCGGTCGAGATCGAGGAAACGCTGTTCGTGCCCAACACCGTGGCCTTGGTGAAGGGCGCGCGGAATATGGTCCCCGCGCAGGCGTTGATGGATTACCTGAGTTCGCCCAAGACAGTGGCGCGCCTGGTCGAGGCGGCTGCCTTGGAGGGCGATATTGCAGCGGTCGCGACCCCCGGCTTTCCTGATTGGGACGGCGTGCTGGGCAATCTGGAGACCGGGACGAAGGAATTGAGCGAGGTGTTCCTGCGCTGATTGACCGAGATGAACTGGGCATTGCTGACAAACAGTCTGACAGTCGCGCTGCTGGCCACGGCGGCGGCGATGGTCTTCGGTGTGTCGGCGGCCTTGTGGATGCTAACGTTGGAACGGCGCGGGCGGCGGGCGGCATATTGCGGGATGATTGTCGCATTTGCGTTGCCGTCGTTCCTGGTGACCGGGATCTGGATCGATCTGTTGGGCAACACGGGGCGGTTGCGGTCGGTTGTTCCCTTTGATGTCTATTCGTTGTGGGGGTGCGCCTGGATTCTGGGATTGATGTTGTGGCCGGTTGTTGGCGCCGCGGCGCTGATTGCCTGGCGCCGTCTGGAGGCGGCGCAAGTGGAATGCGATCCGAGGTTGGGCGGCAACTGGTTGTTGCGCGATCTGTTGGCTCCAACTGCGGCGCCCGCGTTGCGGATCGCGGCGGGGTTGGTGTTTGTTCTCGCGCTGGGCAACTTTGCCGTGCCGGCCATCCTCCAGGTGAAGACCTGGCCCGCTGAAATCTGGCTGCGCTTCAATACGGCCAATGACGCGGCGGGCGCGCTGAAGGCGAGTTGGCCGTTGTTGTTGGCGCCTGCGGTCCTGCTCCTGGCTGTGCGGCATCGGCAGTTTCGCTTGCCGCAGACGACATCGGCAATCCAACCGCGTTTGTTCCAGGAGCGTCTGGGGCGCGGCATTCTGCGGGTGAACGCTGTGATTGCGACGCTGGTTCTCGGGCTGTCGGCGGTTCTTCCCGTCGCAAATCTATTGCTCAGCGAGCGGACCTGGTCGGATCTGGGCGGGGCCTGGTCGGCCAACCTCGCCAACATCCGGCATTCATTTTTCCTGGCTGCGGTTGCCGCGAGCCTGATCCTGGCGCTCGGAGGATTGACCTGGCGGAAGCGAGGCATGGGCGCGGCCTGGCTGGGCTTCTTTCTGCCAGGCGCCTTGTTGAGCGTCGCCCTGATCCCGATTTTCAATCGTCCCGGGGCGGAGTGGATCTATCGGGGCGTCGGCATCGTCCTGATCGCGCTGACGCTGCGTTACTGCGCCATCGGGTGGTCCGGCGTGCGGACGACCCTGCGATCCATCGATCGGGACGGTCTGGACTTTGCGTCGCTGTGCGGCGCGTCGCGTTGGGAGCGGTTCCGCCATGACGTCTGGCCGCAGGCGGGCGGGGCGATGCTGGTTGTCTGGTATGCGGCCTTCCTGCTTTGCCTCTGGGACGTCGACGCGGTGTTGCTGGTGGCGCCGCCCGGAATGCAGACGCTGCCGATGCAGGTGTTCAATCTGCTGCACTACGGCCACAACTCGCAGGTCAACGCGCTGTGCCTGATATTGCTGGGGCTGGCGTTGGCGCCGTTGTTCGTCTGGGCGGCGATCCAGGCGGCGTTGGCGCGGCCTGCCCTTGCGCGCATTTCGACGCTGGCGGCCTTGTGCGGTTTCGCGGCACTTTCAGTGGGTTGCGGCGGAAGGCGGGCGAATGCGGAATCCGGCGACAGCAAGGCCGCGGCCGCCTTGGAAAGCGGATTTTTCGAAAGTGTGAAACTGGTCGGCGTGCGCGGAACCGGACCCGGACAGTTCAACAAGCCGCGTTCGCTGGCTGTGGACGCCGAGGACAACCTCTACGTCGTCGACATGACTGGTCGCGTTCAGAAGTTTTCGGAATCCGGGGAATACCTGCTGCATTGGCAGATGCCGGAGACGGACCGCGGTCGGCCCAAGGGAATGCTCGCGGACAGCGATGGCAACATCGTCGTTGTGGAGCCGCACTACGCGCGGATCAATCATCATGCGGCGGACGGCGCGTTGCTGACGCAATGGGGGGAGAAGGGCGAGGAACCGGGAATGTTGGCCTTTCCCCGCGCGGTCGCCATGACATCGAACGGCGATTTGTTCGTCAGTGAGTTTCAGATCGTGGAACGGGTGCAGTGTTTTTCGGCCCGGGGTGAGGCGTTTCATTTTGCTTTCGGGGCGGCCGGCGACGGCCCGGGCGAGTTCAATCGGGCTGAGGGACTGGGTGTGGATTCGGAGGATCGGGTCTACGTGGCGGATTCCTGCAACCACCGTATCCAGGTGTTCTCGGACAAGGGCGCATTTCTGCGGACCCATGGTTCGGCCGGGGCGGGCGTCGGGGAATTGAGTTATCCCTACGACATCCTGATCGACGACGCCGGCGTGCAGTATGTCTGCGAGTTCGGCAACAGCCGGTTGCAGATCTTCGATGCGGAGGACCGTTCGCTGGAGATCCTTGGCGGCCCGGGGACTGCGTTGGGCGAGTTCGCAAATCCATGGTCGATGGCCTTTGATTCCCAGGGCAATCTCTACGTGGCGGATTCGGCCAATCATCGGGTGCAGAAATTCATGCGAAGGCCCGGAACGTGGAAGACGATGAGAGAGGCGGCGACAGGAAAGGGGGGGGGCGATGGGGCGAGGGAAGCTCCAAATCCCAAGCTCCAAACTCCAAAGAAACTCCAAATCTCAAATCTCAAATCACGAATCGAGGGTGGTCCAATTTCTTGTGCGGCGCTTGCTCTTTATTTGGAATTTGGAGCTTGGAATTTTGGGCTTCAGCCCCGGAGGGGCGTTGTATGAATTACCAGTTCACCCATCCCGTCTGGCTCTTGCTGCTGCCGCCGGCGCTGGCGTTCACCATCTGGCTGACGCTTAAGACGCATGTGCAGATCAGTCCGGGGCGTCGGTGGCTTGCCTTTGGCCTGCGCGTGGCGATCGTCACCCTGGTGATATTTGCAATCGCCGGCCTGCAGCGGTTGATTCCGCAGGAGGGGATGAATGTCTTCTTCCTGTTGGATCGCTCGGACAGCGTTCCTTCGGGGCAGCAGGAACAGGCGTTGGATCTCGTCAATCGCTACGCGGAGGACAAGAAGAAGGAGGACAAGGCGGGGTTGGTCGTGTTCGGCGCGGAGTCGGCGATCGAGTTCTCTCCCAACGCCATTGTGGACGTGGAGAAGGTGCATGCGGTGATTGGCACGGAGCGCAGTGATCTTGCGGGAGCCGTGAGATTGGGAACGGCGGCGTTTCCGGAGACCGGGCAGAAACGCCTCGTCCTGATGTCGGACGGCAATGAGAACCTGGGCGACGTGATCGCCGAGGCCCGCAACGCCGGATCCATGGATGTCACGATCGATGTCCTGCCGCTGGGCGCGACGCGCGGCAATGACGTGACGGTTCAACGCATCGGAGTCCCGGGCAAACTGAAGGAGGGGCAGACCTTTGACGCGAAGATCTTTGTCACGGCCGATCGGGCGCAGAGCTCCACGGTGCGCCTGTTCCGCAATGTGCAGGGCGACCCGCGGTTGTTGCTGGTTTCAAGCGAACCGGCGCAGGACGCGCAATTGACGGAGGCGTTGCGCTCGGCCCGGCTGGATGTCACAGCCGGAGGTTTGGAGGTCATGCCGGGCACGCTGGCCGAGATGCAGAGTTACGACGCCATCTTCCTGAGCAATGTCGCCGCGGGCGAACTGGGCGAGGAGATGATGAAACTGCTGGAAAGCGCCGTCCGCGACTTCGGCGTGGGGCTGGTCGTCATCGGGGGCGATCAATCCTTCGCGGCGGGAGCCTATCGGGGGACGCCGTTGGAATCGACGTTGCCCGTCAGCATGGAACTGGACAGCAAGAAGGTCCTGCCCAAGGGCGCGTTGGCCCTGCTGATGCACGGGATGGAATTCAACAATGGCAACCAGGTCGCGCGAGACATTGCCTTTGGCGCCCTGCAGGCCCTGGGACCGCAGGATGAATTGGGGGTGCTGCTGTGGGATGGCTCCGAAAAGTGGCTCTTCGAAATGCAGGAGGTCGGGGACAAGAAGGCGATCGGCTCGAAGATCATGGGGATGAATCAGGGCGACCTGCCAAGCTTCAATGGCCTGATGGCCCTGGGCTACGAGGGATTGAAGAAGTCCAACGCCAACCTCAAACACATGATCGTCTTCAGCGACGGCGATCCCGGCGCGCCCACCGATGAACTCATGGCCAAGATGCGCGACGCGAGAATCACCGTCAGCACGGTGTTGATCTCCGGGCATGCGGGGCCGCAGACGATGATCGACATCGCGAACAAGGGGAACGGCCGCTTCTACGACGTGAGCAATGCGGGGATGTTGCCGCAGATCTTCATCAAGGAAACCGCCGTGATCCTGAAGTCGGCGATCTTCGAGGAGCCCTTCACGCCGCAATTGGCGGCTTCCACGGAACTGACCCGCGGAATCGGAGGCTATCCGGTCCTGCAGGGCTACGTCGCGACGAGCGAGAAGGCCCGCGCGGAAACGGCGCTGGTTTCCGACAAGGGGGACCCGATTCTCGCGCACTGGCAATACGGACTCGGCCGCTCGGTCGCCTTCACCTCGGACGCCCGGGCGAAGTGGGCAAAGAACTGGCTGGGCTGGGGCAACTACCGGCAGTTCTGGACGCAGATTGCGAACTGGAGCCTGCGTCGGTTGGAGAACGCCGATTTCACCACGGAAGTGGCCATTGAGAACGGCGAGGGCGTGATTTCGGTGGAGGCCATGGACGAGAAGGGCGATTACCGCAACTTCCTCAGCCTGCAGACTTCCGTCGTCAGTCCGACCGGTGAAAAGGAGGTCGTTCATCTGGAACAGACCGGCCCCGGCAGGTATGAGGCGCGCTTCCCAACGAAGGAAGTGGGCTCCTACATGCTCAATCTCATGGAGATGAACGACGGCAAGCCGGTCGGGGCGCAGGCATTGGGCGCCAGCGTCGATTATTCGCCCGAGTTCAATGACAGCGAGCCGAATCTGAACCGGCTGCAACGCATTGCCGAGGCCGGCGGCGGCAGGATCCTGGACCCACGGACCCTGCAGGAGAATCCATTCGTCCACGATCGCGAGAAGACCTTTCAACCCCGCAGCCTGTGGGAGTTTCTGCTGAAGCTGGCGGTGTTGTTGTTCCCTCTTGATGTCGGCGTCCGGCGGATCCAGATCGATCGCGAGGAATGGTCCCGGGCGACCCGCACGCTGCGGCGGTGGTTGTTCTTCTGGAAACCCGGCCCCGGTGAGGTCAAGGAGGACGAATCGCTATCGGCGCTGCTGGCGAAGCGGGACACTGTCCGCTCCCGGAAAACGGGCGCCGGGAGGCAGGCCGAGGCCCGCGCCGATCTGTTTCAGCCGGCCGACGCCCCGTCCGGGGATCAGGCGGAGGCGCCGCTCGCGTCGTTGGAAACCGGGGGGCAGGAGGCCGCGAGTCCGGCCAAGACCGCCGAACGGGCGCAACCGGATCCCGAGGCGTCCGCCGAGGAGAGCGCGACAGATCGTCTGCTCGCGGCCAAGAAACGCGCCCGGAAACGGCGCCGATAGGCGGCGATTCGAGATAGTCATTCCGCCGGGGAGAATATCGTTGCCTTGGATGACGGTTTTGTGGCTTCATCGACTGATTGGAGACGGCGCAACTTTTCGCTGTTTCGAGATGGGACGTCGCAGATTGAGAGTTTATTATGCCGGTCGCGTGCAGGGTGTGGGATTCGATGTCACGGGCACGGTTCGCAATCTGGCTGACGGTCGCGTCGAACTGATTGCGGAAGGCGAGCAGGACGAACTGCAAGCCTTTCAGCAGGCGATCCGGGACGAAGGGCTCGGGCGTCTGATTCGGAGTGAAGAGACGGATTGGAGCGAGGCGACGTCGGAGTTTCGCGGGTTTGAAATAGTCAGATAGCAGTTACTGGAAATGAAGTACGCAATACTCGCCGATATCCACGGAAACCTGGAGGGGCTGCGGACCGTTCTTGAGGACGCAGAAGAAAACGGCTGCACGCATTACGCATGTCTGGGAGACGTTGTCGGCTATGGCGCCAACCCGAAGGAATGCCTCGACTGCATCAAGGAATCCGGCATGCCGGTCGTGAAAGGCAACCATGATGAGTTTATCGGGCAGGACATGGATCTGTCCGGCTTCAACCCGGCGGCGGCGGAGGCGGTTCTCTGGACCCGGCAGCAACTGACCGAGGAGGATCGCAAGTGGCTGGCCGGACTCAAGTACCTGCGGCTGGTCTCGAATTTCACATTGGTGCATGCGACGCTCGATGTGCCGCGCAAGTGGGGCTATGTGTTCAACAAGTTGGACGCGGCCGCGAGCTTCACCTACCAGAACACCAGCGTCTGCTTCTTCGGTCATACGCATGTGCCCGTGGCCTTCATCCGGGACAGCAAGGTGCACGGCGGCACCTACTCGAAATTCAAGGTCGATCCCGGCAAGAAATACTTCGTCAACGTGGGCAGCATCGGCCAGCCCCGCGATGGCGACTGGCGCTGCGGCTATGTCATCTATGACATGGACGAGGGCACGATCGAGCTTCGCCGGCTGGAATACGACAAGGAGACCACCAAGCAGAAGATCCTGGATGCCGGGTTGCCCGCGCGCCTCGCTGAGCGCCTTGATTACGGCAAGTAACCCCTTGGGGTGACGGTCGCGTTGAAGTGGAGGCAGGCATTCCCGTTTCACCCGGCGTCCACTGCTGCGTGTGAAGGTTCTCATTCTCAAGCCCAGTTCCCTTGGCGATGTGGTGCAGGCGCTGCCCTTGGCGCGCATGATTCGCGCCAAGCATGCCGACGCCGAGATCTCCTGGTGGATTTCCGATGACCTGGGTTCCCTGCTCGAGGGGGATCCGGATATCTGCAACCTGATCGAATTCCACAGGAAGAAGTGGGCTTCGCCGCGACATTGGGGGGACATCGTCAGATCCATCGGCGCGGCGCGGCGCATGCGTTTCGACTGGGTGCTGGACCTGCAGGGGTTGGCCCGCAGCGCGGCGTTTTCCTGGTTTGTGAACGGCGGCTTCACCGTCGGCTTGGACAATCCGCGCGAAGGGGCGAGCCTGGCTTACGATGTGGCGGTGAGAAGACCCCAGGATTCACCGCACGCGGTGGACTGGTATTTGAAGGCGCTGGACGCGTTGGACGTGCCCGTCCGGTGGGACTTCGAATGGCTTCCCCGTCGGCCCCTCGCGGAAGCGGCGGTCGTGCGCGGATTGGACGGCTGGGCGGGGCCGTTGATCGCCATCTGTCCGGGCGCGCGCTGGAATACGAAACGCTGGCCGGTGGGGAGCTTTGCCCGACTGATCGACCGTATCGAGG
>JAYPGD010000208.1:0-7609 GCA_038126655.1 Verrucomicrobiales bacterium
ATTTTGTTCCGGGGACACCTGCTTACAACGAGGCGTTGGCCCTGGCGAATCCGGACAATGAAGCCCAAACCGAGCAGAAGGGGGCGCAGGAGGCCAAGGTCTGATGAGAATCGTCGAGTATCAGAAGGACACTTCCCATCTCAACTACCGGCTCCTGAAGGGGGTTGGCGTTTGTTCGGGAATTTTCTCGTTGATTGTCGCGGTCTTGATGATCGCGAACACCGTTGGCACCAAGCGGGCGGATCCTATCCATTTTCCGGCCTTGCTGGAAGCGAAGGAGGCGTTGAATTCCGACCGGAACAACGAGGCATTGCGTGAGGAAATCCGCGATCTCGACCTGCTGACCCGGAAGCAGTTCTTCACCAGTCAGCGGTTCAATCGCATCGCGGTCTTCATGTTGTTCGGCGGTCTGATCGTCATGGTCAGCTCTTTCAAGGCGCTGGAGACCTACAAGGCAAAGTACTTCTATCCGGATGGCAGTGATCCGAAGGATGATCTGATCGAGAATGCCGCCTGGGCCCGCAAGTCGGTGACGGCGGCTGGATTGGTGATGGTCGGGTTTGCGTTGATTCTGGCCCTGCCTTGGAAGTCGAAGCTGAGTGACGAGGAGACCTCCGCCGCAACGGAAGGAGGGAGCGGCGAGCCGCCGCCTACCGGGGGCGCGGCATCGCCTGGAATCGTTTCAGAACCGGGGGCGTCGGCGCCGGAAGTCAAACCGGCCCCGGAGCCGGAACCCGAGCCCTCCGAACCCGTGGTTGTCGCCTCGCGTGAGGAAATGCTTCAGAACTGGCCGAATCTCCGCGGCCCCAACGGCGGCGTCGTCACCATGGGGAAGGCTCCGACAAAATGGAGTGGCGAATCAGGAGAAGGCGTTGTCTGGAAGGCGAAAGTCCCGTTGACCGGGTTCAGTTCGCCGATCATCTGGAAAGACAAGATCTTCCTGTCCGGCGGCGACCGCGAGACGCGTCAGGTCTATTGCTACAGCGTCGAGAAGGGGGAGTTGCTCTGGACGCATGATGTGAAGGACATTCCCGGATCGCCGGCCGAGGCTCCCAAGGTCAGCGCGGACACCGGCTACGCGGCCGCTTCGATGATCACCGACGGGACGCGCGTTTTCGCGATCTTTTCCACGGGCGATATCGTTGCGTTGGACATGGCGGGAGCCAAGGTCTGGGGGCGCAATCTTGGCGTGCCGGAGAATCCATACGGACATTCCTCCTCCCTCGAACTTCACGAGGACATTCTGTTGGTTCAATACGACCAGGAGGAACACAGTTTTGTCGCCGGCCTGCATGTGGGCACAGGCAAGGATCGCTGGCGGGTGGAACGCAAGTTCGGCCCTTCGTGGGCGTCTCCGCTGCTGCATCGCGGCGAGGGGGGAAGCGAACTGCTCCTGGCCGCGGACCCAATGGTCACGTCCTACGATCCCGCCACCGGCAAGGAGCTTTGGAGCGTGGAATGCCTGAAAGGCGGCGAGGTCGCGCCATCGCCGGTGTATGCGGACGGCGTCTTTTTCGTGGCCTGTGACTATGTCTGCGTCGCGGCGATCGACGCCGGGTCGCATGAGTTGCTCTGGAAGGGGGAGGATCTGATTCCCGGCGTCTCGACTCCGATGGTGACGAAGGGGCTGATGTTCGGCGGCTTGGCCGACGGCAGCATGTTCTGTCTCGACGCCAAGTCCGGCGAGGAGAAGTGGTTTGAAGACACGGACGACGGGTTTTACGCCTCGCCCCTGCTGATCAACGGGAATGTCTACCTGATGGATCGGATGGGGAGGATGCACATTTTCGAGGCCGCCGGAGAATTCAAATCCGTCGGTCAGTCGGAGCTTGGCGAACCGGCTGTCTGCACGCCGGCGGTCAGCGGCGACAGTCTTTTCATTCGCGGAGTGGAACACCTTTATCGAATCGGATCGTGAGCGCAGCAACCGAAGTTCAAGCCTGTCCGGGGTCGTCAACCTGTGGGACCGCCGATGAGATCGATGTGTCGGCCGTCGATGAGATGGTGGCGAAGATCGGGAAACGGTCCGAGGATCTGATCCCGCTGCTGCAGGCGATCCAAAACAAGTTCAACTACCTGCCGCCTGTTGCGTTGGAGCGATTGTGCGAGATCACGGAAATCACGCCCGATGCGGCGACCGGCGTTTCGACATTTTACTCCCAGTTCCGTCACTATCCCGTCGGCAAACACATCATTCAGACCTGCATCGGCACGGCGTGTCATGTCAGCGGCGCCAACATCGTGGACGACACGATGCGGCAGCATCTGAAGATTGGGAAAGGTCAGCACACCACCGAGGATGGGAAGTTTACGACGGAGAAAGTCGCCTGCCTCGGTTGCTGCATGCTCGCGCCGGTGGTGCAGATCGACGATGTCATCTATGGGAATGTCGAGCCTTGGAAGGTGCAGAAGACCATCTCCGACTTCCTGGCGACGACGGAGAAGGACGGCGACGACGGGCAGGACGAGGGGGATGTCCAGTCCGCGATGGGCGATGTTCGCATGTGTGTCTGCTCCAGTTGCACGGCCGGCGGCGCGGACGAGGTCTACGCGGAGTTGAGGAAGGCGGTCGCCGAGCTCGGTCTGCCTGTCCGCGTGCGGACGGTCGGTTGTTCCGGCATTTCCTTCCAGACGCCGTTGGTCGAGGTGGCGGTCTACAACGAGTCGCACTATCGCTACGGCCGAGTGAAGGTCGGCGAGGTGCGACAGCTGCTGCTGAAGCATTTTCGGCCGGCAAACTGGCTCAAGCGGACCGGCGCCCGGGTCTATCAGCTGCTCGACGACCTCCTGTCCGACGAGGCCTGGACGCCGCCGACGCGTTTCAGCAAGGACGTGCGGGGCGGGGACGACCTGCGCTATGTCGATTCGCAGGTGCGCCTGACGACCGAGCATGCCGGCGAGTTGAACCCGGTCAACATCGAGGACTATATCGCGCATGACGGATTCAAGGCGCTGGAGATGTGCCTCAAGGAGTTGACGCCCGACGACATCATCAAGACGATTTCGGACAGCGGTCTGCGCGGGCGGGGAGGAGCGGGCTTTCCGACCGGCACGAAATGGGGTTTTGCGCAGAAGGCCGAGGGCGATCTGAAATACGTCATCTGCAACGGGGACGAGGGCGATCCGGGCGCGTTCATGGACCGGATGATCTTGGAGTCCTTCCCGTTCCGAGTGTTGGAGGGGATGATCATCGCGGCCTACGCGGCGGGCGCTTCGGAGGGGTATCTCTACATCCGCGCCGAGTATCCGTTGGCGACCGAGCGCATCGAGAATGCGATCGCGGTCTGTGAGGAGCGGGGGTATTTGGGCGACAACATTCTTGGCACGGGAATGAAGCTGAAGTTGCACGTGGTCGAGGGCGCGGGCGCCTTTGTCTGCGGCGAGGAGACAGCGTTGATGTCCGCTATCGAGGGCGGTCGAGGCATGCCCAGATTCCGCCCGCCGTTTCCGGCCCAGGCGGGCCTCTGGGGCAAGCCGACATTGATCAACAACGTCGAGACCCTGGCCACCATCTCGTGGATCCTGCGCAACGGCGCGGATAAGTTTCACGCTTTCGGCATCGGCAAGAGCCGCGGCACCAAGACCTTTGCGCTTGCCGGCAAGGTGAATCGGGGCGGCCTGATCGAAGTGCCGATGGGGATGAGCATTCACAAGATCGTCGAGGAAATCGGCGGCGGCATCCCGAATGGCCGCAAGCTCAAGGCGGTGCTGATGGGCGGTCCCAGCGGCGGCTGCATTCCAGCGCGGATTTGTGATGTGCCGGTCGATTTCGAGGCGATCAAGGAGGTCGGAGCCATCATGGGGTCCGGCGGCATGGTGGTTCTGGACGACACGGACTGCATGGTCGACATCGCCCGCTATTTCATGGAATTCACGCAGGACGAATCCTGCGGCAAGTGCACGCACTGCCGGATCGGCACCAAGCGCATGCTGGAGATTCTGACGCGTCTGTGCAACGGGCAGGGGCGGAAGGGGGATCTTGAGAAGTTGGAAACCCTGTCCGGCATCACGGTGGAGGGCAGCCTCTGTGGGCTGGGCAAGACCGCGCCCAACCCGGTGTCCTCGAGTCTTCGCTACTATCGCGAGGAATATGAGGCGCACATCAACGGGCAATGCCCCTCGCAGAAGTGCATGCCGTTGATCCGCTACGACATCACCGACACCTGCTTCGGTTGCACGCGTTGTTCGCAGTTCTGTCCCACCGACGCCATTCCGATGAATCCTTATCACCACCATGTGATTCAGGACGAACTCTGCACGCGCTGCGACATCTGCCTGCAGGTGTGTCCGGTGGACGCGATTCATATTGTTGGCAAGGATCAATGAAGCTGACCATCGACAACATCGAGTTTCAGTCGGACGAGGAGCTGACGATTTACCAGGCCGCCCAGAAGGTCGGCGTCGATATCCCCGTGATGTGCTACAAGGAGGGATACGACTACTTCACCTCCTGCATGATGTGCGTGGTGAAGGACAAGAAGACCGGGCGGCAGCACCCGGCCTGTTCGCAGCAGGCGTTGGACGGGATGGAGATCGACACCAATTGCGAGGAGATTCGCGAGGCCCGCAAGATGACGTTGGAGTTGCTGCTCAGCGACCATATTGGCGATTGTGAGGCTCCCTGTCAGCGTGTGTGTCCCGTGCACATGGAGGTGCCAAAGATGATCCGCGAGATCATGGATGATCAGATGGAGGACGCCATCGCGACGGTGCGTCTCGATCTGCCGATACCCTCGATGTTGGAGCGACACTGCAACGCTCCGTGTGAGACGGGGTGTCGCCGTTCGAAGCACGACGAGGGTCTGGCCATCCGGGAGCTTGCCCGGCACGCAGGGGATTGGGACCTCAAGCGCGAGAATCCGCACATTCCGGCGGTCAAGGAAGCCACTGGCAGGAAGATTGCGATTGTTGGCGGCGGGCCTACGGGGCTGGCGTCGGCGCATTATCTCGCGCAGTTCGGCCACGCCTGCGCGGTTTATGAGAAGACCGATCGCATCGGCGGCCGGATTGCCACGGAGTTCGAAAAGGCGCCGTTGCCGGACTGGATTCACGACGGGGAGCTGAAGGTGCTCCGTGGGATGGGAATCGAAATCCACCTGAACACGGAAGTCGGCAAGGACAAGGCCTTGTCGGAACTTCAGGAAGGCTCCGACATCGTGCTTCTGACCTGCGGGGCGACGGAGCCGGAAGTCCTGCAGGTGATGGGGATGCCCGTGACCGAGAAGGGCATGAAGGTGAACATGAAGACCGGAGCCACCGAGGTGGAAAACGTCTTCGCGGGCGGGAGCATCGTCAAGCCGAAGCAGCCATTGATCAAATCCTTCACCACCGCCAAGAATCTCTCCGCCTGCATTGATGAGAAGCTGAACAATCAGCCGATGGTCGGCGTGGTTGAGAAATACAACCACAAGATGGGCCGGCTGATTGACGGAGAGCTTGAGATTTTTGTGTCCGGGGCCAATCCCATTGGCCGGCTGCATCCCGAGGACATCGTCGAGAACGGCTTCCGGCACGAGGACGCGCAGAAGGAGGGGGAGCGCTGCATGCACTGCGACTGCCGCAAGAAGGACAACTGCAAGCTGCGCGATTACAGCGATGAGTATGGCGCGCGCCAGGCGGCCTTCAATGGCGAGGAGAGGGCCACTCACGAGCACGTCAACCAGAACGCCGGCGCGGTCTACGAACCGGGCAAATGCATCAAGTGCGGGCTCTGCGTCCGGGTGACCGAGGCGGAAGGCGAGGATTTTGGCTTCACATTTGTCGGTCGCGGCTTTGATTTGAAGACGGGCGTGTCGCTGAACAAGCGGTTGGACGAGGGGTTGGTCAAGGTCGCCGAGCAGGTGGTTGAGGCCTGTCCAACCGGGGCTCTGGCGACCAACGAGAAGTTGATGCCCGAGTTTCTGGGCTACCTGCCTCCGGGGCTGAAGAAGCTGCCGGCGAAGCTGGAGGGCGAATCGGCGGAGCGGGAGCCAGCCTCGGCGAACGAGGGTTCAGAAGGCTGAGCTGGTTCGCCTGTTCCGCGGGAGTTTCCGACCCTGACGGCCTACTTCGCCGTCTGATTCCGTAGAATGACGAAGGGCGGTCCTTCGTCGCGCCATTGCCTGCGGAGTTCGATCGGCGCGGTCGCCGGTCCCGATCCCATGGAGCCGAGCACGATGTCAATGTCGCCGTCGGCATCAAGGTCGTTGGCGTCAAGCGTGATCCAGCGTCCGAGGGAAACCTCGGGGAAGGTCCGCGGTTGAAAGGAGAGCGACGCCGGGGCGGTGTTTTCAAAAAGGATGAATCCTTCTTCCGGCGAGTTCTCATAATCCGCGTAGAAGGAGCTCGCGGCCAGGTCCGGATCCCCGTCGCCGTCGAAATCCCGGGCGAGGATTTTGAAGGCTCCGTTGACCGGATGGAACCAGGATTCCGGAAAATTGTAGTTTCCGTCGTTCAGGTGGATGCGATAGCCGTGGTAGCTCTTGAGCGGAGGGAGGTGGGCGGTGAAGTCGCCGTTGTCGCCGTTCGCGGTGATGAGATCGGGGAGGCCGTCGCCATTCATGTCGGCCAGATCGAAGGAGGCGAAGCCCCATGCAGGATGCTTCTCGATGACGGCCCGGGGCTCAAAGTCGCCGTCGCCGAGGTTGGTCATGAGGTAGACCCCTTCGCGTTGCTGGGCGGTCATGACGAGCAGGTCGAGGCGATTGTCCTGATTCCAGTCGAGCACGCGGGCCTGCAGGACGCCTCCCTGGTCCAGCAGGATCTGCTCTTCATAGTTCCCACCGCCCTTGTTCTCGAACCACGAGAGTCGGCCAAGGATGTGGCCATAGCCGCAGAGGACAATGTCCATCCTGCCGTCGCCGTTCAGGTCGGCGGGGAAAGCCTGTGTGGCGCGGGGAAGTTTCGCCAGAAGATCGCCACCGGCGGTTGCCGGGGTGTCGGGGCGCGGGATGCTGACAACCTGCCCGAGCAGTTCATCAGACGGGCCGTAGGGGCCGATGAGCGTGGCCAAGAGTTGGGTGGGCTGGATGGTCAGGGAGACGGGGGGGCTCGCCATCGGCATGCTCCGTTCGTGGATTCCCAGCCGTGAAAACACGGACAACATTCCGGAGTATTGATCGCCGATGGAGCCGAGGTAGATCCGCTGTTGATCCGGATCTATTTGGACCATGGTTGTCCGGGGGCGGCCCCGCTGTTTGGGGAGTTCGAGTTTGAAATGCTTCAAGCCGGTTGTGATGGGCGTTCGCACGGGTTGAGGAACGGCGGTGTCGGGAGCCTCGTGCAGGTAGTAGAAACAGATGGCCCGCCATTGCTTGAGGGTGATGGGCGGTTGCTCGGGAATGACCCGGGCCTCCCGGACGCGTTCGTCGAGTCCCAGGGCGAGATAGGGATCCTCGTCGTGCAACCGCATGCCGATCCAATGGGCCATGTCCGGCAGGACCTCCATGGCCCAGGTGACCCGGTCCAACAGGGCGGGTTCGGGAAACAGATGGCAACTGGCGCAGATGGTCCGGGCGAGTTTGCGGCCCTCGCTGAGCGCGACGCTGGCTTCACGCGAGACAGCGGAGGCCGCGGGGACGCCCTCGATATCCACGCGACCATCAGAAATCGGCCGGGTACGGTCATAATT